>CACYGB010000007.1 GCA_902773895.1 uncultured Eubacteriales bacterium
GATTCCTTCCGGCCAGCCTGCGACGTAGCCCAGACGGCAGCCGGCCATGGAAAACATCTTTGAAAAGGTTCTGGTCACAAAAACGTGCTCCTGCTCCAGCGCGTAGCGGATAAAGGTTTTAGGGTAGAAATAGTGGTACGCCTCGTCGACAAGCACTGTGATCTGCCTTTCGCGTGCCGCCGTCATGATCCGTTCGAATTCCTCGTCCGTGTAGACGTTTCCCATGGGATTGTTGGGATTCAGCAGGATCAGCAGCTGCGTCTCCTCCGTCATTTCAGCCAGGATGCTGTCCACACTCATGGTCAGATCATCCTGATAGGGAACCTTGACAAACTGCCTCCCATACATCTCAGAATATACCTGGAACATGAAATAGGAAGGAACGACCCCGACGATCCGCCCGTTTTCACCGGTATAGGCCTGGATGACATAACGAATGCCCTCCGCCGAGCCATTTACAAGGCACAGATGCTGGATATCCGTGTTCAGATATTTCGCCAGCACTTGTGTGAAATGGAGCGTTTCCGGATACTGCGCCACGAACTGCGGTGTTACGTCTTTCAGCACGTCCCGGATAAACACCTCCGGCAATCCGCCTGGGTTTTCATTCAAATCCAACCGCAGGTAATCTTTTCTCTCGTTTTGATCAAAAATACGAACAAGATCTTTGATGTTCTGATTCAGGTAATACATCGCTCGTCCCTCATTTATGGTAGAATTCGTAAGCGTCCTTCACCGTGCGGATCCCGTAAATTCCGGGAACACCCGTGTCCCAGATTTCATCCGTGTAGGTTCCGTCCCCGTTAAAATACCGGTGTCCCGTAACCCGGCAGTAGAAATCCAGCAGGAAATCCACCGTCGGAACGGGCACCCCGGCAATACGGGCGTAATCCCTGATGACGCAAACGCCGTACGGATAATCCTCAACAAACATGCGGGAATGAAAATCCGGCATATATCCATCTCCGTCCCGGATCAGGGGAACCGAAACCGCCTTAAACGCCTCAATACTTTTCAGCTTTTTCGTCATTTGCTCCGGCGTTGGGGACTCATAGTACTCCGGCAACGGAACGACCTCTTTCATATCAAACGGCTTCAGAGCAGCGCAAACAGCCTGCAATTCCGCGTCATAGGCAAACAGCATTTTTGACGCTTCATCGTTCCATTCCCCATAGAAAGCCATAGGCCCATCATAGCGCATGCCCGGCCGGTAATCCCTGAACACATGATACAAACCGACAATGTGCAGCAATGGATTAGACGGGGCCAGAGTAATGGAAAGATATTCGTTCAGCGTTTCAACCGGAATATCCAGTAGGGCCTGGATCTTTTCTGATATGCTACGTCCCTTTTCCGAGGGAATAGCCCCGACGAACAGCTTCTTCTTTTTGGAAAGAATTCCAGCACTCATGCCTTTTTCGGTTGCTTTGGCCCTGGCGACATATGGAACGCGCTGAAAGCCGTACAACAATACGCCCCTGTCGATCAGTTCCCGACAGGCGTACTCGATTCCGCCGTAACCCGGAACAAACACCAGACAGGTACCCGGCCTGAAATACCCCCGATACTGCCGGATGAAATCCACCCTGAGAAAGGCGGGATACGTCACCAGCACAATATCCGCATCACCGAAGGCTTTTTCGGGGTCATCCGTCACCTGAAACCCGTCTGTCCGGTACTCCCGGCCTTCTTCCGCGTCGCTCAGAATCAGCGGTCCTTTTTCAAGGACGTTTTTCCGCGTAAAAAGGCAGATCTCGCCTTTTCCCGTCACCGCCATATAAGCCGTCATGGCCAGCCCTATGTTTCCAGCGCCAACAACCGTGATTCTCATTTGCTCTTCCTTTACTCGATCTTGATAAACTCAGCTGCATGATAGTTCCGCTTATCCGCCGGTGGAAGGGACATATAATCCCCGTAGACGTGGGACAGATAAAAAAGCGCGTCGTCTGGGCCCTTCAGTTTCATATCTTCAAAATCGTACAGCGTACCTGTCCCGTACTGTTCCCGGGTGAGGGTTTCGCGGAACGGGATGGTGCTGCCCATGAATTCCATATAATAATCGGATTTTTCCAGCGGCGCTTTTTTCAGGAGCTTATCGATTTTATCAAGCACTTCCTTGTAGGATTTCCTGGTTTTGAAGGGCCATATCATATACGCCTTGATAATGATCCGCTGATACAGCGGTCGGTTCGGCCGCAGCAGATTTACCTTGTCAAAGCTGGCGAAATGGTACTTCAGCTTCAGAGCAAGGAGCCTGAATTTGTGCCATGCCCGCTTGGCAGGATTCCGGGGCAGTCCATCCAGCGGGAACAAGTCAATCCACAATTCCTCTTCCCGCTCCTTCAGGCTTCCCTCTCTGCGGATCCTGTACCTGGTATCGACGATCCTGGCAAAATAATAATGATGATAACTGTCGTCGTCATAGGTCCGCAGCTTCATGTTGGGAGGCAGCTTTTTGCCCAGGTCGTTCAGGAGGCGGTCGTAATCCTCCCGCGGAATTGCCAGGTCAATGTCGTCATCCCAGGGAATGAAGCCCTTATGTCGGATAGCACCAAGCAGTGTGCCGCCGATCATGTAATAGCGAATATTGTTCTGCTCAAACAGCGCCACCAGCTGCTTGAGCATATCCAGCATAAACACTTGAACCTCGCTGAGTTTCTTGGAAGAGTTGATCTGTTCCAGTTCGGACTGCGTATTCTTCTTCGTACTCATCACTTACACCTTTTTTCATGTTTCATATAGGCATCTTCCAGCGCCTTGGCGGAAGATCTGATGTCATATCCGGCTTCGACGACAGCGTCCAGCCGGCTTTCCCGCGTTAATGGCGGGGTCAGGATTTCGCTGACCCATTTTTCTTCGGGTGCCGTCAGCGGCAGCTTCGTCATGAGACCGCTCACGTTTGCCGCATCCGGTACCGCGTCTGAAACGACGCACTTCAGCCCGGATGTCTGCGCCTCGATATTCACGATCCCAAACCCTTCATGAGTGGACGGAAGCGCAAACACATCCATGGCCTGGTAGAAATCCTCGGTATTCTTACGCTGTCCCAGAAACAATACAGAGTCAAACAAGCCGGCCTCAGCGGCCCGGTTTTTCGCCTTTTCCATCAATTCGCCCTGGCCAACCAGAAGCAGTACAGCATTTTTTTTCTTTTGTTGAATCAACGGCAAAAGATTGATCAGGAATTCCTGGTTCTTTTTCGGGGAAAAGCGGCCGATATGGCCGATAACGTACCGATCTTCCAGCCCGTATTCCCGTCTGATTCTTTCCCTGACCTCAGGCCTGTAAACGAAGCGTTGCGCGTCGATACCGTTGTTGATAATCACCGCCTTTTCCGCGGCTTTCGCGGGAAACATGTACCGGGCTGCCGATTCGGAACAGGCGAGCAGCTCGTCCGCGCGGCACACCAGGTAATGCTTCAGGATAAAGGAAAAGCATTCCTTCAGCCGGTTTCTTCCGCCGTTGCTGTGTGAATGCACAAATACTTTTGCGCCGCTGTATTTCCGTGCCGCATCAGCGGCGACACAGTTGAACAGCAGAATTCCAGAATTCACATGCACCACATCATACCAGTGATCCCGGAAAAACTCCTTTAGTTTCCTTTTCAGCGCCCGTTTCCCGGAAATGGTGTTTGCGTCGATCCCAAACTGATAGATATGGCCACCCATGGCTTCGATTTCCTCTCGGTACTCGCCGTACGTTGTCCTATTGGGCGTCAGGAAATCAAACTGGAACCGTTCTCTGTCAATATTCCGGTACAGATTCAGGCAAAGCGCGGATACACCGCCGAAGTTCACGGATCCCGCGTTGATATGAAGCACTTTGAAGGTTTCCATCCGCTTCCTTCTCCTGTTTTCGTTACTCGTCGATAGCGATTGAAATCGATTCATCGTCCAAGCCGTGCTTTCTTCTTTTTCCCTCCGGAGGCAGCTTCATATAGTCTCCGTACAGCGTTTTTAGGAAAGCGTCATAATCCTCCGGTCCTGCGAACAGCGCGTCTTCGAAAGGATATTCCGCGCCTTTTCCATAAACCGTCTTGGGAATAATGTCCCGGAACTTGTAGGCGCTCATAAAATTCATGTAGTATTTGGATTTTTCCAGCGGATACGCCTTCAGCGCCTTATCCAGCTTCTTCCACATGGATTCCCAGGACAGCAGCCGCTGGATCGGGGTATGCATCGCAAGGAATACGATGATTCGCTCATACCAAACGCGCTTCTTTTTCACATCGACGATTTCATCGAAAACGGACAGCTGCATCCACATTTTCCTGTAAAGAAGACGCACTTTGCGAAAGAAAAAATGGACGCGGTTTTCAGGCATGCCGTCCAGCGGGAAAATGTCGATCCAGGCGTTGCTGTCCTGCCCGTTCACCGTGTGGTTCCTGTGCAAATGCACCCTGGTGTTTTCAACGCGGCAGAAATACCGGTGCACGTTCTGGTCAAATTGAAAATGGCGTGCAACATACGGAGCTTGCAGCTCATGAGGGAAAACGGCCAGAAGCTTTTCATAATCCGGCCGCGGCATTCTCATATCCATGTCGTCATCCCAGGGGATGAAACCATGGTGGCGCACCGCCCCCAGGAAAGTGCCGGCGCTCATAAAATACGTCAGCCGGTATTTGTCGCAAATCCTGACGACTTCCTTGAAAATGTTCAATTCCACGGCCTGAAGCTGCTGAAGCTTTGTTTTCGTTTCCATTTTGCGTTCCTCAATTTCCTGCAGACAGGAATCTTTTTCTCTGCGGCGGCGAGTTGATTAACCTTCCACCTTTTGATCCGCATCTTTCCGAAGGATGGTGCTGCTAATTCCGTCGGTGTACGGAAGATAAACCAGATCCGCGCCCACCTGGCGCAGCTGTCTCCCCGTTTCCTCCCAGCGGCTGTTTCCTTTCCAGTCGCTCCCGATAAAAATGGCATCAAAATGGAACCTGTTCCAAGCGTTCAGCTTATCCAGCGTATCGACGATCTCCGCCTGATCCACGCACTTGATATTTTCGATGATCGCCTTTCTTTCCGTTTCGCGGATGATGGGCGTTTTCTGCTTGTACTGCATCACCAGTTCATCCGAATTGACCCCGACGATGAGAAAATCACACTGTTCCTTCGCCCGTTTGAGCAGATTCAGATGCCCGATATGGAACATGTCAAACACGCCCTGCGTGTAGCCAATCCTGTACTGCTTCAATTCTTGTCCACCATCCTGTTGTTTTCCTGCAACGTCCGTTCTTCTGCCATACCAGGCAGCCTGCGAAAGCGACTCACATGGCACCCTTATGAGCAAAGACAGCACCCACTGTTTTGAACAGGATCTTGAAATCCAAGCCCAGGGACCAGTTATTGATGTACTCCGTGTCCAGCTTGACCACCTCTTCAAAGTCTGTGATCTCGCTGCGGCCGCTTACCTGCCACATGCCTGTGATGCCCGGCTTACAGGCCAGCCTGGCCCGGTGATGGAATTCATATTTTTCCCATTCATCCGGCGTGGGCGGCCGGGTGCCAACCAGCGACATATCGCCCTTGAGCACGTTGAAAAACTGCGGGAATTCGTCCAAGCTGGTTTTCCGAATGAACTCGCCGATGCCCGTTTTCCGGGTGCCGTCGGGCAACTCTTCGTTGCCGATGATCCGAGGATCAAAATCCAGCTTGAACATCATGCCGTCCTTGACGCGGTTCTGCGCCATCAGGCTTGCCTTGCGCTTGTCAGCGTCCAAATACATGGAGCGGATCTTGTACATCTTGAATTTTTTCCCGTTATGGCCGATCCGCTCGGACTTGTACAAGATAGGCCCCGGGCTCGCCTTTTTGATCTTGGGACCGACGATGGCGATGACAATCAAAGTCATCAAACTGCCCACCAGTCCACCAATAATGTCCAGCAGGCGCTTGGCCAGCAAATCGTTCAGAGTGGCGTAATTTGCGGTGGTAGTGATAACCGTTGTGCCGCCAATTTCCTCCGCGAATTGCTTGCTTCCGTCAACACCGATACCCGGAATATGATAATGAACGGGAACGGCCATCTGACGGCAGGCATCCATCAGTTCCACTACGCCCGGCTCATTGGTAGAGCAGTCAATATAAACGCTGTCAATCCATTCCCGACAGATGTAATTGGCAGCATCCTTCAAATTGGCCACCACCGGGATTCCCTTGATCTCCCCAACATCCGAATCGTCCAGCACAGCCCCGACGATAACGTGCCCGTCCAGGGAAGCAGCCGTCAATCTTTCCATCGTTTTTTCAGCCGTTTCGGCATTCAGAACCACCAGCATTGATTCCTTTTCCCCGATGTATTGTCCCTTGCTGAGCAGCCGCTTTTTCAGAAGCAGCCGCGTACCGTAACCAATCACGATATGGAAGCCCAGGGTCAAATACAGAACAATACGAGAGTACGCCTCGGCACTCTGGATAGAGAACATAAAAATAATACCACCAGCGAATACGATCAGTGCCTGTTTCAGCGTCTGGCCGAACTCCTTGAGTAGATTCCGCTTCAGCACGTCATGCATGGTGTTGAACAGGATCGACGCCAGCAAATCAAACAAGAACAGAACGATGGCTAAAGTGCGGTAGAGCGACGAACTGTACGGCAGGAAGCTTCTTTGTCGAATGGCAAATGCAATGATGAACGCGGCCTGCAAGGCAAATTCGTCCAAAATGATAAAGTCCAAGTGCTTCAGCCAACCCTGTGCAGCTCTTCTATACATACTCTTCCCCTTCGTAAATCTGCATCCCATTGAATTCCATGCAGTATTTTCAAACCTGAAAGATACGTCCATCCGCCTACGTCACGGCGCGTCGGACGGCAGTTTCTCTGTAATCTCATATCCCAGCCAAATTCTTCTGGTTTCCCCCAGAAAAGGCAGCTCAATCTGTGCCATGTGTCGGTGCCGGTTCATGGCAACCACCCGGCCCTGCATTTCCCGGAGGGCACCCTCGGTAATCCTGACATAATCACCCTCCTGAATGGCCGCCAGCTTTGTCCACAATCCCTGATTCCTGCGAATACGCAGAGCAAAATCCAGATCATAGCCGGTCAAGTACCCATCGCGGTCCCGTTCATGGTAGGTCAGCACACGGATGACCCCATCCGTTCTCCACAGATCCTGCGAGGGCGTTTCCCGGTTCCCATAAACAAAAATATATCCGGGCATCAGCAGCGCTTCCCGATCTGCCCATTTTCCGTTGATTTTCATAGGCTTGACCATCCGCGGCGAAACAGCCGTACCCAGGCCCTGTGCCTGGATTCGACGAACGACCGCATCTTCCGTTCCTGTCTGACAAAAAACGCACCGAACGAAATCCTCCATGGTTCGCCTCTCCCTAAAAACGGCATAGCTTCGCCTTCCGCGGCTCTGCCGCGGCTATTGCCAGCCTCTTTCAGAAGCAACATTCCGCCATACTATGGTATGAACGTTCTGCTGCTTCGTTTGTTGCTTCCCAAGGGCCGTTTTTCATCTTCCGCCACCTGCCAAAACACTGCCCGGCAGCGTCAGAAGTCACAAAAAACGGCATGCTTTCCCATGCATCTTCATTATACCATGGGCGGCAACGTTTGTCAATCTTGCGTAATGATGTTCAGGCCTGATGATTCCTTGTGTTTTATGGATTCCAAGAGGCGTTTTCCCATCCTGAAAGAATTGACAGACATTGGCTGTGAATGATATAATAAAATGCTATTTTCTCTTGGAGGAGGAATTCACCGATGAAGCGTGGGTATCTTTTGCTGTTTTGTCTGCTGATCATTTCTCTGCTGGCGGTATCCGGCTCCGCGCTGGCCAAAACCACCGTGGAAACCTACATGGCCGACGATCCCCTGCCGGTGAAGGCCAACAGCAATTACCTGTACGCTGAACTGGACAAAAAATCCGTCATCATCGTGCAGTATAAATCCTGACCTGACCAACGCCGTCAAGGGGAAAACGGTGGTGGCCATTGCGGACTATGCGTTCGTGCCTTCCTCCAGCGAATATTACCAGAAGGCCGACCCCTACAAGGTCGGCAAAAAGACGTACCAGAACAACACCAAGATCAGCTCCGTGGTGCTGCCGGAAGGGCTCCGGGAGATCGGCCGCCAGGCCTTTGTGGGCAACAGCCTGAAAAAGCTGAGTTTCCCCTCCACCCTGGAATACATTGATTACCACGCCTTTGCCGACAACCCCTTTTCCACCGTTCCCTTTGTGCCCACCACGGTCAGCTGCAACTCGCCCTTCGGCGGCAAAATGGCCAGCACCGTGACCTTTTCCAAGCAGTATACCGAAATCCGCGCTTCCTTCCTCACCTTCGGCAAAATGAACAAGCTGGTGGTGCCGGACGGCGTCACCAAAATTGGCAGCCAGGCCTTCTACGGCTGCGAAATGGAAGAATTCGTGTTCCCGGCCACGCTGAAGGACATCGGCAGCAACATGTTCCAGAACTGCACCAAGCTGAGCAAGTTCACCCTGCCGTCCACCTTCACCTCCATTCCGGATAAAATGCTGACCGGCTGCACCGGCCTGAAAACCCTGACCGTTCCCAAAGGCGTGACGCACATCGGCAAATCCGCCTTCGCCAACTGCGGCAACCTGACCAAGGTGACCCTGCCCAGCACGCTGATATCCATTGATGAAGGCGCTTTTGCGGATTGCATGAACCTGGCCACCGTTACCCTGCCACCCAACCTGCAAACCATCGGGGACAGCGCCTTCAAGGGCTGTATCGCCCTGAAAAAGGTCAATATGCCGGACAAGCTGGTGAGCATCGGCAAGTACGCGTTCCAGAATGTTCCCCTGACCAACGTAACGTTCCCCAACTCCCTGCAGACCATCGGCACCGGCGCGTTCTCCGGCTGCAAGGGGCTGACCAGCCTGACGCTGGGCAAATCCCTGACGTCGGTGGGCAAGAAAGCCTTTGAAAACTGCACCGGCATCAAAACCGTCACCATTTCCGGCAGCAGCGTGTCCGTGGCCGGCAGCGCCTTCAACGGCTGCACCGAGCTGAACAGCGTCACCTTCAAGGAAGGCGTCACCAGCATCGCCGCCAATTCCTTCGCCGGCTGCAGCCGCATCAAAAAGCTGACGCTGCCCAAATCCCTGAAGGAAATCGGCAAAGGCGCCTTTGCCAAGTGCAACAACATCACGGAGCTGACCATTCCCGCTGCCTGCGCCACCATCGGAGAAGGCGCCTTCGGCGGCTGCAAGGGCCTGGTGAAGATCACCTTTGCCGAGGGCACCACGAAGATCACCACCACCGCGTTTTCCAACAACACCGCGCTGCACGACCTGTTCCTGCCCAAATCGCTGAAATCCATCGGCGACAACTGCTTCAAGGGCTGCGCGGACCTGCGGAAGCTGACCGTTCCCAACAGCGTCACCTCCATCGGCAAGGCGGCGTTCAAGGGCTGCGAGCATCTGTACTACGTGCGCCTGGGCAGCGGCCTGAAGAGCATCGCCGACGACGCGTTCAGCAGCTGCTCCAAAAACCTGCAGTTTGAAGTCAAGCGCAACACTTACGGCGCCAAGTGGCTGAAGGACCACAACTTCCGCTTTGGCACCACGGCTAACTGATCTGTTCCGGATTCTCAAAAAGGCAGCTTTTCAGCTGCCTTTTCTTTTCCGCAAAAAAGGTTCTTCACGAAAAGTTCGGATCGGTGTATGTTCCGGCCTTCCGCCGCATCACCGCCTGCGGCGGAAAGCGGAGCTTGAACAAAACACCCTCAAAAGTTGGAAGAGAAAAGCACAGGGCTTTTGAAAAATCCCTGTGCTTTTGTATTTATTGCGGTTCAACGATTGATCAGTCAAACGTCAGCGAATCCAGAATGGCCGTGACGCCGCCGAAATATTCGTCCGCTTTGGTACCGTTGTACACCAGCACATACACATACGCGTCATGGGCGCCCACATAATACACGGCGGAGCCGGATTCAGCGGTAACCTCGGCGGTGTAGAACTTCACGCCGCTGTGGGTTTCCGCCGTGAAGCTGTCCGCGTTCTGGCCTGTCATGCCGATCAGCGATTCCTTTTTGAAGGCGTCGGTGCCCATATCCTTCCGGGTCTGGCCGTTCTCGGCAAAGTACTGCTTGTAGGCCGCGGGCAGGCTGTCCCATTGGTTGGTGCGGATCAGGAACAGGGCGTGGCCCATGTCGGCAGGCACGAAAATGGTCCTTCCCATGGCCTCGACGTACCGGTTCCAGCCTTCCGGCACCGGAAAGCTCAAATTGCTCAGCCGATCCCGGTACACCGTGCCGCTTTTGCCGTTGGCTTCCTCCGCGGCCAGGGCGGCATCCGCTTCCTCCCGGGCGGCTTCCCGGATGGTCTCGATCACCGGCTGATCCTCCTTCGCCACGGTGCCGTTCTGATCCTGCACCGGGGTGCCCTGGCAGATCTTGTCCACGATCCACATGCCGGAGAGTACCTGGCCGAAGGCGGCGTAATTGCCGTCCAGGTGGGTGGCGTCGGCGTGCATGATAAAGAACTGGGAGGACGCGCTGTCCGGCAAACTGGAGCGGGCCATGGACAGCACACCGCGGCTGTGCTTCAGCGGGTTTTCCACGCCGTTGGAGGAAAATTCGCCCTTGATCTGTTCGCTGCTTCCGCCAGTGCCGTTGCCCAGCGGATCGCCGCCCTGGATCATGAAGCCGGAAATGATGCGGTGGAACGTCAGGCCGTCATAAAAATGTTCGCCTGTCAGCTTCAGGAAATTGGCCACCGTGATGGGCGCGGTGTCCGGGTACAGTTCCGCGTAAATGTCCCCGTAATCCTTCACCGAAATGCAGATCACCGGATGCTCCGCGGCAGGGGTTTCCGCGGCAGCGGGGGCTTCGGGGATTGCCGTGGCGGCCGGGGTCTCCTCGCCCAGCGCGGGCAGCAGCGCGGCGGCCAGCAGCGCCGCCAGCAGCAGGGACATCCAGCGTTTCATCGCCGTCGTTTTTTTCATTTATTCTACCACCTTTCCGGGGTTCAGGATGCCGTTGGGGTCAAACACCGCTTTGATGCCGCGCATCAGGTCCATTTGCCTGTCCCCCACGCTTTCCCGTAGGAACGCTTTCTTGGCATGGCCGATGCCGTGCTCGCCGCTGACTTCGCCATGCAGATCCCGGGCGGCATCATACAGCGCGCGCATGACGGCGGCCACCTTCTCTTTCCACTCGTCCTCCGGCAGATCGTCCCGGCAGACGTAGATGTGCAGGTTGCCGTCCCCGGCATGGCCGAAGGAGCGGATCCGCACCCCGGCGGCCCGGCCGATTTCCACGGTCTTGTGCACGAACTGGGGGATCACGTCCCGGGGCACCACCACGTCGCACTCGTCCATGGTGGAGGTGGAGCCCTTGATGGCCTCCAGGAACGCGCCGCGGGCATTCCAGATGGATTCCTTGCGCTCGTCGGTATCGGCCAACAGCACATCCTTGGCGCCCAGCGACAGGGCCAGGTCGGTCAGGGTGTCGATGGCAGGCTGCAAAGCCCCAGCGCTGGCGCCGTCCAGCCGCACCAGCAGGTAGGCGTTGGCGCTGGTGTCCGGGAACTGCTTGCCCAGGTACGTTTCCGCGCAGGAAATGACCTCCCGCTCCATAAACTCCACCGCCGTGGGCTCGCACCCGCAGGACAGCACCCGGGGAACCGCGCCGATGCAGGCGTCCAGATCGTCAAAGGGCATCAGCAGGGACAAATTCACCTTGGGCTCCGGCACCAGCTTCACCGTCAGCTTGGTCAGGAAGCCCAGGGTGCCTTCGCTGCCGATCATCAGGTCGATCAGGCTGTAGCCGGAGGAGGTTTTCACCGTTTTTCCGCCCAGGTTCAGGATGCTGCCGTCCGCCAGCACCACCTCCATGCCCAACACGTAATCCCGGGTGACGCCGTAGCGCACCGCGCGCATGCCGCCGGCGTTGGTCATGGCGTTGCCGCCCATGGTGGCGGTCTTTTCCCCGGGATCCGGCGGATAAAACAGCCCGGTGCCTTCCAGCGCCTTGGGGAATTCCATCAGCAGCACCCCGGGCTCCACCGTGGCGGTCATGTTCCGCTGGTCCACTTCCAGCACCTTCTTCATTTTTTCGGTGCTCAGCACCACGCCGCCGTAAATGGCCACGCAGCCGCCGCACAATCCCGTGCCGGCGCCCCGGGGCGTGACGGCGATATGGCGTTCGTTGCAGTATTTCAGCACGGCCTGCACATCCTCCGTGCTCAGCGCCTGCAGCACCGCTTCCGGCAGGAAGTGGCCGTACTCCGTCATTTCATCGTGGTCATAGTCGCTGGAAATCGCATCCCCGGAAAACACCCGGCCCGGAAGCAGCCCGCGGAAATAATCCAGGTCCTGTTCGGTTACATGCTGAAATCTGCTCATGCCTGGGCCTCCTTGAGTTGCTTGATCAGCGCCGGGACGATTTCATACAGATCGCCCACGATGGCGATGTGCGCCACGTCGAAAATCGGCGCCTGGGGATCGGTGTTGATGGCCACGATATGATCGCTGCCCTTCATGCAGGCGGTGAACTGGATGGCGCCGCTGACCCCGCAGGTGATGATGAGCCGGGGGCGCACCGTGCGGCCGCTGAGGCCGATCTGCCGGTCGTTGGTGTTCCAGCCCTTTTCCACCAGGGGACGGGTGGTGGCCCAGTCGCCGCCCAGCAAGCGGGCCAGCTCCCGGATCATGTCCAGGTCGGCTTCCTTTTGCAGCCCGCGGCCGCCCACCACCAGGATCTCCGCGTCAGAGATGCTCTTTTTCGGCGGGATGGGCTGAATGCTGACGCAGGACGCCCTGGATTCCTGAACGCCCCGGGGGATCTTCCGGATCAGCACCTCCCCGGCTGCTTCCCCGCTGCGCTCCGGCGGGTTCATCACCTTGTAGCGCACCGTGGCGAACTGGGGCCGGGTGTTGGTGGTGATGATCTGGGCCATGATGTTGCCGCCGAACGCGGGCCGGATCTGCACCAGGTCGGTGTTTTCCCGCAGCTCCAGCTTGGTGCAGTCGGCGGTCAGGCCGGTGTGGAACCGGGTGGACAGCCGGGGCGCCAGGGACCGGCCCAGGCTGGTGGCCCCCACCAGCACCACGCTGGGATGGGCATATTTGATGTAATCCTCCACGCAGGCGGCGTACGCGTCCGCCCGGAAGTAGGACAGCGCCGGATCGTCGTACACGGCGATCTCGGACACGCCGTAGTGCCGCAGTTCCTGGGCAAAGGCGGCGACGCCGCTGCCAACCAACACGGCCTTGACGCAGTATTCCACGCTCCGCGCCAGCTCCCGGGCTTTGCCGATCAATTCCAGCGACACGGGATGCAGCCGGCCGCCGGACACCTCGGCAAACACCAGAATATCCCGCCACTTGGATTTGTCGACGGAATCCACCTTGGTTTCCAGTTTCAGGATGGCTTTTTCCGGACAGCTTTTCACACAGATGCCGCACACCTTGCACGCGGCGTTGAGCTCCGGCTTGCCGTCCTTCATATCAATGGCGCCGAAGGGACAATTGCCGGCGCAGAGGCCGCAGCCCGTGCACTTGCGCTCCAGAATCGCGATTTTTGCCATATCTGCCGCCTCCTTTACACGAATTTCCACTTTTTCAGTTGGTCAAACAGCTTCTTCGCCCGGTCGCCGTCTTCCCAGATTTCATGCTCGGTATCGTTTTCCGGCGGGAAGATACGCTCCACCTGCGTGGGGCTTCCGCTGAGGCCGTAATGGCTTTCGTCGGTATCCAGGAAGGAATCCAGCCCCTGGATGTGGATGGGCTTATCGCCGATTTCCCGGGCGATTTTCAGGGACGGCAGGCGCGGCATGAAAATATCCTGCTCCACCGTCACCAGGCAGGGGAAGGGCATATGCACCGTTTCGATCACGTCCTGCAATTGCTGCCGGGCGTTGACGCCGTCGCCTTCCACGGTCAGCTGCGTCACCCACGCCGCGTGGGGAATGCCCATATGCTCGGCAATGGCCGGGCCCACTTGGGCAGTGTCGCCGTCGGTGGTTTGCTTGCCGCAAAGGATCAGGTCAAAATCCCCCACGCTCTGGATGGCCTGGCTCAGGGTGTAGCTGGTGGCCAGCACGTCCGCGCCGCCCAGTCTGCGGTCCGAAAACACATAGCCTTCGTCCGCCCCCATCATGTACGCTTCCTTAATGATGGCCTGGGCCTGGGGCGGCCCCATGGTGCCAACCGTCACCTTGCCCCCGTGGGCCGCTTTCAGCCGCAGCGCCGTTTCCAGGGCAAACAGGTCGTACGGATTCATTTTGCTCTGCACGCCGCTGCGCTTGAGCACCCCGGTTTTTTCGTCCACCTGCACCTTGTTGGTGGCAGGCACCTGCTTGATGCACACAAAAATGTTCATTTGTTTCTTCCTTTCAGGAAAAAATCCCGTTTTGCTGTCCCCTATTATACCGCAGATGCCGTTTTTGGTCAATTGTTTTCCGCAAATGACGGACGGCACGCCACAGCATAAAAAAACAGGGAGCGCTGCTCCCCGCCTGTATTTCTGACACAATGCCGCGTTTTTCAAACAGACTGCTCCACCGCGGTCACGTCCAGCACGTCCTCCAGCGGAAGCACGGTGCGGCGGTCCAGCCAGATTTTCCCTTCCCCGATCCTTTTCAGACGGCCAAGCACGGGAACGTACGCGCCGCCCTCCTTCACCGCGTCCCGCTGAAAGCAAAGCACGCGGACCAGCGGCTTTTCGGCCGCCCGCTGCTGCAGCGCCGCCAGCTTTTCATTCAGCTGCGCCGCTTCCTCCTCGCCCAGTTCGATTTTTTCCTCTGTCAGCCGGGCCTCCTCCGTGATGGCGTCGCCGTAGCCCGTCAGCGCCGCGAAAGGCGCAAACTGCGCGGCCCGGTCCCGGACCGGCATGGGCGGATGCCCGGGCGTTTCCGGCCGGGGCAGGGAAATAATATCGTCGTAGCTGCGTTCCATGGAGCGCCTCCCGCTCAGTACTTCATCACCAGCTTCACCGCTTTGCCGGCAGCGTCCACCAGCGGGCCGCCCAGGGCGCGCCGGGCCTTTTTCAGCTGCTCCCGGATGGGGATGCCCTGGGGACAATGGCTTTCACACTTGCCGCAGCCGATGCAGTTGGCGGGGGACGTGGAATCCCGCCGCAGGGCCGTGCACATGAAATACTCCTTCAAACCGCCAAATCTGCTTTCCGTATAGAAGCGGTTATACGCCGCAAAGGTGCCGGGAATATCCACGCCCCTGGGGCAGGGCATGCAATAGCGGCAGCCGGTGCAGCCCACCTTCATTTTGCGGTTGATGGCCTGCACCACGTCCCGCAGCAGCTGCTTTTCCGCTTCCCCAAAGGCGTCCGCCCGGGCGTCGGAGGCCGCGGCGCAGTTTTCCTCCACCATCTCCGCCGTGTTCATGCCGGACAGCACGCAGGTGACCTCCTTTTGGTTCCACAGCCACCGGAAGGCCCACTCCGCCGGGCTGCGCCGCACCGGAAAATCCGCAAAGCGCTTCACGGCTTCCGGCGGCAGATTTTTCACCAGCTTGCCGCCCCGCAGCGGCTCCATGATGACGACGGGCAGGCCCTTTTGCGCGGCGTAACGCAGCCCGGTCACCCCTGCCTGGGAGTGCTCGTCCAGGTAATTGTACTGGATCTGGCAAAAGTCCCAGCCGTACGCGTCCACCAGGCGGCAGAACATATCGGAGTTCCCATGATAGGAAAAGCCGATCTGCCGGATGGCGCCGCTTTGCCTTTTTTCCTCCAGCCAGCCGGGAATGCCCAGTTCCTCCAGCCGCTGCCAGGTTTTCAGGTCGGTGAGCATATGCATCAGGTAATAATCCACATGATCGGTACGCAGGCGGCGCAGCTGCTCCCGGAAATATTTTTCGGCGCTGTCCCGGCTTTTGAGCAGGTAATGGGGCAGCTTGGTGGCGATGTACACCCGGTCCCGGGCGCCGTTCCTTTCCAGGATCTCCCCCAGCGCGGCTTCGCTGCCGGGGTAAATGTATGCGGTGTCGAAATAATTGACGCCCCGGTCCATGGCCGTCATGATTTCCCGCTCCGCCTTCTCCAGGTCGATTTTTCCGCCCGCCGTGGTGAAGCGCATGCATCCGTAGCCCAGGATGGACAGATCCCGGCCGTATTTGTCTTTCCGATACTGCATGGTCCTTTTCCTTTCCCGTGTTTACGCCCGATGGCCGCCGATCTGCGCGTTGCGCTCCCGGGCCGTGGCGCCTTCCTCAAAATTCATGCCCCGCAAAATGGCGTTTTTCCCGTACTTCTTTTTGATTTCCAGCACCGCCTGCAGCCGTTTCTTTTCCCGGGCCAGGGCGCTGTCCATCCGGGCGCGCGCCGCCGCTTCCGCTTCATAATCGGTGAAGAAATCCATTTGTTCCGCCGCCGCAGGCGTCACGTCGTCCTCCCCCACCACCCGGGCGGCCACCACATACATCCGGCGTACCAGCAGCTGCGGATGAACGATGCGGTCGTACAAACGCATCACGTACGCCGTGATCAGGGCGGCGGACGCCGTCTGCCGGGGCAGATTGATGCTGCCGAAGGCCGGCTTGGGCACCCGGCGGCCGTAATAATCCGCCTCCACCGGGCCGCGGTACGCCGCACAGCGCATGGGATCGCTGAGGCTTTCCGTATCATAGCCCACCGTCAGCGCCATCTGATCCGTCACCAGGCCCTTATCCAGCAGCTCCAGCGCCAGGGCGTCCGCCATTTCCCGCACCACCAGCCGGGCCTTGGCGGCGTCGTAAGGCTCCTGCAGCACCTGGCCCGAGGACAGGGAATGGTCCGCCGGCTTGTACGCCTTGATGTCGGCCATGGTGCACGTTTCGACGCCCCAGGCGTGGTCGATCAGCAGTTCCGCGTTGACACCGAACAGGCTGAACAGCTTTTCCGGGCCGTAGGGCCCCTTCCCCAGGGAACAGCGGGCGATTTCCCCCATGGTGTGGACGCCGATGGAATCCAGCCGCCGGGCGTACCCCCGGCCCACACGCCAGAAATCGGTGATGGGCGTATGGTTCCACAACTGCTGCCGGTAGCTCATTTCATTCAGTTCGGCAATACGCACGCCGTCGCCGTCCGCCGGCATATGCTTGGCCACAATGTCCATGGCCACCTTGGCCAGGTACAGGTTGGTGCCGATCCCGGCGGTGGCGGTGATGCCCGTTTCCCGCAGCACGGCCTTCACCAGGCGCAGGGCCAGTTCATGGGGCGTGCACTGGTAGGTTTTCAGGTACGGCGAAGCGTCGATGAACACCTCGTCGATGGAGTAAACGTGAATATCCTCCGGCGCGATGAACCGGCAGTAAATGCCGTAGATCCGGGTGGAGCAGGCCATATAATGCGCCATCCGGGGCTTGGCCACCAGGTATTCCAGCTTCAGCGACGGATCCTTTTCCAGTTCCGGGGCGGCATGGGAAGCGCCGGAAAACTGCCTGCCCGGCGCCCGTCTGCGCCTGTCCTCATTGATCTGCCGGACCTTCTGCACCACCTCAAACAGCCGCGCCCGGCCGGGAATGCCGTAGCTTTTCAGGCTGGGCGTCACCGCCAGGCAGATGGTTTTTTCCGTCCGGCTTTCATCCGCCACCACCAGATGCGTGGTCAAAGGGTCCAGCCCCCGGTCCACACACTCCACGGAAGCGTAGAAGGATTTCAGGTCGATCGCCAGATAACAGCCCATTTCCAGTCCCCATTCATTTCAGGATTTTCCGGATCTGCCCTTCCGTGGCCAGCGGGTACAGGCGCCGGACGCGCCCGTACACCTTTTCCCGGGACGCTTCCGGCTTTTCCCGGTACGCGGACGTCACCGCGTCGTAGCCCCAGATTTTTTCCGGCGTGGTGTACACCGCCACCTGCCACCCGTAGGGCCGGCCTTCCCGGTTCAGCCGGCAGCGGAAATCCCGCACCACCACGTAGGTGCGCATCATCAGGTCGGTCAGGATTCCGCTGAAATTCTTTTCGCCGTCCGGTCCGAAGCCCGCCTTCCGCTTCAGGTCAAAGGAAAACCATTCATCCTTTTCCTCAAACCGGTCCATGATCTTCTTCTGCCGGAAGGAGGCCTTTTCATCCTCCCACAGGGAATCGAAATCGTAGCCGTCCCGGCGCCAGTTGGCGAAATCCGGCAGCCAGGAAAGGGAAATGAACCCGGCCTTGCCGTCGAAAAATTTCCCGTAGGCCACCTGGCCGCTGTCCGCCAGCACCCGCCGCCATTCCCAGGGGTCGATCTGCTCGTTTCCCGTCCACCAGTCGGGGCCAAACGTCATTTCCTCCACGGAAAAGCCCGGCACGCTGTTGCGGAACAGCGGCAAAAAGCCGATCCCGTTGATCCGCCCGATCAGCTGCTCCGGCGTGCGCACCCGATTGGGGTCCTCCCACCGCAGCCCATGCATGTACCAAATATCCTGGGTATCGCCCACGTTGTTCCCCTCCTGTTCGCATTCATTATACCTGATTTTCCGCCGGATGGGAAGAGGAAATTTTCAGAAAATCAAAAAAACGCGCAAAAAAGAAGGGCTTTTGCGCCGTCCGGGCATGCAAAAGCCCCCTGTCTTTCGGAAGGCCCCGTTGAAACCGCCTGCCGCAGTTCCCGGGCGCCGCTTTCCCGGGTCAGGCGCAGGATCAGCGCGGCAGTGGGCCTGTTATCCCCTTCCCGCACGATCCTGCGGGCCAGGGCGAGCACCGCGGGGATGCCGTTCCCGGCCGGCAGCGGCGGCAGCGTCCGGATGCGCCGGCGCAGCGCCTCCGCTTCCTCCGCCAGGAACTGCCCGTTGTCCGACAGCGCCGCCTCCCCCGGCGTCATTTTTTCCCGGGGCAAACGGGCCAGCGCTTTCCCCGCCTGTTTCAGGCGGGACAGCAGTCCCCGATCCAAACGCAACCGGACCTCAAAAGCGGAAAATGGGGCGCCGTTCATGCATAGCCTCCAACCCAAAAGATTTTTTCATTATGTGCGCCGAAACCCGCAATAAAAAACTGGAAAAATTCCTGACGCCATGCTATAATGCAATCAGACAAACTTCACCCGAAGGGGGAGATCATACAAATGTGGTACAATCCGCCGGACGAGGAAAGACGCAACCGTTTTCACGCAGGCCAATGCTTTGACGCGTATAATTTTCTGGGCGCGCATCCCGTGGAGGAATGGGGCGAAATCAAATGGCACTTTTCCGTTTGGGCGCCCAACGCCCGCGCCGTTTCGCTGGTGGGCGAATTCTGCGGCTGGGACGTGAACGCCTACCCCATGCAGAAGCAGTACGACGGCATCTGGGAGCTGCGGCTGCCGGACCGGCTGTTCACCCCGGAAGCGGACCCCGGCCGGTTCCAATACCCGGAAGCGGCGTGGAATCTTCGCTCCTATAAATATGCCATCCTGTGCGCCGACGACAACCAGTGGCATATGCGGGCCGACCCCTACGGCTTTGCCAGCGAACTGCGCCCCAACAACGCCAGCCGCCTGTGCAGCCTGGAGGGCTACGCCTGGGGCGACCAGAAATGGATGGAGAAACGACGGACCTGGGACCCGTACCACAGCCCCATCAACATCTATGAGATGCACATGGGCACCTGGCGCCGGGGCGAGAACAACCGGGTGCTCAACTACGCCGAGGTGGCGGACCAGCTGATCCCCTACATCCAGGAAATGGGCTACACCCACGTGGAGTTGCTGCCGGTGATGGAGCACCCCTTCGACGGCAGCTGGGGGTACCAGGTGACGGGCTACTACGCCCCCACCTCCCGCTACGGCACGCCCCAGCAATTCCGGGAATTTGTGGACCGGCTGCACCAGGCCGGCATCGGCGTGATCCTGGACTGGGTGCCGGCGCACTTCCCCCGGGACGAATTCGGCCTGCGGCATTTTGACGGCAGCGCCTGCTACGAGCATCCCGACCCCCGCCGGGGCGAAATGCCGCAGTGGGGCACCATGCTGTTTGACTACAGCCGGGGCGAAGTAACGTCCTTCCTGATTTCCAACGCCATTTACTGGTGCCGGGAATTCCACGCCGACGGCCTGCGCTGCGACGCCGTATCCTGCATGCTGTACCTGGACTTTGCCAAGGGAGACGGCCAATGGCTGCCCAACAAGGACGGCGGCCGCGAAAACCTGGACGCCATCGCCTTTATCCGCCGGCTCAACGAAACGGTTTACCGGGAATGCCCCGGCATCCTGATGATCGCCGAAGAATCCACCGCCTTCCCCGGCGTCACCCATCCCACCGACAAGGGCGGCCTGGGCTTCGGCTTCAAATGGAACATGGGCTGGATGAACGACATGCTGTCCTACATCAAGCTGGACCCGGTGTACCGCAGCTATCACCACGACAAGCTGACCTTCTCGCTGATGTACGCCTTCAGCGAAAACTACATCCTGCCCTTCTCCCACGACGAGGTGGTGCACGGCAAGCACTCCATGCTGGACAAGCAGCCGGGCGATCTGTGGCGCAAATTTGCCGGGCTGCGGGCGCTGTACGGCTACACCATGGCGCATCCCGGGAAGAAGCTGCTGTTCATGGGCAGCGAATTCGGCCATTTCATCGAATGGCGGGACGACATCCAGCTGGACTGGTTCCTGCTGCTCTATGAAAAGCATCCGGAACTGCAAAAATACGTGAAGGCGCTGAACCATCTGTACCGGGAAACCCCCGCCATGCACAAAGTGGACGACGACTGGAAGGGCTTTACCTGGCTGGCCGTGCAGGACAACACCCGCAGCATTGCCGGCTTCCTGCGCTCCGCCGGGCGGCACACCCCCATCGCCTCCGTGACCAATTTCACCCCGCAGCCCTACGGCCAGTACCGCATCGGCGTGCCCTACGACTGCGAACTGACCGAAATCCTCAATTCCGACCGGGAGGAATTTGCCGGCAGCAACATGTACAACGCCGGCCCGGTGCGGGCGGAAAAGATCCCCTGCGAAAACCATCCCTATTCCTGCGTGATCGTGGTGCCGCCGCTGAGCACCGTGTACTACTCGGTAAAACGGATCAGCCGCCGCCAGCTGGCGGAGGAAAAGCGCGCCGCCCAGGCACAAAAAACGGAAAAGTGACGCGTCCGGCGGCGTCCGAATGTATATTCGGGGAAATATTTTTCCATCGGAGGAATTTTCCAGGCGCGTGTCGAATAGGTAGAAAACGTGTGTTTGCGCCCTTTCGCGCATGCTCATACCAAAGCCCCAACATACCATACAAGAGGAGGATTTGTTTCGTATGCTTCGCAAAAAACGCTGCGTTGCCATGCTGCTGGCCGGCGGCCAGGGCAGCCGTCTGGGCATCCTGACGAAAAACATGGCAAAGCCTGCCGTCCCCTACGGCGGCAAATACCGGATCATCGATTTTCCGCTGTCCAACTGCTCCAACTCCGGCATCGACGTGGTGGGCGTGCTGACCCAGTACCGTCCGCTGGAATTGAACGCCTACATCGCCAGCGGCGCTCCCTGGGACCTGGACCTGGTGGACGGCGGCGTCTTCGTGCTGCCTCCGTACCAGACCGGCGCTTCCGGCGAATGGTATAAAGGCACGGCCAACGCCATCTACCAGAACCTGGCGTTCATCAACCAGTACAACCCCGATTACGTGCTCATCCTGTCCGGCGACCACATCTACAAGATGGACTACGCCGCCATGGTGGCCCATCACGAAAAGCACAACGCCGACGCCACCATCGCCGTGCGCCAGGTTCCGTGGGAAGAGGCCAGCCGCTTCGGCATCATGAACACCGACGGCGACGACAACATCATCGAATTCGAGGAAAAGCCCAAGAATCCCAAGTCCAACAACGCGTCCATGGGCGTGTACGTGTTCACCTGGGAAAAGCTGCGCAAGTACCTGACCGAAGACGAAGCCGATCCCAAATCCTCCAACGACTTCGGCAAGAACATCATTCCCAAGATGCTGGCCGACAACCAGCGCATGGTGGCCTATTCCTTCAACGGCTACTGGAAGGACGTGGGTACCATCGAAAGCCTGTGGGAAGCCAACATGGACCTGCTGGCCGAAGTGCCGGAAATCGACCTGCACGACAAGAAATTCCGCATTTACGCCCGGAACCTGGGCCTGCAGCCCCAGTACATCGCCGCTACGGCGGAGGTGGACAACTGCCTGATCACCGAAGGCGTGGAAGTGCGCGGCGACGTGAAGCACTCGGTGCTGTCCTCCGCCTGCCTGGTGGAAGAGGGCGCCCACGTGTCCGACAGCGTGATCATGCCCGGCGCCGTGGTCAAGACCGGCGCGGTGGTCAAGCGCGCCATCGTGGCGGAAAACGCCGTGATCAGTGAAAACGCCTGCGTGGGCGAGGACACCGGCCTGATCGCCGTGGTGGGCCCCGGCGCCACCGTGCCTGCCCAGGGCGTCGTCAAGGCCGGCGAACAATTCGCCGAAGGCTGATGGAGGGAAAAGAACATGAAAAATATCATGGGTATCATCTATACCGGAGAAAGGGATGACCAGCTCCGGGAACTGACGGCCAACCGCGCCGTGGCGGCCGTGCCGATCGCCGGCCGGTATCGTCTGATCGACTTCCCCCTGTCCGCCATGGTGAACAGCGGTATCCGCAACGTGGGCGTTATTGCCCAAAAAAACTACAACAGCCTGATGGACCATCTGGGCAGCGGCCGTGAATGGGACCTGCACGGCAAGCGCTCGGGCCTGGTGTTCCTGCCTCCCTTCCTGACCAAGGAAAACGTGGGCGTGTACTCCGGCTTCCTGGATGCCCTGCATTCCAACCTGCACTACCTGCGCCGCAGCAAGGAGCGCTACGTGGTGATCACCGACACCCACATGCTCTTCAACGCCCGGTTTGACGACATGGTGGCCGCCCACGAAGCCAGCGGCGCCGACATCACCCTGATGTACACCAGGGATCCCGGCGTGCGCCGCAACGGCCTGGGCCGGTACCTGAACGTGGAAGCGGGCGGCAAGGTGACCGGCATGGAAATCGACCCCACCATTCCCCGGCTGCCCTGCACGTACCTGGAAACGCTGTGCGTGCGGCGTGAGCTGCTGATCAGCCTGGTGGACCAGAGCGTGTCCCGCGGCGAATACCACCTGACCCGCGGCCTGCTGATGAGCGCCATTTACGACGGCTCTTTGAACATCCGCGGCTACGAGAATCCCGGCCGCGCCTGGCAGCTGGATTCCGTGCAGTCCTATTTCGACTGCTCCATGGATCTGCTCAACTCCGAAGTGCGCAACGGCCTCTTCCCGGCAGACCGCCCCGTGCTGACCAAGCTGCGCGACGAAATGCCCACCCGCTACATCCACGGCGCCAAGGTGAAAAATTCCCTGATCGCCGACGGCTGCATCATCGAGGGCACGGTGGAAAACAGCATCCTGTTCCGCGGCGTCCGGGTTGGAAAGGGCGCCAAGGTGCAGAACTCCATCGTCATGCAGGATGGCATCATCGAAGCCAACGCCGAGATCCAGCACTGCATCCTGGACAAGCAGACCACCATCCAGAAGCGTACCCGTCTGATCGGCCCGCGCACCTATCCCATCGTGCTGGCCAAGGATCTGACCATCTAATTCAAAAGAGAGGGAAGGGGAAGCGGCGCGCATTTTGCTGCCTTTCCTTTCCCTCTTCTTTGTGATTTCGTTTCAAACGGAGGGATCATCAATGAAAATTCTGTTTACCGCTTCGGAATGCGTCCCGTTCGTGAAAACCGGCGGGCTGGCCGACGTGGTAGGCGCGCTGGCCCCCGTGCTGGCCGCCAAGGGGCACGACGTGCGGGTGATGGTGCCGCTGTACAGCGCCATTCCCCAGGAATACGTAAACGACATGCAGCATGTGCTGGATTTTGAAATCGAGCTGGGCTGGCGCAAGCAGTACTGCGGCATTGAGGCGCTGGAAAAAGACGGCGTCACCTATTATTTTGTGGACAACAAGTATTATTTCGGCCGCAGCTATATCTACGGCATGGGCGGCGACGAATACGAGCGCTTCGGCTTCTTCTGCCGGGCCTGCCTGAACGCCCTGACGCTGCTGCAGTTCCGGCCGGACATTATCCATGCCCACGACTGGCAAAGCGGCATGATCCCGGCGCTGCTGCGCATCCAGTACGGCCATCTGCCCTTCTACGCCGGCATCCGCACGGTGTTCACCATCCACAACCTGCAGTACCAGGGCATTTTCGGCATTCCCGAGGTGCAGGGCATCCTGGGCCTGGGCGACGAATATTTCACCAACGACAAGCTGGAATGCTACGGCTGCGCCAACTTCATGAAGGCCGGTCTGGTATACAGCGATGAAATCACCACCGTCAGCCCCTCTTACGCCGAAGAGATCCAGACCGCCTACTACGGCGAAAGGATGGACGGCCTGCTCCGCGCCAGGCACGAGCACCTGTCCGGCGTGCTCAACGGCATCGACGTCAAGGAATACGACCCCGAAAACGACCCGCTGATCCCGGCCCACTTCACCGCGGAGGATCTGAGCGGCAAGGCCGAATGCAAACGCGCCCTGCAGGAAGAGCTGGGGCTGAACCAGGATCCCAACGTGCCTGTGGTGGCCATCATCAGCCGCCTGAGCAACCAGAAGGGCCTGGACCTGGTGGACCGGGTGATCAGCGAGATCATGAGCGAAAACCTGCAATTGATCGTGCTGGGCATGGGCGACGCCAAGTATGTGAACCTGTTCAGCTGGGCGGAGCAGCGCTATCCCGGCCGGGTGGCCGCCCGCTTCCGCATGGACGTGCCGCTGAGCCACCGCATCTACGCCGGCGCCGACCTGTTCCTGATGCCCAGCCAGTTTGAGCCCTGCGGCCTGAGCCAGATGATTTCCCTGCGCTACGGCACGCTGCCGGTGGTGCGGGAAACCGGCGGCCTGCGGGACACCGTGCTGTCCTACAACGACGCCAACGGCGCCGGCAACGGCTTCACCTTCTTCAATTATAACGCCCACGACATGCTGTACACCCTGCGCCGGGCACTGTACTTCTACTTTGACCAGAAGGAAATCTGGCAGCTGCTGCAGCACCGCGGCATGACCGGCGATTATTCCTGGGGCCACAGCGCGGAAATGTACCTGAGCCTGTACCGGGATATGCTGCAAAACGCGCCGGAGGAAGCCCCCGCGGAAGAAGCGGCGGAAACCGCCGAACCGGAGGAAGCCCCCGTCCCTGAAAAGAAGCCCGCGGAAAGCAAGCCCAAGGCGGAAAAGAAGCCGGCCGCGAAAAAGCCCAAGGCCAAGAAACCGGAGGCCTGATCCCGCCGTCCGGCAGACGGACCCTTTGAATGGACCTCCAGCGTTTGTTGATCATCAGGAAGGAGCTCAATGCTCCTTCCTTTTTGTTCATCTTTTCTGCCCGTCCGCGGTTTTCGGATTCGCAAGTTTTCCAGCGCCGCCTCCTTGACAATCCGATAAACAAGTGTATAATATCATGTATGAGGTGGCAAAAAGCCAACCATATATTCAAGAAAGGAAGAATGATTCCATGAAAAAGATCCTCGCGCTTGCGCTGGCTCTGGTTTTGGCGCTGTCTGTCTGCTCTTTCGCCTTTGCGGAAGAATCCGTTGCTGACGTCATTGCCCAGGCGCAGACCATGACCAATGAAGAACTGTACAAGAAAGCCATCGAAGAATGCAACGGCAAGAGCCTGCTGGGCATCGGCAACTCCAGCCGCGGCAAAACCGCCAAGGAAACCTTCATCGAACTGCTCAAGGGCATTGACCCCTCCTTCGACACCAACATCGAATGGACCCAGCCCAAGAACAACACCATCTTTGACGCCCTGACCGGCTCCAACGAATATTTCGTTACCCTGATCCAGGACGGCAACCAGATCCAGAGCAAGATGCTGGACACCGGCGAACTGCTGAACTTCGTTCCCCTGGATTGGCTCAACGCCGAGGGCGTTGCCCGTGAAAACAACGAAAACCCCCTGGCCCTGCAGACCCTGAACAAGGTGTTTGAATTCAACAACCTGGGCGACAAGACCTACACCAACTGCTGGGACTTTGTGGCTGCCGATGTGCACCCCCTGTTCATGGGCGTCAACTCCGAGCCCGTTGGCAAGAACTTCCTCTACATGCTGACCCGTGACGACTACGCCACCATCGTCAAGGAAGCCTACGACAAGCTGGACGCCGACAAGCAGGCTGCCTTCGCCCCCACCATTGAAGAAATGACTGCCGAAGCGGCCGACCTGGGCCTGCAGGGCGAAAACGCCAAGTATGCCCTGGCCTGGATCAAGCTGTGGTGCGAACAGTTCCAGGAAGAAACGGATGACGGCCCCATCTGCAACACGCTGGTGCAGAAGTCCGCTGCCGGCCAGTGCGGTCTGCTGGTGTATTCCAAGCTGCGCAGTGTGCAGGAAACCGAAGATGTGTCCGTGAACAACGTCACCGTGGCTGCCTATCAGGAAGGCTACGAAGGCTTCGGCGGCTATGCCTACAAGCACTACATGATGATCCCCAAGGCTTCCCAGTATCCCTGGACTGCCTGCGCCTTCATCGCTTACCTCACCACCACCCAGGAAGGCTTCGCTGCCTGGGGCAAGGACATGGGCGGCTATGCTCCCGTTCCCGCCTGCATGCAGGATCACACCAAGGATGGTTATGTGGACGGCGTGAACACCTATGACGCCAAGAACGACCGCGGCTACGAATGGTGGATCAACGAAGGCAAGCTGATCGTTGAAGATCCGGCCTACGCCGCTTCCGTGGCGGATGTGATGGGCGACTGGATCGACCTGATCATCGGCATGAAGTAATTCTTTCGGAAATGAATCCTTGGGCGGCGCGTCGGCTGGGCTGATACGCCGCCCATCCTATACCATTCCCTCCGCGCACGCATCCGCCCGCGCGAATCACACCGAAAGGGGACAACGATATGACTGCCGCCGTGAACAAAGCAAGCCCCTGGAACAAGCGGCTGAACAGTATCCGGAATTATCTGTCCAAACCGCAGAACGCCATTCTGCTGGCCCTGGGCATCATCTTGACCCTTACCACCGTCTGGCCGGCTTTCACCATCGTCCGGGACACCATCAGCATCCATAAGGGCACCGTGGATACCCGCGGCGCGGCCCCGGGCCAGGTTTACACCCTGTTCAACTGGACGGATCTGTTTGCGCCCGCTTCCAACACCGCCAGGAAACTTGCGCAGATCAATCTGTGGACGCCGCTGCTCAACTCCGTGCTGCTGAGCATCTTCGCCTGCATTGGCTCCATTTTTTACGGCGGTATTTTCGCCTACCTGGTCACCCGCACCAACCTGAAATTCAAAAAATACCTGAGTTCCATTTTCATTTTCCCCTACATCATGCCCCAGTGGACCCTGGCCGTGATCTGGCGCAACCTGTTCAACAGCAACCTGATCACCAAGGGCGCAGACGGGCTGTTCGCTTCGGTGCTGAACATCCGCATGCCGCTGTGGTGGTGCCAGGGCATGTTCCCCAGCGCCGTGGTGCTGGCGCTGCACTACGCGCCGTTTGCCTACATCCTCATCGGCGGCATTTTCCGCAATATGGACGCCAACCTGGAGGAAGCGGCCACCATCCTGAACACGCCCCGGTGGAAGACCTTCCTGCGGGTGACGATGCCCCTGGTGAAGCCCGCCATCCTGAGTACCATCCTGCTGGTGTTCTCCAGCGCCATGGGCTCCTACCCCATCCCCCATTACCTGAAGCTGTCCACCCTGTCCACCAAGTATGTGGAACTGAACGTGCAGCGCACCGGTGAAGCCAGCATTCTGGCCGTGATCATGATGCTCTTTGGCTTCCTGATCCTGATCGTGAACCAGCGCACCACCTCCGGCCGCAAAAGCTTCACCACCGTCACCGGCAAATCCGGGCAGAGCAGCGTGGTGAACCTGGGCGTGGGCAAATACATCCTGTCCATTCTGTACATGCTGACCACCCTGTTCACCGGCATCCTGCCCATCATTCTCTTCGCCGTGGAAACCTTCCTGCCCAACCCCGGCGATTATTCCTTCCTGACCAGCGGCATTTCCGGGCATATGACCACCAAATGGTGGATGACCGCTGAAAACGTATCGGAAAACGGCATGTACGGGCAAAAAGGCATGCTGTTCAACGAAACCATCTGGAGCGCCTTTGGCGGCACGCTGCTGGTAGCCGTGCTGTGCGCCCTGGCCGCCGGCACCATCGGCACCCTGGTCGGCTACTGCGTCAGCAAGAACCGGCGCAGCAAATGGGCCGCCTACGTCAACTCCATGGCCTTCCTGCCCTACCTGATGCCCGCCCTGGCCGTGGGCGTCGCCTTTGCCAAGTTCGGCTCCTCCATCGGCATCTACAATACGTTCCTGCTGCTGGTGCTGGCCGGTACGGTCAAATACATTCCCTTTGCCAGCCGCAGCGCCCTGAACTCCATGATGCAATTGTCCGATGAAATTGAGGAGGCCGCCATCATCCAGGATATTCCCTGGATCAAGCGCATGACCCGCATCATCATCCCCATCCAGAAAACGTCCATCATCAGCGGCTTCCTGCTGCCGTTCATGACGTGCCTGCGTGAATTGACCCTGTTCATGCTGCTGTGCAGCCAGACCAAGATCATCACCACGCTGTTGGACTACTTCGATGAAATGGGCCTGTACGCGTTCTCCAGCGGCATCAACCTGATTCTGATCGTGGTCATCCTGGTCTTCAACGCACTCGTGAACAAACTGACCGGCGCCAGCCTGGATTCCGGCATCGGCGGCGGCAAGTGACAAGGGGAGGAAATGAATTATGGCACGAATTGAACTGCATAACGTCACCAAGCGCTGGGGCGGCTACTACGCCGTGGAACACCTGGACATGGTGATTGAGGATAACGCGTTTGTCACCCTGCTGGGTCCCTCCGGCTGCGGCAAAACCACCACCCTGCGCATGATCGCCGGCCTGGAAACCCCCACGGAAGGCCTGATCACCATCGACGGCGTGCCCATGTTCGACAGCGAACGGGGCATCAACGTGCCGCCCAACAAACGCCGGGTCGGCTTCCTGTTCCAGAACTATGCCCTGTGGCCCAACATGACGGTGTACCAGAACATCGCTTTCGGCCTGAGCAACATCAACGAATCCGGCGCCTCCGTCAACGAAAACGGCGAAGTGGTGCGGGATGAAACCGGCAAAGCCCCGGCCCGGAAGCTGACCAAGGAAGAAATCAAGCGCGCGGTGGACCGCGTCAGCGCCATCGTGAAAATCGGCCAATTCATGGACCGCTATCCCAGCGAGCTGTCCGGCGGCCAGCAGCAGCGCGTGGCCATCGCCCGCACCCTGGCTCCGGGACCCCGGGTGCTGTTCATGGACGAGCCGCTTTCCAACCTGGACGCCAAGCTGCGCCTGGAAATGCGCTCCGAACTGCAGCGGCTGCACCTGTCCACCGGCTCCACCTTCGTGTACGTGACCCACGACCAGATGGAAGCCATGACCCTGGCCACCCGCATCTGCCTGATCGACAACGGCCGCCTGCAGCAGTACGACGAGCCGCTGACCGTTTACAATAAGCCCAACAACCTGTTCGTGGCCGACTTCGTGGGCAACCCCGCGGTGAACTTCATCGAAGCCAGCGGCAAGCAGGACGGCGACGCCGTGGCGCTTTCCTTCCTGGGCGGCGCCCAGGGCCGGTTCTTCCCCCAGGGCGGCCTGAAAATCGCCGATTGGCAGGCCCAGGATGAAAAAGCCGAGCAGGAAGCCAAAGAAAAGGCCGCTGCCGCCGCCAAGATGCCCGGCTATGTGGAAAAAACCAACAAGGACCTGCCCTTCCCCTATCACATTGCCCGGGTGGAAGAGCCGGAAGACGAAAAACGCGGCGAAGCGGGTAAAGACGACTTTGTGTTGGGCATCCGTCCCGAATTTGTGCAGATCTGCGACGACGGCGCCATTGCCGGCGAAGTGTTCAGCGCCATGCCCACCGGCATGGAAACCACGCTGAAGATCCGCGTGGGCAATTACCTGCTCACCGCCGTGGTGTTCGGCGGCGTGGTGTACAAGATCGGCCAGCAGGTGCGCCTGAAGTTCTCCAGCGACAACGTGATGCTCTTCAGCCGCCAGAACGGCCGCAGGATCGTCAACGGCGAGATGCAGATGTAATCGCAAAACCAATCAGGGCTTCCGTTTCCGGAAGCCCTTTTTCGTTTGCAATTTCCCAAAAATAGAGTATAATACCCTGCGGCGGGAATGGATCCGCCCAAGGGAGGAAACGCCTTGAACAAGGACCTGACTGTGGGAAGCCCGTCCCGGGTTTTGTGGAAATTCTGCCTGCCGCTGTTCGGCAGCATTCTTTTTCAGCAGCTGTACAACATCGCCGACAGCCTGGTAGCCGGAAAATTCATCGGGGAAAACGCCCTGGCGGCCGTGGGCAACAGCTACGAAATCACGCTGATTTTCATCGCCTTTGCCTTCGGCTGCAACATGGGCTGTTCCGTGATCGTGTCCCAGCTGTTTGGCGCCAAAGATTACCGGCAGATGAAAACCGCTGTGACCACGGCGCTGCTGCTTACCGGCGCCGTCTGCCTGGCGCTGATGGCGCTGGGCCTGCTGGCCTGCCGATGGCTGCTGGCGCTGCTGCATACGCCGGAGGAACTGATGGCCCCCTCCGCCCTGTACCTGGATATATACCTGTGGGGCCTGCCGTTCCTGTTTTTCTATAACGTCGCCAACGGCGTTTTCTCGGCCCTGGGAGATTCCAAAACGCCCTTCCTGTTCCTGGCCGTCTCCTCCACCGCCAACATCCTTGTGGACATCTGGTTCGTCACCGCGTTTTCCATGGGCATCGCCGGCGTGGCCTGGGCCACCTTCCTGTGTCAGGGCGTCAGCTGCATCCTGGCCATGGCCACCATGCTGCGCCGCCTGCACCGCCTGCCTGCGGAAAGAAAAGCGCCGCTGTTCAGCCTGGATCTGCTGAAAAAGATCGTGGCCATCGCCTTGCCCAGCACCCTGCAGCAAAGCTTCATTTCCATCGGCAACGTGATCCTGCAGAGCGTAATCAACAGCTTCGGTTCCGGTGTGATGGCCGGCTATTCCGCCGCCGTGAAGCTGAACAACCTGGTGATCACGTCCTTTACCACCCTGGCCAACGGCATTTCCACCTACACGGCCCAGAACATCGGCGCGGGAAAAACCCAGCGCATTCCCCTGGGCCTGCGGGCCGGGCTGAAAATGGTGTGGCTGCTGTGCGTGCCCTTCTGCCTGCTTTACTTCCTGACCGGCGAAACCTTTATCCGCTTTTTCCTGGACGCGCCTACCGACGACGCCCTGCATACCGGCGTGGTGTTCCTGCGCATCCTGTCGCCCTTCTACTTCGTGGTGTCGGCCAAGCTGGCGGCGGACGGCGTGCTGCGCGGCGCGGGCTTGATGAAAAAATTCATGATCGCCACCTTTACCGACCTGATCCTGCGGGTTGTGCTGGCGCTGGTGCTGGCCCGCACCGCGCTGGGCTCCACAGGCATCTGGTGCGCCTGGCCCATCGGCTGGATCATCGGCACCGGGCTGTCGCTGCTGTTTTACAGGCAGTCGTTTCATCAGAAAGCGCCCGTCTGACCAGGGGCAGCGGGAGGACGCTGGGGCGCTGCCCCAGACCCCGCCGGGGAGGAAGTTCCTCCCCGGACCCCGCCACTTGCGGATGGTATAAGACTCATTTCCCAAGCCGTGTGCCGCAGTTGCGGAGGAAACGAAAACATGCCGCTCCCGGGCAGGCCGGCTATGCCGGCCCACCTGTGCACAAGCGCACAGGGGAAAACAGCGGGGATTTCTGAAAAACGAACAAGCTCGTTTTTCAGAAATCCCCGCTGTTTTCTTATTGCCCGGGAGCTCTCTTGCCGACATAAAAGCTCCAGGCGCATATTGTTTGTTATTCCAAGTTTGCAACATCGCCAGGAAGAGGTCCAGGACCCGGCGGGTCCTGGTTCAGGGGTCCGGGGGCTGAAGAAGCCCCCGGTTTCTTCGCATCCTCGCTCAGCGGCCGGAATCACAGCAGCGCTTCCAGTTCCTCCGGCGTAAAAGGAAACAGGGGCACATCAAAGGTCGGCTGGGCCAGCAGCGCGGGCGGCAGGAAGAAGACCACACGGCCTTCTTCATCGGCGTAAAAATCCGCGGCAGGGGAAAAGGCCATTTCGAACGCGTCCTGATCCGCGTCCGCCCGGACGACGCCGGCCTGCTTCAGTTCCTGAAAGCGCGGATACAGGACATCCAGCAGCACGTCGGCCATTTCATCGGAGGAGCCGGCAATCAGCTTTTGCAGCGCCGGATAATCCTCCGCCCGGACATCCTCCAGCTGATCCGTAGGCACGCCGGCCTGAGCCAGGGTAACGCCCCGCAGCGTCAGCGACTGGCCCACATAATCGCCGGTCAAATCGAAGGTCAGGGCCTCCATGGACAGGCTGACGCCCTCCTGGCCCTTGGTCTGCCGCCGGTAGAGCATCACGGACAGCAATTCCCGCTGATTGCACATCACGGCAAAATCGTGGATCACTTCGTTTTTCCCGTCAAAGCGCATGCTTTCCTCATTGGCAAACATGGGCAGCACCAGCTGGGTCATTTCGTCCAGCGCCATCTGATAGGTGTCGTTGATGGCCGCCGCGGCGTAATCCTCGCCCAGGACGTGGGGATAGGCGTAGGTGAAATGGTACGTCCAGTTTTCCCCGGCGGGGTAAAACCTTTCCCCCGTTTGCCGCTCCACGGTGACTTCCGCCAGCGCAGGCACGGCGGCCAGCATCAGCGCCAGCACAAACGCAGCAATCTTAGCCATTGGAAATCCCCCACACGATCAGGGAGTTGCGGATGAATTCGCTGTACAGAGCATACTCATCCTGGCGTTCCGCCGGGAATTGCAGGGTGACATGGTACACGGTGTTCAGTTCGTCCGACGTGGTCCACAGCTGGTAGTCGCTGTCCCCCAGGGAATAATAAGTGTCAAAATCCAATTCCCGGCTCACCGACCGTCCCGGATGGCTGCCCTGCCAGGATTGCAGGAGCTGGGTGATCCCGGCTGTTTTTTCTTCCACATCAATGCGGATCATGGCGCTGCCGTCGGCCGTCTGCCACAGCATATGCGCCGCCGTATCGTCCGCCAGGCCGAAAATCGGCGGCAGGTTCACCGAGTATTCGCAGGCGGCGTTTTCCACCGTCTGCCATTCGTCCAGCATGCCGGCTTCGTACCGTTCGGACAAGCCGAAGCTGATCACCCGGTAGCCGTACGCCGTTTCCGGCGCGCGCAGCAGCGTCATATCCGCGTGGCAAAGCCAGGTCAGGGCATCCTCGGGCAATTCCTCGGCCTCCGCGCCCATATCCCCATAATAGGTAAACAGATCGGCTGCCGTCTCCACCCGTTCGCCGCCGCTTACGCTCACGGAATAGAGATACACGCCGATCTTCGGCGCATCTTCCAGCTGCGTCAAATCAAAGGTCAGGCCCGCCTGGGTGCGGCTGACCCCGGCCATGGCGGCCGCCGCCGGCAGGGAATAAGCGCCGGAAACAAACAGCAGCGGATAATCCGCCTGCATCTCCTCCGCCGTCATTGTGGGACGGCCGTCCATCAGGTCGCCGCCGTCATGGGGCAGGGACAGGTTGTACAGCCCCAGGGCAAAGGCCGCCTCCACCAACGCCTGGGACGGCGCGGCGTTTTCCTCCAGGCCGGCTGTGCCGGTAAACACCGCCGCGCCCAGCACCGTTTCCGCCAGCATCTGCATTCCGGGCTCGATCACCACGTCCTGCCGGACGGGATCCCGGGTCGGGGCCGCGCAGGCAGGCACGGCGGCCAGCGCCAGGCTGAACGCCAGGAACCAGGCAAATATGCGCTTCATGGGTTGCTCCCTCCTTCGTTTTCCAGGGGCGCCGGCGGCGGCAGCACCGTCACCGTGGCCCATTCCACCCGGCGGTCCACAATTTCGTCCGCGCGGATGCGCAGCCCGCAGCACTCCACCACGGGATGCGTGCCGTCCTTGGGGATGGTGGCCAGCCGGCTGTAAATCAGCCCGCCCAGGGATTCAAAGCCCTGATCGGTGGGCAAATTCAGGTGCAGGGCTTCATTGATGGTTTCCAGCTCCGTCCCGCCGGCCATCCGATACTGATTGTCGCCGATTTTCTGAATATCCGCCGGCATGGCCGGGTCGTATTCGTCGTAAATGTTCCCCACGATTTCCTCCAGCAGGTCCTCCATGGTGATCAGGCCGCTGGTGCCGCCGTATTCATCCACCACGATGGCAAGGTGGGTCTTTTTCTGCTGCATATCCCGGAACAGCACGTCGGTGCGCACCGACTCCGGCACGAAATACGCGGGCCGCAGGATCTGGCGCAGCGTTTTCTTGCCGCCGGTGGACAGGGCCAGCAGGTAATCCCGGGTGGTAATGGTGCCCAGCACGTCGTCCAGGTCCTCCCCATATACCGGGAAGCGGGAAAGGCCGCTTTCGGAAATGGTTTTCATGATTTCCCGATTGGAGGCGTCCACCTGCAGGGCGGTCACGTCGGTGCGGTGGGTCATGCAGTCGGCGGCGGTCATGTTGTTGAATTCGAATATGTTCTCGATCATGTCCCGCTCGTCGCCCTCGATGGCGCCTTTCTCTTCCCCGGCGTCCACCAGCATGCGGATTTCCTCCTCGGTCACCTGCTCCTCTTCCGCCCGGGGATCCATGCCGAACAGGCGCAGCACGCCGTTGACCGATTTGGTCAGCAGCCACACAAGGGGACGGGTCACCTTGTTCACCGCCGCGATCACGCCGCAAACCGCCCGGGCCACCCGCTCCGGCTCCTTCATGGCCACCCGTTTGGGCACCAGTTCACCGAAAATCAGTGTGAAATAGGATAGCACCAGGGTGATCAGCACCACGCACAGGGTGTTCACCGTGCGGCGGGACAGGCCCGTCAGCCCCATGCCCAGCAGCCAGTCCGCCAGCGGCCCGGCAAAGTGATCCGCCGCGAAGGCGCTGCCCAGGAAGCCGGCCAGGGTGATGGCTACCTGGATGGTGGACAGGAAGCCCGACGGCTCCATGACCATTTTCAGCAGCCGGGACGCCTTTTTATCGCCCTCTTCCGCCTGTTTGCGCAGCCTGGTTTCGCTCAGGGAAACCACCGCGATTTCCGCGGCGGCAAAGAACGCGTTGACGCCGATGAGAAACACCTGCAGCAAAAGCAAGCCGCCTATGGGGATATCCAAGAAAATTCCTCCTTAACAAAAGAAAAAAAGAACCGGCGATCTGTTTCGCCGATTCTATTATACCATAGGCGTGTCCCGATTTCCACATATAATTGAAAAGAATTTGTAACATTTTGCCGATTTACGGCTGCAGGAACGCGTCGATCAGCGGCACCGCCTGGGCCACGGGATCCTGGGTCATATCCAGCCAATGCAGGTTTTCCTCCCGGCGGAACCAGGTCATTTGCCGTTTGGCGAATTTCTTGATGGCGTTGCCCAGTTCCTCTACCATCTGTTCATAACCCAATTCCCCCTGCAGGTACCGGGTCAGATACCGGTATTCCAGCCCCAGCTTCATCAGGAAATCGATGCTGACGCCCCGGTCCAGAAGGCCCTGCACCTCCTGCACCATCCCCTGCTGCAGCCGGCGGTCCAGCCGTTCATCGATGCGCTGCTTCAGCAGCTCCCGCGGCCAGGTGACCCCCAGCTTCAGCACCTCATACCGGGGCGAGCGCCGGCCGGGGTGATAATCGTTCGCCTCGATGCGCTCAATGGCCCGCATGACCCGGTTTCGGTTTTTGGGGTCGATGTCGGTATCGGGCAGCTTTTCCTTCAGCATCCGGTACAGCGCCGGCGTATCGTAGGTTTCCAGCTTCTCCCGCAGCTGCAGGTCCGGCGCCCGGTCGGACAGCTCGTAGCCGTCCGTCACCGCGTCCACATACAGCCCGGTGCCTCCCACCAGGAAAGGCACCCGCTGCCGCGCCAGGATGCCGTCGATGGCGGCGTAAGCCAGGCGCTGAAAATCCGCCATGGAGAAGAAATCCCCCGGCTGGCATACGTCGATCAGGTGATGGGGCACGCCCTGGGTTTCCTCCGGCGTGATCTTTCCGCTGCCCAGGTCCAGCCCCCGGAACACCTGCCGGGAATCCGCCGAAACCACCTCGCCCCCATACCGGGCAGCCAGCGCCACGCCCAGGCCGCTTTTCCCGGACGCGTTGGTGCCCATGATGGCAATCAGTTTGCCCCGCATGCCCTTCTCCGCCTTTCTTCCGTTTCTGTTTATTTTATCATAATCCCCGGCGGCATGTAAAGCCCATGTCGCCTGCGGCCGCTTCTTTCCCATCGACGCCATCTTTGCTGTTTTTTATGCACTTATCTATGCATAAACTGAATAATTTGGGCATTTCTCCGTTTATTTCAAAAATTTTTTGAATAAAAATTCATTTTCCCTCTTGACAAGCGCTTTGCCCGGTGCTATACTGGCATCGTTCCAAAGAACGAAACCGATGATCCATTATTTTTTAAGGAGGAAACAACCATGAAGAAACTGATCGCCCTGATCGCCGCCGCGATGCTGCTGGCCTCCTGCTCCCTGGCCGGCGCCGAAACCATCTATTATGCCACCAACCCCGAGTATCCCCCCTTTGAGTATGTGGAAAACAACGCTGTGGTGGGCTACGACGTGGACCTGATCAACGCCATCGGCGCCAAGCTGGGCATCGACTTCCAGCCCGAATCCATGGCCTTTGACGCCGTGGTGTCCGCCGTGCAGGCCAACAAGAACATGATCGGCCTGTCCGGCATCAGCATCACCGAAGAGCGCAAGCTGAGCATTGACTTCTCCGACGGCTACATCGACGCCGGCCTGGTGGTCATCATGAAGGCTGACGCGGGCTTCGCTTCCGTGGACGACCTGAAGGGCAAGACCATCGGCGTGCAGCTGGGCACCACCAGCGACTTCAAGGCCGAGGAAATCACCGGCGCGGACAACGTGGCCACTTACGGCTCCTTCATCAACGCCACCCTGGATTTGCAGGGCAACAAGATCGACGCCGTGATCGTGGACGGCCCCGTGGGCCAGGCCATCCTGGCCAGCCTGAACGACCCCACCCTGGTAATCGCGGACATCGACCTAGGCGCTGCCGACTGGTACGGCATCGCCGTGAACAAGGATAACCCCGAACTGCTGCAGAAGATCAACACCGCCCTGGCGGAGCTGAAGGCCGAAGGCTTCATGGAAACCCTGGCCGCCAAGTACTTCGCCGCCGCGGAAGAAGCTGCCCAGTAATTATTCCCCCGCTTTTATCCGCCGTAAGGGAGATCCCTCCCTTACGGCATTTGCTGTGATACAGGAGAGGATCGCATCGTGACAGGGATCGTTGAAACCGCCGCCTCCGTCAGCATTTTCGAGTCCTGGTGGGAGGCCATCCAGCCCGCCATCCAGAGCAATACGCTCAACGTGTGGCAGAGCATTTACAAAGAGCTTTATCTGAACGTCATCCGGGAAGGCCGCTGGCTGAACTACCTGCAGGGCCTGGGAAAAACCCTGGAAGTTTCTTTCTTTTCCATTCTGGTGGGCCTGGCGCTGGGCACCCTGCTGGCCATCCTGCGCCTGCCCCAGGTGCAGCAGATCAGCGGAAAAGGAAAAGGCCCCCTGAAGCAGTTTGGCGCCGCGCTGGTGCATTTTCTGAGCAAGGTGGCCACCGCCTACATCAACCTGGTGCGCGGCACGCCGCTGCTGCTGCAGGTGCTGCTGATTTATTTCGGCGTGTTCGGCTCCGTGCGGATCGACAAGATCCTGGTGGGCGTCATCGCCTGCGGCCTGAACAGCGCCGCATATGTGTCCGAAATCGTCCGCGGCGGCATCATGTCCATCGAAAAAGGGCAGACCGAAGCGGGCCGTTCCCTGGGCTTTTCCGGGTTTTCCACCATGATGTACATCGTGCTTCCCCAGGCGGCCAAATCCGCCCTGCCGGCCATGTGCAACGAATTCATTTCCCTGATCAAGGAAACCTCCGTCCTGTCCTACATCGCGCTGACCGAGCTGACGAAAGCCGGCGACTACATCCGTTCCCGCACGTTCTCGGCCTTCACGCCCTACATCGTGTCCGGCCTGCTGTACCTGGCCGTCACCCTGACGCTGACCACCCTGATCGGCAAACTGGAAAGGAGGCTGCGCAACAGTGACCACTGATCCCATCATTTCCGTCAGAAACCTGGAAAAGCATTTCAACGAAGGCGAGCTGAAGGCCCTGCGCGGCGTCAGCGCCGATATTCACAAGGGCGAAGTAGTGGTGGTGATCGGCCCTTCCGGCAGCGGAAAATCCACCTTCCTGCGCTGCCTGAACCTGCTGGAAGCCCCCACCAAGGGCACCATCACCTTTGAAGGCGTCGACATCACTGACCCTAAGGTGAACATCAACATCCACCGGCAGAAAATGGGCATGGTGTTCCAGCATTTTAACCTGTTCCCGCACATGACCGTGCTGAAAAACATGACCCTGGCCCCCATGAAGCTGCTGAAAAAAACCAGGCAGGAGGCCGAAAGCAAGGCCATGGGCCTGCTCAAGCGGGTGAACCTGGCCGACCGCGCCGACGCCTATCCCAGCCAGCTGTCCGGCGGCCAGAAACAGCGCATCGCCATCGTGCGCGCGCTGTGCATGGAGCCGCAGGTGATGCTGTTTGACGAGCCCACCTCCGCCCTGGACCCCGAAATGGTGGGCGAGGTGCTGGACGTGATGAAGCGCCTGGCGGAAGACGGCATGACCATGGTGGTGGTGACCCACGAAATGGGCTTCGCCCGGGAAGTGGCCGACCGCGTGCTGTTCATGGACGAGGGCCAGATCGTGGAGGAAGGCACCCCCGCGGAAATTTTCTCCGCGCCCAAGCAGCAGCGCACCAAAGACTTCCTGAACAAGGTGCTGTGAGTTATGATTCTTTTGCAGAGGGGGACCGCTTTTTGAAACCAAAAAGCGGTCCCCCTCTGCACTCCCCTCCGAAAAAGCTGCCGAAGGAGGGGCTTTTTCTTTCTTACGATGGGGAAGCTCCGCCGAAGGCGGTGATGAGGTGGAACATCAAAATATCCCTGACTTTTGTTGACAAGCCGTTTTTTATCTGCCACGCATGATCCTTTTTCCTTTGGCAGATATTCGTTTTATTCACGGCACTCCGGACAAAGCGAGCCCCCGGAAGAACAAATTCTTCCGGGGGCTGAGTTCCTGTGCCGTACGGATTATTTCAGATAGAACGCTTCGTCCGGCACCTTGCCGCCCACAGACTTGGGATTGGCGCTGAACAGGATCTGGTACAGCGGCGCGGCCTGGGCCTGCATATCGTCGCCGGCGATGAACACCAGGGTGCAGGAGGGCAGCGCCTTTTCGGCCACCGCCGCGTTGGGAATGATGCCCTGCTCGGCGATCACCTGGGCCGCTTCGTGCACGTTTTCATTGGCATAGTTGATGGAAGCTTCCAGGTCCTTCATGAACGCGGCCACCTGTTCGGGGTGCTTTTCCGCGAACTCCGTGCGGGCGATCACCACGCTCATGCTCAGCTGCGCGTTTTCTTCGCCGTTCTTTTTCGCGGCCGCCGCAAATTCCTCGGTCACATCCAGCGCCACGCGGAACGCCGGGTTTTTCATCAGCAGGTTGGTCACCTGGGGTTCAGGCAGCAGCACGACGTCCGCCAGGCCCTGGGCCGCCAGGGTGGTCACTTCCGCATGCTCGGATTTGAACTCCAGCGTGGCGTTCACCTGGTTGGTGTCCAGGATGTAGCGGGCCACATATTCCGGCGTGGCGCCCTGGCCGGCCGCCAGGATGGTTTTGCCTTCCAGATCCTGCACGCTGTGGATGCTGTCGCCGTTTTCCAGGATGTAGAGCATGCCGCGGGTGATCAGGCTCAGCGCCCGCACGCCGCCCTCCGTTTTGTTGTACAGCACGGAGCCGGCATTGATGGGCACCGCAGCGATGTCCACCTGGCCGGAAATGATCATGGCGTTCACTTCCTCCGGCGCGCCGGCCAGGGTAAACGCGTACGTTCCGTCGTTTTCCGCCATCATATGGGAAACGGCCATGCCCGTGGGGCCCTTCAGCGCGGCCACCCGCACCGCCTGCCCGTTTCCGCTTTCCGCGCCGCACACAAAGGGCAGCGCCACCGCCAGCATCACTACAGCCAAAACCTTGATCCACTTTTTCATCGTTTAGTCCTTCCTTTCTTTTTTCGTCATGGCGCTTTTCACCTGCACCCCGGGCACATTGCCCAGCTTGCCGGTAAAGGCGCCCACGTCCACGTCGCTACCGCGCACCAGCAGCCCGATCACCGCCATGTTCCGTTCATGATCCGGCACGCCGATGCGGCCGGTAACCAGCGCCTGGTACTGAGAAATGACCTGATTCACCCGGGCAGCCTGCGCCAGATCCTCGATCACGATGCCGATAAACCCGATGCGTTCTTCCTCCATGGTTTCCATCCTCCTTAAAGAAAACGCATGACAAAAATTTGTCATGCGTCCTGAAATGGCGTATCCTGCCTCCTTTCGCTCTCGGGCCCGGACGCATCCCTGCCCTCAAGGGAAACCTGTTGTTCCGCGCCGCTGACCGTCATGTTCCCACTCCGGCTTGCGCCTGCGCTTGCTCTATTATACACGGAATTGGAAAAAAAGCAAGTTTTAGTCCATTCCGTTCAGGATTTTCTGTAAAATGCCGTACAGCGCCGCGGCTTCCTCCGCCTGCAAGGGGATGCAGCCGCCCACCAGCCCGGGGATCTCCTTCACCTTCTGGCGCAGATCCCAGCCCGCCTGGGTCAGGTGCACGGTGACCACCCGCTCGTCCTGTTTGGAGCGGCTGCGGGTGATGTACCCCGCCTCTTCCATTTTCTTCAGCAGCGGGGTCATGGTGCCGTTATCCAGGTACAGCCTGCGGCACAGATCCCCCACCTTGGCGCTGCCGCTTTCCCACAGCGCCAGGAACACGATGTACTGGGTATAGGTGATGCCCAGGGGCTTGAAATACGGCGTGTACCGGTTCACCACCTTGCGGGAGGCGGCATACAGCGGGAAGCACAATTGGCTTTCCAACAGCAGCTGGGGCATTTCCTCCCGGGTGGTTACGGGTTCGCGTTCCCCATTCATGCCTTTTCACCTGCCACCCGCCGGGCAAATTCCGCCGCCAAACGCAGATCCTCCGCGTTGGGATGGCCTTTTTGCATCAAGTGGAATTGGCCGCGGCAATGGAATTCGTCCGCCAGCACCCGGATACCCCGGGCCTCCAGCAGCTTTTTGACCTGCCTGTAGGTGGACGGCAGCAGCGCCGCGGTGCTGAAACAGGCCACGGCACCCACCTTTTCCTTGTCCAATTGCCCGATGAACTGCTTCACGCTGCCGTCCACGCCGGCGGCGTAAACCGCGCTGCCCAGAAACAGCACATCGGCCTTTTCCGTCAGCGGCTGGCGGATGTCCATCGCTTCCGCGCCCACGGCCCTGGCGATTTCCTCCGCCACTTTTTTTGTGTTTCCCGTGCTGCTGTAATACCGAACCGCAATCTTCATACCGTTCCTCCGATAAAAACGGCGGCTTTCTCCGGCCGCCGTCTTGCTTTTACAGGTTTTCCTTCACCCACGCGCTGATCATGGGCTGGGGCTTGAAGCCGATGGACTGATCCACAAATTCGCCGTTCTTCATCATCACCAGGCAAGGCACGCTCTGCACCTTGTACTGCATGGCCAATTCGGGGCAATCATCCACGTCCACGTTGTAAAAATCCACCTGGCCGGCGTACTCTTCGCTGACAGCTTCCACCACGGGTGCCAGCATCCGGCAGGGGCCGCACCAGGTAGCGGAGAAATCCACCACCGCGGCAGCGCTCTTCTTGGCTTCGCTGATAAACTGTTCTTCATTGATCTTTTTGACCATGTTTTCCGTCTCCTTTTCTCAGGCCTTCGCCCGTTTCAATTGATCCAGGTAACTGATGGCGCTGAGGGCGGCCACGTTGCCTTCCCCGGCAGCCTTGATGTACTGGTAAGGCGTTCCCGCGATGTCCCCGCAGGCAAAGCACCCGGGGATGCTGGCCTCCATTTTGCGGTTGACCGCCACATGGCTGCCATCCACCGCCAGGCCGGGCACCAGCTGGCCCGGCGCCACCGCTTCCCGCAGCACGAACACGCCGTCTACAGCATACCCGTTTTCCGCTGTTTTGACAAGCTTTTTCTCGCCGTCTTTTTCAATGCCCCGCACCGTTTCCCGAATCACCTGCACCGAGGCAGGCAGGTTCGTTTCCTCCTTGTAAACAGGGAAATACAGCACCTGGGCGCACACCTCGCTCAGGAAGGCGGCCTCCGCCTCCTCCCGGGCGCTGTAGCCGATTACCGCCACGCTTTTCCCCCGGTACAGGGGCGCGTCGCAGGTGGCGCAATAGCTGACGCCCCGGCCCAGCATTTCCTCTTCCCCGGGCAGCGGCTTGCCCTGCACCACGCCGGTGGCCAGGATGACGGCGGTGGCCTCGATCATTTCGTCGCCGGCCTGCAGGGTGAAGAAATCTCCCATGGCGTACACCGCGTTGATCCGCTTTTCCGTGATTTCGATGCCCATCTGATCCAGGTGGCGCTGGAACGCTTTGGCCAGATCCTCTCCCCTGACGGCGGGAAAGCCCAGGTAATTCTGGATTTCGTGGGCCCGGGCCAGCTTTTGGCTCAGATCCCGGCAGCCCAGCAGCAGCACCTTCTTGTTCCGGATGGTGGCGGTGATGGCGGCGCTCAGGCCCGCCGGGCCGGTGCCGATAATGGCGATGTCATAGCGATCCATGGTGATTTCCTCCCTGATGGACTTTCCGGGCAAGGACGCCGGGTTTACAGCAGCTTTTCCACGCAGGCGGCCACGTCCTTCATCGACGCCGTGGGCTCAAACCGGGCCACCACGTTGCCTTGGCGGTCCACCACAAACTTGGTGAAATTCCACTTGATGTCGGGGTTGTTCTTGTAATCCTTGTCGATTTTCCTGAGCATGGCGCTCATGGCCAGGGCCATGGGGCCTTTGCCGAACCCTTCAAAGCCCTTCTGGCTCTTGAGGTACTGGAACAGCGGCAGGGCGTTTTCGCCGTTGACGTCGCTCTTTTTCATCTGCGGGAACTGGGTGTTGTACTTCAGGGTGCAGAATTCGTGGATTTCTTCGTCGGTGCCGGGGGTCTGGCCTGCAAACTGGTTGCAGGGCACGTCGATGATTTCCAGGCCCTTGTCGTGATCGGCTTCATACATAGCTTCCAGGTCCTTATAATGGGGCGTGAAGCCGCAGCCGGTGGCGGTGTTGACGATCAAAAGCACTTTGCCTTCAAAATTCTTCAGGGAAACTTCCTCCCCCTTGGGGGTCTGCACGGAGTACTGATAAATGCTCATCCTGGTTTCCTCCTTCGACTGGCTGCCGCCGGAATTATCTTTTTTCAAATATAATTTTATACCATTCTTCCGGCTCTGTCAATACCTTTGATCAAATATTTTTTTCAGGAAGCCGGGAACCACATCGTTCCGTCCACGTCCCAGGGGCTGTCCTGCCGCACCAGGCGCAGGATCCGCTCCCGATCCTCCCCTTCCGCCGGCGCCGGGCGCAGGTCGTTGATTTTTTCGGCAGCCCGGCTGCTGGTGCGGATGGGGATCAGGTCGATGCCGCAGCCTGCATAACGGGTGCCGTTGAATAGCAGCCGCACCCGGGCCAGCGCCGCGTCATAGGTTTTCAGCTTGATGGTGCCGCCGAAGGTCAGGTTGCCCAGGCTCCACAGCACCGGCGTGCGTCCTACGCAGCCCACGCCCTGCACCACATGGGGATGGGTGCCCACGATCAGGTCCGCCCCGGCGTCCGCCGCGGCCCGGGCCATTTCCTGCTGCAGGGCCGCGTGGTTGGGGGCGTATTCCTCGCCCCAATGGCAGCTGAAAATGACCACCTGGCAGCCCCTGTCCCGCAGGGCGGCAATTTCCCGGGCGATGCAGCCGGGGTCCTGCCGGTACACCCGCTGGCGCGCCCCGGCAAAGCCGATGATGCGCCCGTTCGTTTCCCAGACAGAATAGTTCCCCCATCCGCTGTAGGATATGCCCGCGTCCTCCAGCGCTTTCCGGGTGGACTGCATGCCCGCGTCCCCGTAGTCGTCGTGGTGATTATTGGCCACGTTGACCAGTTCCACCGATCCGGCTTTCAAGATGTCCGTCCATTCCGGCAGGCCCCGGAAGCGGCAGGGCTTGCTTTTCCGCTCGCCGGCAGCGGTGGATTTGAACACGCACTCCAGGTTCACCAGCGTCCTGTCGTCGGCTTCAAAAATATCGCGCAGGCCCGAAAACGGCCACGCCATGCCCTGCTTTTCCAGGTACACCGGCAGCGTGTTCTTCTGTTTCCACCAGTTTTCCCGGATCCCCAGGCACGCATCGCCGCCCAGGGTCAGCACCAGCGCATCCTCCGCCTGCGGTTCCGCCGCCGGGGTCTGATCCGCCCGGGGAAAGCCCAGCCGCGCGCTCAGCATGGCCTTTTCCCCGGGATACAGGCCCTCCGTCAGGAAGGAAAACGCCTGCGCAAGCGCCTGCTCCTCCGCAGCCCGGGCCGATTGCGGCGCGTCATTCCCGCCGGTCAGATCCGCCGCGGCGGGAAAAACGCCCTGCGCCGCCGTCGGCTGTGCGGGGGCGAACTGCACCTCCGCCTGCCAATGCACAAAATCGCCGCTTTGCTTTTTGATGCCGAAAGCGCCCTCCGCTCCGGCCTCGGTAACGGAAAAATCCGGCGTCAAGGTGATGGTGAAGGAGTCGGCGCCCTTTTCCGTCAGCCTGATTGTTCCCCGAACGCGCCGCTTCTTTTCACTCCCTGTGGTTTTCAGGGCGGCGGAAAACGTTCTTTCCGTTTGCTTTCCCTTTTCCGGCCGCACCAGGGAACCGCTGAGCTTCACCGTCTGCGCGCTGTCCTGTGTGATCCGGGCGCTGATTTGCAGCTTCCAGGGCTTCCTGGTTCTTTCATCCGGCATGGACAGGGACAGCCAGCCGCCCCGGCCCCCGGCAAACCCGCCGAACAGCGTCACCTGCCGCAGCGCCCCGTCCGCCGTTTTCACTTCGCCGGTGAACTGCATGCCCATGTCCTTGCCCTGGGCGGTCAGGAAGCGTTTCCACTCCCCTTTCCCTTCAAAGCGGACTGCCGGCAGCGCCTGCCGCAGCACGGCGTACTCCTCCGGGCACAGGCGGTACACCGGCTCCAGCGCGGCCGCCATTTTTTCCGCCAGCCCCGGCCAAAGGGCGTTCATCTCCCGGGCCGCCAGGGTATACACCTCCTGGGCCGGGCTGACGCCGGCGTTTTTGATGCTGACGCGGGTTTTCTGTTTTTTCTTCCGCCCCTTCTTTTGCAGGGCGGAAAACAGCCTGGGGGAAAACTCCGCCCAGGCGTCGGGCAGCGCCGAAAGATCCGGCGGCAGGGAAATATTCTGCGGCAGCAGCGGGTTGCCCAGGGCTTCCCGATAAGCATTCTGCGAGGGGAAATACGCCCGTTCCGTATAGCCGGCCGCATAGCGGGTGCTTACGCTCCACAGCGTTTCCCCCGCATGGACGGCTGACAAGCGCCAACTGCCGGCGTCCCGTTTCTCCGCCGTCCATTCCACTTTGGCCAGCTTTTGCGCCAGGGCCTCCAAAGACGCCGGCGTCAGGCCGGCTATCCGCCGGGGGATCACGCGGAAAAGAAGCGCCTCGTCCTCTCGCTCTTTTCCGGGGTTTTCCGCACAGGCGCAGCCGACCAGCATCAGCAGCGCGAAAACCAGGCAAACCGCCCGCCGAAACCGGCTGCGCATGGGCGTCATCCCCCTTCCGCCAGCCAGCGCTGGCATCTTTTCCCAGAAAAGAGAAGCAAAGAAAAACGCAGAAGTTCCCTTCCGCGTTTTCAATCCTTATAAATCAATGCCCGGCAGGCAGGTGACCGTGCGCACATAGACGCCGTTGATCCGCTTCATCAGCGCGATTTGCGGCATATTGCGGCGGAAAATGTGGGTATACATCATGGTAACGCCCCGCTCCCGCAGCAGCGCCGACGCGGCGCCCAGCAGCTGCTTGGCCATGCCCTGCCGCCGCATGTCGGACCGGGTATAGATCATCAGCAGCGTGGCGTTAGCGCCGGTGCCGGTCAGGATGGTTTCGCACACCGGCTGGCCGCCCTTATAAAAGCCCAGGGCCATGAAGTGCTGCTGTTGCTGCCACAGCTGCAGGTAATCCCGGGTGATGGGCTGAATGCGCTGGGCGTTGATCCGGCTGAGGAAGGCGTTCTGGGACGCCTCGTCCGCCAGCGGCACCGACGCGAATTCCATGCCCATAGGCGCCCGGGGCACGCCGTCCGGCGGCAGGAAACGGAACAGATCCTCCCCGTCGTCGTTGCGCAGGCCCATGGTGTCGTAAAACCGCAGCAGCTCCAGGTTTTCCGGCGCCACCTGGGCATACATCCGGGCCGGCAGATTGGGCGTGGCCGCCCGCAGCTGATCCGCCCGGGCCAGCAGGGCGCCGAACATCAGCGCCCGGGCCGAAGGCTGGGCGTCGATCTGGATGAACAGGTGATTGGGCCGCTCCGGATACATTTCCCCTTGGAAAAACTGCATCACATAGCCGGTGCCCAACTGCACCTGCTGGTCATTGGCCACAAAGAACACATTTTCGGGCGCCACTCCCTGGAACGGCGCCTGCGGATGGGTAATTCGCATATACGTCCCCTTGCTTGTGTAAGATGATGGTCCGCGTTATTGCCACTCGATTCCCGTGTAGTTTTCGCTGGGCGTCCAGTCGTACACCACCCGGCGCACCTCCGGCTGTTCCCGCAGGATCCGGTCCACCGTGTTTTCCATCACGTCGTACGGAAGCCGGGCGGCATAAGCCATGCTGTGCTCGCTGGCGTGCACGGCCCTCAGGCAAATCACGTACCGACCCTTTTCCCCCGGCATGGAGGACAGCACCGCAAAGTACTGCCACAGCCGCCGGGCGGCGTTGGAACGCAGCACCTCGCTGCGGAAAATGGCGTCGGCCCGGCGCAGCACCCGCAGTTTTTCCTCCGTCACTTCGCCCAGGATCCTCAGGGCCAGGCCGCTGCCCGGGAACGGCTGACGGGATACAATTTCCTGCGGGATGCCCATGGATTCGCCCACCCGGCGGATTTCATCCTTGAACAGCTCCTGCACCGGACAGATCTCCGGCACCGATTCATCCAGCATCAGCCGGTGCCGGCCGCCGCCGAACATCACGTCGTTATAGCTGGTGCCCCGGATCACGGCGCTGAATTGCCCCATTTGGCCCGCCGTTTCCTGCAGGATGCCGTGCATCAGATCGCTGATGACCCGGCGCTTTTCCCCGGGGTCCCGCACGCCCTGCAGCGCCCGCAGAAATTTTTCCTCCGCCGGCACGCGGGTGATTTCCATGCCGATCTCGTCCCGGTAAAACCGCAGGAAATCGGCGCTTTCCCGGTCCCGCAGCAGCCCGGTATCCACAAAAATGCACTGCAGACGATTGCCCAGGGCCCGGAAGCCCAGCAGGGCGCTGACGCCGCTGTCGATGCCGCCGGTCATGGCGCACACCGCCCGGCCGTCGCCCACCACCCGGCGGATTTCCTCCACCGCCCGGGTGACGCACGCGTCGTCGTCCCACCAGGTGGTGCAGCCGCACACGGACAGGGCGAAATTGCGCAGCAGCATGCTGCCTTCCATATCGTTCTGCTCCGCCTGGAACTGGATCCCGTACAGCGGCAGGGTATCGTGGGCAAAGCCCACCACGAGCTCCTCCGCCTTGCAGATGGGCGAAACGCCTTCCGGCAGGGAAAAATCCCGCGCGCACTGCAGCAGCCGCTCGGCGCTTTCGATACCGTAGGTCACGGGGCTGTCCCAATAATAGTTCAGCTTCCGCACCGCGCCCTGCAGCACGATGTCCCCCGCGCCGCCGCCCAGCGCCTGCAGCACGGCCGCCGCGGTGTCGCCCAGCGCCAGCGTGGGCAGGCCCGACTGCAAAACCCTTTCATCCAGCCCGGCGGGAAACTGCCCCGTTACGCCGCCGCACAGCAAAAGGCCCGCGGGCTCCTGCTCCCGGATCTTTTCCAGCGGCAGATCACCCGGCACGATTTTGCTGAAAATCCGTTCGGACCGCAGCTTCCGCGTCACGGCCCGGCTGGCCGCATCGTCAAAATTCAGCACCAGCACCATGTCGCGCATGGGTTTTCCCTCCTTTTTCGGGAATGACGGCATAAAAACTTATTGGTATTCGACAGCGGCAGGAAAAAATCCTGCCTGTTCCCTTACTTCTGCTCCACCCAGTTGTCCGGGTTGCTGGCAGACACGCCGTTGATCAGCCGCTGCAGCTCCAGCTGCACCGCATGGTCGGCAATACCGGTTTCCACGGCGCCCATCTGCCGCTGGATGCTTTTGACGCAGTTTTCCGTGATAGCGCCATACTGGCCGGTCACCTTCTGCCCCTCCGGGAAAATGCCCGCCAGGGCCAGGTTCAGCTGCAGGTTTTTCACTTTTTCCCCTTTGTTGCCAAACCGCATCACGATGTCGGCCAGGTCGTTGACCGTGCCGTAGCCCTGAATAGCCCAGTAGTCGATGGCGTAATCATTGCGCACCACGGTGTCCTTGACGGATGAAAACGGGCTGTTGCCCTCGATCACGTGGATGCGGACCTGGCCCTCGGCATGATATGCGCAGTATTCCACCATGGCCACATGGGTGGTATCCCCGGTGGCGGCGTTGGAAAAAAACACCCAGTCCCCGGGCTGGGGCACATAGCTGTTGGGCGTCATGGGCGTGCTGCTGCCCCGGAACCACTGGGTGCCCCAGCCGGGCACCACGCCGCGGCGGGCAATATAGCGCCCCTGGGCGATGAACCAGTCCCGCCCCGTATTGTTGCCGGTGTAATAGGGGTACTGGCGGTCCAGCATTTTCACACTGTGGGCTTTGTCCGTCTGGTTCACGCACCAGCACAGGAATTCGGCGCACCATTCGGCGGTGGGGTCCTGGGTCCAGACGCCGTACTTGGTGGAATTATCCTTGGCCTCATGGTAGCCCAGCTCGCCCCGGGCCGTTTCCAGCAGCCATTGTACGTAATCCGACACGGGGTAGGAGGGCTGGATGACGATTTCACCTTCCTCCGCCGCGGCCGGCAGCGCCAGCAGCAGCACGCACAGGCAGCAGAGCATTACTTTGATTTTCACGGGGTTTCCTCCTTTCCGGAATAACCGGAACACGGGGCTGGAGAATCCTCTCCAGCCCCGATGGCAGATCGGGATCAGGCTTCGCCCTGATGGCGGTCGGACCGCCGCCTGCGCTGATAGCCGGCCGTATTTTCCGGTTTTGCCGCAGGCGCATCAGACGACGCCACCGAACCGGGCGTAAACGTCTGCGTTTCCTGCTTTACGGCGGGAGCGGCCGGCGTCACCGAGCTGGGCGTGAACGTCTGCGTTTCCTGCTTTACGGCGGGAGCGGCCGGCGTCACCGAGCTGGGCGTGAACGTCTGCGTTTCCTGTTTTACAGCGGGAGCAGACGGGCGGTAGGCTTCCTGCTTCACCGCCGGCTGGGACGGCACCGCGCCGGTTTTGAACACCTGGGTATCCTGTTTGACCGGCTGCTGATAGACGCTTGCCTGGCTGGGCCGGTAGGCCGTGGTGGCCTGGCTCTGCACTGCCGGTTTTTGCGCCGGCCTGGGGGCGCCGCCCTGCGGCGGCATGAAGGGAGCCGCCTGGGCCGCGTAGCCGCTTTGCGGCTGCTGGGGATTGTTCCGGGCCGCCCGCATCTGAGGCTGCTGGGCAGCTGCCCGGGCCTGACGCGCCTGCTGCGCCCGCATGGCCTGGCGGCGTTTTTCATTCTTCCGCCGCAGAGAATAGGCATAATAGGCGCCGCCGCCGCCCACCGCCGCCAGCATCAGCAGCACCCAGGGCCACGCGGAGCCGCCTTGCTGCTGCACCGTAGGCGCGGGAGTGACGTCTATGCCGGGGTCGAAGGGAGAAATCTGGGCCGTGGGTTCCGGCGTAGGCGTTATTTCCGGCGCCGGCGTGGCGGTTACCAGCCGTTCCGGGTCCGGCGTGGCCGTCACGAACGGATTGAAAGGCTCGTAGGAGGGCGACAGGGCCGGATTCTGCCACACGGCTTTGTTGTAATCCTCCACCGGCTGAATTTCGCTGGAGCTGGTGCCGGTGTTGCCGCTGTCGCTGTTGGCGTTGATGTATTCGTCGCTTTGCAGGAAGCTGGTCAGTTCGCCCAGGGTCAGCACCTTGAAGTAATTGCCGGCGATGTAGCCCTCGGTGCCCGCCTGGCTTACATGGTACCAGGTGCCTTCGTCGTTTTCGATGGTGCCCAGCACCAGGCCGAAGGCGTAGTTGTCCAGCAGGCGGATGCGATCCGCCTGGGTGCTGGGTTCCGCGCGCAGATTCACGCGGCCGCTGTTGCTGATCACGTGGCCGTAGCTGGACAGGCTTTCCCCGGTCACAGGCTCCGGCGTGGTCTGGATGGGCGCCGGGGTAGGCGTGCCTTCCAGCAGGGATTCCTCATAGGCAGCAGCTTCCGCGCCGTCCAGCATCCGCAACTGATCCGCGCGGATAAAGCCCCATTGTCCGTTGTAGAGCACCACATGCCAGGCGTCGCCGCCCTCGTAGCTTTGGCCCTGCACGTCTGTAACGGTGCCGTAGGGCAGCCGCTCGATAATTTTTCCGTTGGTATCCGGGAACGCGCGCATGGGCACGCCGTCGCCCACCGTCATGCCGTAGCCGTAGATCTGCTCCGGCACCGGGGTGGCGGTGACCACTACCGCGGGCTGCAGCGCATCCAGGTACACCTTGGCAATTTCATTGGAAATATGCAGCAGCTGGTCATCCGGGATGAAGCCGTAGTTGCCGCTGGCCACCGCCTGCACGGAGGACCAGGCTTCGCCGTCCACGTACGTTTGCCCGGACACGTACACCAGATCGTTTTCGCCCAGCACCTCCAGGATGGTGTCGTCCGTCAGGCTGACGCCGGTGCGCAGGGCGGTCACATCCCCGGTCAGGGCATAGCCGCGGTACGGCGCGGGCGTAGGCGTCTCTTCCGCCGGTACCTCAGTGGGCTCCACCGGTTCTTCGGTGGGCTTTTTCGTGGGTTTGGGCGTTTTGGTGGGCTTGGGCGTGGGCGTTTCCGGCGGCACCTGCGTGGGCATGGGCGACGCCAGGGAAGCCTGCACCTTGTTGCTTTCCTTCCGGGTCATGGGGTCCACGTACTTGGCCATCAGGAAGCCGTCCTTGCCGTTGACCCGGACGGAATACCACTTGTTTCCGTCTTCCCCGGTCACGGAGGAGAAGATCCACACCCGGGTATTTTTCTTCAGTCCGCTGATCTTGTTGGCGTTCTTGCCGCTGTTGATGGTTTCCGGCGTTTTGCGGAAATTCACCTTGGCGTTGGTCTGGCCCCACAGGTCGATGGGATAATTATCCGGGATCTCGGTGGGAACCGGCGTGGGCTTTTTGGTGGGCGCGGGGGTATAATTGAACAGCGCCGCTTCCTCTTCCTCGGTCAAAAGGCGCAGCACGCTGTCCTTCAGATAGCCCAGCTGGCCCTTGATTTCCACCATGTACCAGGTTTCGTTCTTGGCGTTGGTCACCTTGCCCAGCACGTGGGCCAGGTCGGTCTTTTTCACCGTGCCGATCACGTTGTTTTCTTCCGTGGACGGGCTGGAGCGGAAATTGACGCTCTTGCTGGTGGGATAGCCGTAGGCGTCCACCGCTTCGTCAACGGGCAGCGGCGTGGGCGTGGGCGGCACGGGCGTAGGCGTGGGCAGATAGGTGTAGAGGAACACCACTTCCTTGGGTTCCAGTGTGCCGTCCTGGCTGAGCAGCACGGTCTGGCTGTCCTTTTCCTGGACCGGCCGGTAATTCTTTTCCAGATCGTCCGGCTCCGCCTGGATATGGTTGACGCCCACATAGCAGGACACCTGCTTGGGAGTGGCCACGTCCCGGCCGCTGGCCGCGTCCTGATAGCGGACGGTCACGAAGATTTCTTCCATCGTGAACTGGAATTCCACTTCGGCAGGCGAGGCAACGCCGTTTTCATCCACCGTCACGATCACTTCATCCGAGCCGGAAACCAGCACGTACTGGGGAGCAACCTGACTCCAATCCACCTTGACCCGGGTTTCGACGCCCTGCTGGCAGGTGACGGTTTCGGTATAGAAAGCGCCGTCCTGGCTGGTGTAGCGGACGCCCACCAGCGCCATTTTGGGCGCGGGAGCCTCGTAGGCGTACACGAACACCACTTCTTCCGGATCCGCGCCGTTTTCATCCACGTGCACCACCACGGTGTCGCTGCCCTGCAGCACATAATTGGCCGTCAGGTTCTCCGGATTGGCCTTGACTTCGTTATCCCCGGGGAAGCACTCCACCTGCTGCAGATCCGCCACGCTGTAGCCGTCCTGGCTTACATACATCACCGTGACCCCCACAGGGGCCGGCACTTGCGTGGGCTCCGGCGTCGGTTCTTCCGTGGGTTCCGGTTCCTCGGTGGGTTCCGGCGTCGGTTCTTCCGTGGGTTCCGGTTCCTCGGTGGGTTCCGGCGTCGGCTCTGCCGTGGGTTCCGGTTCCTCCGTGGGCTCCGGCGTCGGCTCTTCCGTGGGTTCCGGTTCCTCCGTGGGTTCCGGCGTCGGCTCTGCCGTGGGCTCCGGTTCTTCCGTGGGTTCCGGCGTCGGCTCTGCCGTGGGCTCCGGTTCCTCCGTGGGTTCGGGTACCGCGATGTAATAGAAAATCACTTCCGCCTGGCTGGCAACGCCGTTTTCATCCACGTCGATTTCCACGGTGTCATCGCCAATCAGTTGATACGCAGGCGCCAGGTCCACAGCCGCCAGGAAGGTCACTTCGCCGGGGGCGCACTGCACCGTTTCTTCATCGGCCACTGCCAGCCCGGTTTCCGCGTCCAGATACCGCACCCGCACTTCAGCCGGCGCAGCCGGTTCGGGTTCCGCTGTGGGTTCAGGCGCGTGATAGGCGTAAACAAAGGTGATTTCTTTCGGGTTCGCCCCGTCGTACGTCACCGTCACGTCCTGGCTGTCGCTGCCGATCAGTTCATAGTTTTCCGGCAGGCCCTGCGGGTCCGCCGTCACCGCGTGGGTGCCTTCCTCCACCGTCTGGTAGCTGTCGTCCGCCAGCGGATTGCCGCTTTCGTCCACATAGTGAATGGTGATTTCCACCGGCTCCACAGGCGGCGGATTGTAACGGTACGTAAACGTGACTTCCTCCGGGTTCGCGCCGTCGTACGTCACCGT
>CACYGB010000008.1 GCA_902773895.1 uncultured Eubacteriales bacterium
GCGCGCCAAGGCCCTGAACGAAGGCAAGCCCGAAAAGATCGTGGACCGCATGGTGGAAGGCCGCATCGAAAAGTACTACAAGGAAAACTGCCTGATGGAACAGGCTTTCGTGAAGAATCCTGACATCACCATCGCCACCCGCGTGAACGAAGCCACCCTGGCTTCCGGCGAAAAGATTTCCATCCGCCGCTTCACCCGCTACGAGTGCGGCGAAGGCATCGAGAAGAAGAATTCCGACCTGGCGGCCGAAATCGCTGAAATGACCAAGAAGTAAGAACCCTGCAAACGGGCGGCCGCGTGCCGCCCGTTTTTTGTAAACGGGTCCATAACGGACGGAGAAAAAACGCCCGGAGAAAGAACAGGCCGGCCGGCGCATACCGGTCAGCCTGAAATTCGGAGGAAGATACAGATGAAATATCAGCGCGTATTGCTCAAGCTCAGCGGCGAAATGCTGGGGGAGAACGGCAGGCTGTTTGACCACGCGGTGATTGACCGGGTGGCCCGGGTGCTGGTGGATATTACAAAACGCGGCATCGAACTGGGCGTGGTGATCGGCGCGGGCAACATCTGGCGCGGCCGCAGCGGCGGCGACATGGACCGGGTGACCGCCGACCAGATGGGCATGCTGGGCACCGTGATCAACTGCCTGGCCATGCGGGACGCCGTACAGCGCATGGGCGGCAAGGCCGTGGTGATGAGCGCCTTTGAAATGCCGCGCGTGTGCGAAACCTACAATACCCAAAATGCCGTGCGCCACATGAAAAAAGGCAAGGTGACGCTGTTCGCCGCGGGCAGCGGCAATCCCTTCTTCTCCACCGATACCGCCGTGGTGCTGCGGGCGGTGGAGGTGCAGGCCGATGCCATCCTGCTGGCCAAGAACATTGACGGCGTGTATACCGCCGACCCCAAGGTGGACCCCTCCGCCACGCTGATCCGGGATATTTCCTACGAAAAGGCCCAGGAAATGCGCCTGAAGGTGATGGACGCGGCGGCGTTTGCCCTGTGCGCGGAAAACAAGGTGCCTGTGGTGCGGGTGTTCGGCCTGTTTGAGCCGGAAAGCATCCTGAAGGTGCTGGACGGCGACGACACGGGCACCGTGCTGCATCCGGAAGCGTAATGGACGGAGCGATCCTGTCCTTCTTTTCGGGGCATGAAGGGGCGCTGCCGCTGTTCGCCGCGTGGGAGGAACGGTTGGCAGGCGCGGTGGACGGCGTTCAGGTCCGGGTGCAAAAGACCCAGATCTCCTATTCCCGGAAGCGGCTGTTCGCCTGCGTGTCCTTCCTGCCGGTGCGGAAGGCGGCGGACCGGCCCCGGGATTATATTACCGTTACCTTCGGCCTGCCTTACCGCGTGCCGTCAGGCAGGATCGACAGCGCGTGCCAGCCGTATCCGGGCCGCTGGACCCACCACGTGCTGATCGGCTCCGCCGGTGAAATCGACGGGGAACTGATGGACTGGATCCGGGAAGCGGCGGCATTTGCCCAGCGAAAATAAAAAAGAAACGCAGGAACGTAAGGCTCCTGCGTTTTTTGTTACAGGCTGTTTTTGCTGGTGGGATCGTTGACGATGCCGAAGGCGGCCAGCACAGGCAGCAGCACGTTCAACAGCCCTTCGATGGTGCGGTCCAAATCGGTGTGGAAAAATTCCTTGGCGCAGAAGGCGGCCAGGGCTCCCAGGGCCGTCCACAGCGCCCAGGATTTGAAGCGGTTTTGTTTCATGTCATTCCTCCTTTCAGTACAGCCGCGCCAGAAAATAGCCGGCGGCGGCCAGCAGCGCGGATTTGATCAGCTCCAGGGCCACGGCGTCCCAGCGTTTTCCCGGCTTGCCCTTCAATTCGTCCACGTCCCCGCGGATGCGCTGCACGTCCTGCTGGATGTGCTCCTGTTTGTTGGCCAGGTCGCGGATGGAAAGGGCCAGCTGGTGCACCGTGTCGGTGAGCCGGGTCTGCTCTTCGATGCGGCGGAAGGCCGTTTTCAGGTCCCGGCGCATGGCGGCCTGCTGGGTTTTCAGGGAACTGACGGCCTTTTCCAGTTCATCCTGCCGCATGGGCTCGCTCCTCCAGGGCCGCTTCCAGCCTGTCCAGCGCCGTACGCAGATCATGCAGCAGTCCGGCCACGGCATTTTCCTCGGGCGCATCCAGCCCTTCCGGGATTCCGTAGTGGGTGAAGCGGTTCCCTTCATTCAGCTTTTCCCGCACCACGCCCCAGGCGTGGCCCTTGGCGTGCACCACCGTGCCGTCGCCCAGGTAAATGCCGGCGTGGCCCATTTTGCCGGCGCTGTCCCGGCGGTACACCAGGCACAGCCGGTCCCGGGGCAGGGCGCTGATTTCACCCTGCCGGGCCCAGGCGGTTTTTTTCCATTGGCTGGTGGCGCCGGATACCAGGGAAATGCCCACGGCCGCCATGCAGAACCGGGTCAGCTGGGCGCAGTCGTAGGCGGGCTTTCCGCGTTTGGCGGATGCGTCATAATACCGGCAGCCCGCGCAGGAGACGGCCTTTTTCCCGGCGCGGGGGCAGGCGGCGCGGATCTTTTCGGCGCTGGCTGGATACTGGGCAGCCCGGGCAGACCGGTAGGCCGGGGTGCATGGCTTTCCCGTGCCGCCCATCAGGTAGGGGCAGCCCACCTGCGCCAGCGCCCAGGCCCTGGCTTCGTCTGCTTTGTTCATCCCTTATTCCTCCGCCTTCCCCTGCCGGTCATAGGTTTTTGTGCCGTACACGGAGCCTTCCGCGTCGCACAGCATCACGGTATGCACGGGGATGGTGCTGATGGCGGCGTATTGCAGCTTGCCAAAGTAAACGGATTCCGCCTGGAAGTAATCCCAACTGTCCTCATGGTACACAAGGCAGGTGCAGGAGCCGTTGTCCTGCTTCTGGATTTCAAAAACAAAGTACATGGATCATTCTCCTTTCATCAGGTGGGCATGGTGCCGGACGCGGTGATGCGGATCACACGGGCGTAGGCCGCCGTGCTGGATGCGCCGTTGTGGATCGTCAGTTGGTTCGTAGATGTGGATGTGGTGATATTGGACGCTGTGCCGATCTTTGAAACGGTGATATTCCCGGCGCCGGAACAATGGACGAGCAGCATACACATAAGCGATGTATTCGCGCCTTCGATCAGGATGGCTACGCCGCAGAATCCGTCGAAGGTAAAGGTGGTGGGGCTGTTGGCCGACAGGGTCTTGGCGGTCGTTTTCAGCGTGCCGATAGAATCTTCCAGATCATCAATCCCCAGATCCCCCTTGGTGGCGCTCGTTACCCCGGCAAAGCGCAGCGCGTCATTGCCGTCACAGTACGCCATCCATTTGTCGCTTGTGTTATCATACAAGCCCCTGTTTGTTCCGCCGGTACCGACCAGGACGGATACGCCTTGGCCGCTTGTTGTATTCGTTGCGGAAAAACCAACCGCGCCGGATGCGCCTTCTGCGTTGAAGCCGATCCCATTCCGCGTGCTTTTGATTTCGTCGTCCGCCCTGACGCCGCCGTACACATGCAGCGCCCCCGGCGTATCCGCCACGCCGCCGAAGGCCCACGCGCCGCCGCCGCGCCTCACGTGCATTTCCCACACCGAGCGGGTCACGATGTCGTTGTAGGTGCGGCTTTCGCCCAGGGCGTCCGTCACGATGTAACGCACGTTGTAGTTGTCCCGCAGGGTGATGTTCCCCGCGCCGAACAGCAGCTGCCCGTTCTGCAGGTTCCCGGCGGAGGTATAGGAGGATTCGGATTCTTTTTTGTAGGATACGGCCACGGTTACGTTATTGTTGCCGCCGCAGCTGGCAAATGTAGCCCCAGCCTGTGCCAAAATGTACGTGCCTTCATCCTCCTCCGCGCCAGTGCTGTCTGTGCGCAGGGAAAGGATGTTTTGCAGGGTGGGTACGGCGTAAAAGAGCACCAGGAGACTCGTCTTCGGTGGCGGTAACGGTAAAGGTGTATGTGCCCGCCTGCAGTTCGTTGCTATCCGCGCTGATGGGCAGGGAGGAAGCGGAAGCGGATGCGCCGTTGCCGGTGATTTTGTAGGTTGTTATGCTGGCCCCGTAAGCTGTTTGCACGCCAGAGGAAAGGGCCACGTGCGCCATGCTGTGCCCGGCAATATACAGGCCCCAGGCGGAGGGAACAGGGTGGGCGGAGGAAGAAGACACGGGGGCAACGGTGGCCCCGGTTACGGTGGGCTTCACATCCTCCGGCACGGTAATGGTGCCGGTTTTGCGCACCATGCCGATTTTGCTGCCGCCGGTGGTCTGCGTTTCCAGTTCATACGTAATAGCAAAGCTGGCGGCTGTGGTCATGCTGTTTAAGTTGGAAAGCGGCATGGCCAGGGAATAGGTTTCTTCTCCCGCGCCAATATTGGCGCTGCCGCTGGGGCCGTTGGTGATGGCCCACCGCAGCACGTGCGGGCGGCTTGTGTTATCCTCAATGGCGATGGGGATCGCCGTGCCAACCTCGGTGGTATTTGGCACGGTAAAGTCGCTTGTGTTGGTGCGGGTAACGGTAAAAGATACGATGGCGGAAAAGCCGCTGTTGATATAGGTGCCAACGGTGACCACCTTGTAATAGCGGCTGCCGCTTTGCGGGGCGGTGTCGGTATAGCTGCCGGAGGTGGAGGAAGACGAAACGGTGTACACCTTGCTGTACGTGCCGCTTTTGCTGGTGGCCCTGTATACCTCATACCCGTCAATGGGGTTATTGGTGCCCGCCTTGGCCCCGCTCCAGCTGATGGTCACGGAAACATCCGGCTCCGGGGTGGCCTTTGAAACGGTAACGGTGGCGGGGGCAACGGCGGCCTTGCTGGTCATGGAAAGGGTGGCTACGGCGCTGGAAAGGCCGCTGTCATCGTATCCGCTTACCGTGCCCAGGGTTTTGACCTTGTAGTACCAGGTTACATTGGTGCTGGGGCTGGTAATGCTGTAACTGGTGGTGGATTTCCCGGTGCTGGCCAGTTTGGAAAAACCGCTGGTTTTGCTGGTGGTGCTGCGCCATACCTCATACCCGGTAATGGCGTTGTTGTTCCCGGCCTTTGCGCCGCTCCAGGAAAGGGTGGTTTTCTGGCCGGGGTAGGTGTTGGCAACGCTCAGGGAAACGCTGGTAGGGGCCGTTACAGCCGAATACGGCAGGGTGTAATTCACCGTCAGGGTAATGCCCCGGAAATAGCCGTATTCCTGCGAATAGGCCGGCACATCCATGCCGAGGCTGCCGGTGTTGAGCTCTTTGGACGGCACGTAGTTCGGGTTCAGCTTGTAGGAAAAATCCACCAGCAGCGAGCCGTAGGTGCCGTTCAGCGCCGTCAGCCAGGCCTTCACGTTCTTGGAGCCGATGTCCTTTTCATCGTTGCTGGCCGCGCTGTGGGTGTACAGCGTCACGGTGCTGTCGTTGGCCGCCTTGTAGGTGCCGCCGAACATCTGGCTCTGCACCTTGCCGGTCAGGGTGGCGCTGTTGATGGTGCTGCCCTTGGGGATGTCCGCCAGGGAAAAGGATTTGGTCACCGTGCCGGTGCTGGAAATCCAGTTCTGCCCGATTTCGCTTTTCACCGAAAAGTCGGACAGTTTCTTGGTCAATGTCGGCATATTATGCGCTCACCTCCGGGCCGATGTATTTCAGGCCCAATCCGCTATTTGTGGCGATCCAGGCCCATTCCTCGTCCTGGTCCAGGGTCTGGGCGATGCCCACGCGCTCGGTTTTCACGTTGGCCACGCTCAGCGTCCGGTTGTCCGCCTGGAAGCGGGCCGTGTCGCCTTCCTTGCCGATCTCCAGGCCGTCCTCCGTGATCCGCACCCAGGTGCTGATCTGCTGCTGGTTTTCCACGTACAGGCGGATGGACTCGTTGCCGGTGATGTCCAGGGCGTTGATCTTGTCCAGCGTGGCCTGCCGGGCAAACAGGGTGTCCACGTCCAGGTTCTCCGCGATCAGTTGGCGGATGATGGCGCTGTCCCCGAAAATGTCCTGGGCGTTCAGGGTCTGCGCCGTCACGCTGCCCTCGATGAGTTTCTCCCCGCCGTGGATGCTGGCGTCCGCCACGTCGCTGTTTTCTATTTCCTTTTTCTCGGTGTCGATGTTGCCGTCCTCGTCCACCGTCAGGGCGTAAAAGCTGCCGTCCTCACCCTTCACCACCAGTTCGCCCACCGTCAGGCTCACCATGTTGGCCTCCGTCACGGCCAGGCGGGCAATGTACAGTTCCCCCGCTTCGCCCTCCGTGATGATGGCCCGGCCGGTGATCAGGTCCTTCACGTGGCCCCAGTCGATGTCCGCCGTGCTGATCTGCGCGTTGGCAATGTCCGCGATGGCGGCGTGCAGGTCCTCAATCTCCGCCCATTCGATGTCCGCCTGGGCCAGGCGGGCGTAAAGCGCATTCACCGTTTCGGCGGCCAGATGCCGGCTTTCCACGGCGCCGGCGGAAATTTTGTCGGCGGTCACCGCGCCGGTGCCGATCTGATCGGCGGTGACGGCGCCGGCGCTGATTTTTTCCGCCGTTACCGCGCCTGCGGCCAACTGATGGGCAGTGACGCTGCCGGCCATCAGGGCGCTGGCGGCGATGGAGCCGTCCCGGATCATGACACCGTTCAGGCTTCCTTCCAGCCGGGCGGCGTTCAGCGCGCCGGAGGAGGTGAACAGCTTGCCCGCGCCGGAGGATACCCGGGGCGGTTCGCAGTCGCTTTGCATGGAAAAGCCCCGGGAGAAAACCAGGCTTTGGCCGGTGACGGAGGACAGCCGGGAAATGCCGGAAGCGTCCGTTACGCGGACGCGATCCCCCAGCGTCAGGGACGGATTGCCGCGCCAGATAACGCGCAGCTGCTGGACGGTGTAGCCCTGCAGCTCGTTCAGCAGGGCGTTGGCCAGGGCCTTCGTGTGGCTGCCGCCGTAGGGGAACAGGGGATTGCCGGAAATGGAAAGCCCGTTTTGGCTGCCGGCCGCCGCGCCGTCCTGCGTGACCACCAGGGGAGAGGCGCCCCGGGGCGCGTTTTTCAGCCGGATGGTCAGGGCTTTCAGCGGGCCGAAGGCGGCGTCCCCGTATTCGTGCTTCAATGTCACGTCCGGCTGAAGGGGGAGGGGGTCAGCCGCCGCGTTCACCGGCTTGAACTGCAGCCTGCCGCTGCGGCTGATGACGGCCAGGCACCCGGCGGCGCAGGCCACATAGGCCAGGGCCTGGCGCAGGGAAATGTCGCCCCAGTCCGGCGCCGCGGGAATCCGGAAGGAGGCGTTGGGAAAATCGGCGCTGAGGGAAAAACCTGCCTGGGCCGCGATGCCCTGGGCCAATTGCCCCAGGGTGCGGGGGTAGGAAAAGGAATCCTGAAACTCGCCTTCAAAGGCTGTTCCCAGGGCGTCGAAGCCCTGCAATATCAGCCGGGGGTCGTTTTCCCGCCGGATCACCCTGGTGACGGTGAAGACCGCCAGGGGCGCGGATTCATCCCCCAGGGCCAGGTTCACGCGCACCTGCGCGCCATAGGGGGATACGCCGTCAGGCAGCGCGTCGTTTGCCAGCGTCAGCTGGCAGGAGGCCGAAAACGCACCGCCCAGCAGGGAACCGCCGCCCTCGCTTAAGGAAAAGCCCACGGCCTGGCTGCCGGAGAAGGGAACGACGGCGCCGGTCAGGCAGGTGACGGTGCCATTCAGGTACGGCTGCCGCTGGGACGCGGCCAGCAAATCGGAAAATGCCATGGCGTTATTGCTCCTCCAGGGTGAGTTTCACGTCGGCCCAGACGGGGACGCCGTTCAGGTGTTGGTACACCCGGGCAAAGTGGGAAACGGCGCGGCAGCGCATGGAGCGGCTGCCCAGCAGCGGGTCCGGGTAAACGCAGGTGAGGAAGGCGGAAAATGTGATTTCCCTGGAAAGGGTGTTCAGATCCTCCGCACCCAGCCGGGTCCAGGTGATTTCCACCGTACGCTTTTCCCGCATGCCGTCGATCACGGCCTGGCCCAGGGTGTTGTACTGCATCGTGCCGGCCTGGGGCGTTACCTTGACGCTCAGGGCGGCAGGAGAGGGCAAAGCGGTTTCGTTGAGGGATAGTATCATGCCTTTCCTCCTTTACAGCGCCAGTTCCACGCGGCCTGTGCCGCCGCTGACCCGGTTGATGCTCTCGATGGCGGCGACGCCCAGGCGGTAGCCGTCGATTTCCAGCGGGATAGTGATGGAAATATCCTGCTGTCCGGGGCTTTCCGCGGCAGGGGCGGCCTGGGGAACGGAAAACGCGGGCAGATCCGGCAAGCGGACGAACGGCGTCCAATCCAGGGCGTCGGCGGCGGAACGGGCCAGGGACGCCGCTTCCTGCTCCACCTGGCCGGCGCCGGCGGAAATGCCGCGCAGCAGGCCCTGGTCAAAAAACGTGCCCACCTGGAAAGTGAGCCGGGAAGGGGAATGGATGTCCAGCGCCTGCCGGATGGCGTTTGCCGCGGCGTTGGCCACGGATTGCGCCGCGGCCATCACGGTGCTCCGGCGGGACAGGATGCCGTTGCGCAGCCCGTCCCCGGCGTTGGCGCCGGCGGAGGTGAAGGCTGCGGCGAGCGTGTCCGCCTGGGAAGAAGCGGAAGACAGCAGGGCGGTCACCGTGCTCACCGCGGCAGAAAAGGGCGCGGTGTCGGCGGTGAAGGCAACGGAGATTTCTTCAAGCGTCATGGGGATCCTTTCCGCGCCAGGCAAGCAGGCGCTGTTTCATTTCTTCGCCGGTCTGCGGCGCGGCGGAACGGGGAAGGGAGGGAAGGCGGCCGGGGTCGTGCACGGCAAGCGCCGCGTACCGGGCCAAAAGCAGGCAGTTTTCCCGCTTCCTTTCTTCCTGAAAACGCCGCGCGGTCAGGATCAGATGGATCTGCCGGGGCGTCATTTCCTCAAACCGCGCCGCCTCCGTGATGCCGCAGGCCGCGGCGGTTTCGGCGATTTTTTTTACTTGGGTCCGGAGGGAGCAGGCGGCGGGGGCGTCTCCGGACGCGGAAAAAAACAGGCGTCCTCCAGGGCGGCGGCCAGCTGCTCCGAAAGCGATGCCAAGCTGCCGCCTTCGCGCAGATGGCGGTCCATCATATTGCCGGCGTCCTCCAGCGTCATGCCGGGATTCTGCTGGCTCAGGGCGCACCACAGCAGGCCCCGCAGGCAGCTCATTTGGCCGCTTTGCATCTCAGACAGGCCTTTGCCCGTTTTCTCTTCCAGGCAGCACAGGGCGTTGACGGTGAAATGCAGCGGGTATTCCTTTCCGCACAGGGTCACGGTCATGTGACGGTCACCCCGCCGCTCAGGCGCAGCACCGCCGAAAAGCCCACGGCGCCGTCCACCTGCGCTGCGCCCAGCGCATGGGATTTTACGAACGCGGAAAACTGCGCCGCAGACTGATCGGGAAACGTGACGGTGAAGGGGCACAAGGCGCCGGACAGATAAAGGCTGCGCAGGCACGCCTGGCCCTCGTTGCCGGCGTCGTGAAAGCCTTCGACAGTCACTTCCCCGGCGTCCTTGTAGCCCTGGATATAGGTTTTGCATCCGTCCCGGGCATCCAGGGTAGTCACGTCGACGGCGTCGCTGTCCGCCTTGATTTCGCTGATGGAGCGCAGGCAGCCGATGGTAACGGTCTGCCCGCTGACGGTACACGACAGGGTGGTACCCATGGCTTTTTGCGGCATGTTGATCCTCCTTACTGGTAAATCAGGTCGTTGTGCGCAAGGCAGCGGTAACGCAGCTCCTTGCGCCAGGCATAAGCGGTTTCATCATACAGATCCCGGGCGGACAGAAGGCGCAGGCCCAGGCGGGTCATCGCATCGTGCACCTGGCCAAACAGCGTTTCCAGCGCCGCCTGGTCCGCTGCGTACACGCTGATCTGGACGATGTGCTCGTACAGATAGGGCGCGCCGTCCGCCTGGGCGGAAACGGAAATCTGGTCGTCCGCCACGGCGATCCGGGGCAGGGCCCCTTCCGCGCGGGGCCAGGCCGGGGCCGCGCCCGGGGAATCCAGCGCGGCCAGCACGGCCGCTTTCAAATCCATCATGGCAATTCCTCCTGCAAAGCCCGGAGGGCCCGGGCCGGAAAATCCGTCCGCCGGGCGGCGGGCTGCAAATACGGCTGCGCCGGGCTGCGTCCGCCGCCCTGTTCGATAAGAATGGCATAGGGGGCGGATGCCGTGACCTTCATTCCGTTTTCCAGGCTGCTCACGGCCAGGGAAGCGCGCAGGCGGCCGGAACGCACCGGTACGGCGGCCCGGGCCTGGGACAGGGTATCCCGGGCGGCGGCATCACAGGCGTGCCGCAGGGCCTGCCGGGCCTTGCCGTCCAGGGCGGAGAAGCGGCGCAGCGCCGCGGACGCCCCCTTCATCGGCTGCGCCTGCGCACGTCGGCCTGGATGTGGCCCGGAAAAACCCGGGTGCGCACACAGACGTACGGCGCGTTTTCGACCGTCACGCTGTCGCCTGGGGCCATCACGGCGTCGCAGGGCAGCAGCAGGCGCAGCATATCCTGCACGTATTCCCCGTACAGGTGCTGGGTCAGCAGGCCGCTGACGGGACGCACCGCCGCACGCATTTCCTTTCCGCGGCACTGGACGGCAGCCCGGCCGCGCTGTTGTAAACGCATATACATTCTCCTTTCCGGTTGCATGCATCATGGAAAAATCCATGGCGGAAAAATAGATGGAAAAAGCCAAAGCGCTTTTCGTGGAGAAGGGTGGGGGGAACCGCTCTTGGAGCTTCAAAGCACGGTTCTCCCGCGGTTCCCTCCGTTTCCTCAGGTTCTGGCCAGGCGGAAGGAAAAGATTTCCCGCCGCAGGGCCTCGGGCAGATCGGCGGCGGCGCGGCGCACGTCGCCTTCCGTGTGTTCGCTTTCGCCTTCCATGCCCATCCGGTTGAAGAAAATGACGGCCATGCGCAGCATGGCGTTTTCCAGACCGGCGGGTACGGCGTCACGCCAGGTCAGGGCGCAGATCAGGGCCGCCGCGTCCTGCAGCAGCGAGCGCAGCAGCGCGTCCGGCGCGCTTTCCTGGTCCGGCAGGCGAAGCCGCAGCTGGGAGAGCATTTCCTGTTCCGTCATGTTTTACCCCAGCACGCGGACGGCCAATTCGGGATACAGGGTCTTGAACCCGTACAGCACGTCCATGGACAGCATTTCCCGCTTGTGCTGCATGTCGTAGCCGCGCACCACCCGCAGGGAAACGCCGTTGTAGCTGGTCACGTAGCTTTCCACGCCGCCGGGGGCGGTCAGGGGCCGGGTGACGAAGGCGAAGGCCAGGGGATGGAAGGCCAGGTTGGCCGTGTGGCTGGGCAGCAGGGTGATTTCCGTGTTGGCGCTCAGGGCCGGCAGCGCGGGGGACACAGCCACGTTGGCGATGGCGTTGCCGGACGCCGTGGCGGTGTCGGCGGCGACGGTGTAGGTCTTTTCCCCGATCTGGATCAGGTCGCCCTTTACCAGTCTGCCCGTCAGGGTGGAGCCGGCGACGCTGATTTTCCTGTCGCCTTCGCTGACAGCGGCGGACAGCTTTGTGCCAACGGCGGCGGTGATGCCCGTTTCATGGTGTTTGACGGCCTGGCTCATAAAGTGATCCATGCCCATGACGCGGCCGATGCTGCCTTCCCGCAGGGCCTGGTTGGAGCCGGATTTTTCGGCGTGCACGATGGCGTCGATGGCGGTAAAGGCGGCGTCGGCCTCGGGGTCCCACACGGCGCTGCGGCCGGAAACGGGGGCTTTGCTGCGGTTAAGCATTTTCCGGGCTTCGGCCAGCACGCCCAGGGACGCAGGGGTGACGCCGGCGGCGCCGGCCACGGCGTAAACGTCCTTGTACAGCGCCAGGCCGTCCTCGTTGATCTTGGCGGCCAGGGCCGCGGCGGCGGGGTCGATGAACACGCGGGTCAGGTCATCCAGGGAGGTGGCGCCCTGCAGCGCTTCGATGCCCACGTCCACGGTGGCGATCCTGTCCAGGGTCACATCCACGGTGGATTCGTTGATGTCCTGGGCGGTGACGCCGCTTTCGGCGTCAAAATCCCTTGCTTCCAGCACGATGGGCTTGCGCACCTGGATGGTGTCGCCCTTCATGCCGGCGAAGTCGTCGGAAAAGTCCTTGTGGATCAGGTTGGGGAAAACCAGGTGATCCATCAGCCGGGGCAGCGCGGCCCGGGCAAAATCCTTGATGGTGATGAACGAATTGGCCATGATGCGGTTCCTCCTTTACTGGTTGCGGCACACAGCCGCGTAGTATTCTTCATCGGACAGCTGATCCAGGGGAATCAGGGCGCCTGTTTTGGGCGCGTCGGCGGCAAGGCGCTGCTCCACGGCCTGCTGCACCGCGGCGCGGAAGGCTTTTTCCAGCGCTGCGATGGCGTCCGCGGCGCTGTCCTCCTCGTCAAAGGACAGGCAGGACGCCAGCTCCTCCGGCAGCTCTTTTTTCTTCAGCAGGGCGGCGGCCCGGGCGGCCGCTTCCCGGTGCTTCAGCTCCTCTTCCCGGGCGTCCAGCGCCTGCGTGCGCTGATCCTCCGCCTGGGTGCGCTGTTCCCATTGCGCCGTCAGGCGCCGGGAAAGGCTGTCAAAGAACTCCTCCAACTGGGCAAGGGTGACCTGTTCATTGTTTTCCATGGGTTACCTCCTGGGTTTTATTCTCCGCTCCGTCCAGGAACGGCAACTGGGACAGCAAAACCTCGTTGGGCACCATGCCTTCCAGGGTCTTGACCATCTGGGCGCTTTCCAGGGCGGATTCGGGCAGGGAACGGGTAAAGGTGATGCGGACGGCGTTTTCGTCCAGGGCGCGGCCGCCTTTCACACACAGAAAATGGGCGTAGCAGCGCATGCGCTCCTTCAGGGCTTCGCGGAACCAGCGCTCCTTCAGCCGTGTCAATTGCTCCAGTCCCAGCAGCTTGTACTTCATGGCCACGCCGCTGGCGTTGCCGGCGAACTGATGGTCGGACAGATCCGGGATCATGGAGAATTTGTGGATGTCCTTTTCGATGGCGGCGCGCAGCTCCTCCGCGCCCATGCCGCTTTGCTTCACCAGGTACTGGGCGCCCGCTTCCCGGTCAGGCAGGTACAGCAGCTTGTCCTGCCGCAGCTGCTGCGCGGGCGTGCGCCCCTTTTCATCGGTTTCCAGCCGTGCGCCGTACACGATCAGCAGGGCGTCGGACAGCTGCTCCTGGTCGTTGACCCGGGCGCTTTCCAGCGCGTCGTAGGCTTCGATCAGGCTCAGGACGCAGGCGATGTCGCTGCTTTCCTCTTCGTTGTTCCAGTATTCGATCAGCGGCACCCGGCCGAAGTAGTGGGGCGCGCTTTGCGCCGGGCCTTGCCGGAACAGCGACGCGTAGTCGGCGGCGCGGAAGGTCAGCGTTTCCAGGGCGGTGTACACCTGGGCCTCGTAGCCCCGGGGCGTGCCGCCCTCGTCGGTCAGCGGATGAAAGTGTATGCCGAACAGCGGGTCGGCGCTGACGTCGTCGGCATAGACCACAAAGGCGGTGCGGGGATCCAGCGCGGCGGAACGGGGACGGGCGTGGGCGTCTGTGTAGATGATTTCCGCGCCCTTGCCGTACAGGGAGGCCAGCCTGGCCAGCTCCGTATCCACGCCGGCCACATTGGCGCAGCGGTAGGCGTCCCTGAGGGCGTCCGCGGCGTCGCCGTGCCCCTGGTAGCTGACGGCGGCGCCGGCCAGGTACGAGGAGGCGATGGTGACGATGTACCGGGCGTAGGCGTGGCTCAGATGGTGATCCGGCAGGCCCTGCGCCCGGGCGGCGGCAGGCGGCGGCTTCAGGCCGTAGGCGTCCCGCAGGCGGCACAGCTTTTCCGTGCCGCGCAGGTGTTCGTTCAGGCAGCCCTGCAGCAGCCTGGGGGACAGGCCGGATTGCAGACAGGATCTGTCTCGGGTGATCAAGATGGGTTCAACTCCTTTCTGCCCGGGCCTACAGGCCCAGGGACTGTTTGCTGGCGGTGAAGGCGAAGCGCGCGTCCATGTCGCCGGACAGGGCATAGCGCAGCGCGTCGATCAGGTGGTTGTCCCGGTCCCGGGGCCGGCGCAGAACGCGGCCGTCCGCGTCCTTTTGCCATTGGTAATTGGACAATTCCTCCCGCAGGTGGGGACAGACCGGGGACAGGATGATTTCCTGCTGCCGCAGCCACTGGATGCCGTGCAGCACGCTGTCCGGCCCTTTTTTGACGGCGTAGGCGGCAACGCCCATGGCGCGCAGTTCGGCAATGGATTTGGGCTCGGCGCTGTCGCAGGCGATTTCGCCCTTGAAGGGGGCCAGCCGCCGGGCCAGGGCCAGGTTGGTGAGCCCTTTTTCGTAGAGCTCCTCCAGCACCCACACCTGCCGCCGCTTGCGGTCATACTGCGCCAGCACAAAGCCGCAAGGGTCGGCGGCGAACCCGAAATCCAGCCCCATGCGCCTGTCGCCGGGCACGGTTTCCGGCAGCGCTTCCACCCGCCAGTTGGTGAAGATCACATCGCCGTCCACGCCCCAGTTGCCCAGGGTGTACACCTGGTAAAAGTAGGGATCCTTTTCATTCTCCAGGGCGGCGCGGTCCTCATCCGTTAAAAACCGGTTGTCCCGGTAGGTGGTTTTGAGAATGGATACCGCGCCGTTTTCGGCATAGGGTTTGCCGTCCTGCCAGATGGAAAAGAATTCCCGGCAGATCCAGTGGCCCTGGCTGACGGGGTTGAAGGACAGCGTCAGGCGTTTGGGATGGGCGCTCGGCCCGCGCAGGCGCTTGTCCAGCTGCTTGAAGGCGGCGTAGGCGCACTCCGTGGCTTCCTCAATCCAGATGTCGGTCAGCACGCCCCGGCGCGGGGTCATGGATTTGATTTTCTCCACGTCGTCCAGCCCGGCGAAAATCATTTGCGCCCCGTTGTTGCGGGCGGTGATGGTCATATCCGTTTTGCTGACGGTGAAAAACCGCTGCAGCCCCAGGCGGGAAATGGCTTTGTTGACCTCGTTCCAGCAGCTGTGGCGCAGGGTGCGGGCCACGTTGCGCACGATCAGGGTGTTGCGGCCCGTCAGGGTATCCACCACGCAGCGGGTGGCCAGAAACACGCTTTTTCCGCTGCCGGCGCCGCCGAAATAGATTTGATAGCGATGGAGATTCTGCAGGTGGGGCCGGTACACCCGGTTCAGGCAGGATCCCCGCAGGGTAATGCGCGGCACAAGCTACTCCTCCTTTACCACGATTTCAAAATCGCTGCTGTCGCCGCCCGCAGCAGCCGGCAGAACGCGCTCGAAAATCAGGGCCGCCGCCTTGAGCACGTCGCCGTGGGAAGTGTCCGGGTCCATCAGCAGCGCGATCAGCCTTTCCACCGCCTTTTCCGCCGCGCAGCCCGCCGTTTCCCGCCATTGCTTCCCGGGGTTTGTTTTCCTGGTTGCGTTCATCACCTCCCTTGGGACAGTCTCAGGATACACGAGAAGAGGCTGACGCGCGCTGACAGCGTTTTCCCTTTTTCTGATCCCGATTCCGGGAAAATGAACGCGGCGCTCAGGGTTGATCTTTTGGCGCAAAAAAGGTATGATAGGAGCGGAGGCGAAGGCATGGAATCCAAACGCATTTTGCTCACCGTCAGTTACGACGGCACGGCGTACTGCGGATGGCAGTATCAGGACAACGGGATCAGCATCCAGCAGAAGGTGGAGGAGGCGCTGGAAAAGGCGCTGGGCGGCTTCACCCGGGTGACGGGCGCCAGCCGCACCGACGCCGGTGTGCACGCCCTGGGCCAGCGCGCGCATTTTGACACGGTCAGTACCATCCCGCCGGAAAAATATCCCTTTGTGCTCAACCGCTTCCTGCCGCCGGACATCCGGGTGACGGAAAGTATCCGGGTGCCGCCGGATTTCCACGCGCGCTTTGACGCCGCGGGAAAGTGGTACACCTACCGGATCCACAACGCGCCGCACCCCAGCGCCCTGTACCGCTGCCTGACGGCCCACGTGCCGGTGCGGCTGGATGAAAACGCCATGGACAGCTGTGCCCGGCAGCTGCTGGGCACCCACGATTTCGCCGCCTTTGCCGCGGCCGGCGGCCAGGCCAAAACCACCGTGCGCACCATCGACCGCGTCAGCGTCGTCCGGGACGGCACGGAAATCACCCTGAAGGTGCACGGCGACGGATTTTTGTACAACATGGTGCGCATCATTGCCGGCACGCTGATTTACGTGGGCCAGGGCAAGCTGGACCCCGGCTGCATTGCCCGGGCCATCGACAGCAAAAACCGGCTGGATCTGGGCATCACCGCCCCGGCGTGCGGGCTGGAGCTGACCCGGGTGGAATATGCCTTTGAGAAGGAAGGGATGGAACGGTGATCCAGGACGTGCTGGCCGCCCACTTTGCCCAGTATCCCTATATGGATCCCCAGGACGCGGTGAAGCTGCTGTACCAGGCGGAATTCGGCCCCGGGCATCAGGTGGGCGACGAAAAAAAGAGCCTGGCCCTGCTGAAAGCGGAAATGGAAGGGCTGGCTGCGGCAAAGGGCGAAAGAATGTACGAATCCATCGGCAACGGACTGTGCCGCTGGAACCTGCGTCCCTGCGCGGAAAAGGGCATTCCGGCGGAGGACATCAACCGATTGTTTGTGGAAACGGCCCGGAGCGTGAAGGGGGACAAGCGGCGGTTTTTGCAGTCCCTGCACCTGCTGGAGCAGATGGCGGAGGAGGACGAAACGCCCTTTGACCCTGTGGAGCTGGACGTGTACCTGATCCGCTACCGGGAGAAAAAATGCTCCGCCGTTCATCACAGCGAGGCTTACCGGGCGGCGTACCAGCCGGCCTACCGGGTGGTGAACCAGAAGAAACTGAAGGATTATCTGGCCCGGCGCCGGGAGGAAGCGGCGAATCGTTAAGAAAATCTTAAATTTTGCCTCTTTCTTCCATGTTGATTGATTCATTCGCCTGATTCTGTTATAATTTGATGGAGTAACCGGGGGTTATTCAAACCAAATAAAATAGGAGGCACCATTCATGAAAAAGTTCCTCGCTCTTTTCCTGGCACTGGCTTTGTGCATGGGCGCTGTCAGCGCGATTGCTGAAGCTGTGAATCCGGCGGACATCGAAGATACCATCACTTCTCCTGACGGCACTTACGCCGTGGCGTTTGTGACCGACGTGGGCCAGCTGAAGGACAAGTCCTTCAACGAAGGCACCTGGAACGGCGCCAAGCTGTACGCTGCTGAAAAAGGCCTGACCTATAAATACTACCAGCCCGCCAATGGCGACAAGGCCACCGACGATGACCGCTTCGACGCCATGAAGGCTGCCGCGGAAGCGGGCGCCAAGGTGATCGTGGCTGCCGGCTTCATGCAGGGCACCGCGCTGGAAAAGGCCGCCAAGGCTTATCCCGATGTGAAGTTCGTCTTCATCGACGGTTGGTCCCTGGGCCTGGATAACGTGGTCGGCGTTGCGTTCAAGGAAGAACAGTGCGGTTACTTCGCCGGCTACGCCGCTGTGAAGGAAGGCTTCACCAAACTGGGCTTCGCCGGCGGCGGCGGCGGCACCAACCCTGCCTGCATGCGCTACGGCTACGGCTTCATCCAGGGCGCCAACAAGGCTGCCGCTGAACTGGGCCGTCAGGTTGACATCAAGTTCACCTGGGCATACGGCGCTTCCTTCTCCCCCTCCGCCGAACTGCAGACCCTGATCTCCGGCTGGTACGAGACCGGCACCGAGGTCGTGTTCTCCTGCGGCGGCTCCATCTTCGACTCCATCACCGCTGCCGCCTCCGCCAATGACGGCGCTGTGATCGGCGTGGACGTGGACCAGTCCTTCCAGTCTGACACCGTTGTGACCTCCGCCCTGAAGGGCATCACCGAAGGCACCTACCAGATGGTGGCCACCGTGTTCGACGGCACCTGGCAGGGCGGCGCTGTGTCCCTGGGCGTGAATGAAAACGCTGTGGGCCTGCCCGTGGATACCTGGAGCCTGGAAAACTATCATGTTGACGAATACGAAGCCCTGAAGGCCGCTGTGGCCGCCGGCGAAGTGGCGATCGACGACGCCGCTGCCGAAGGCGATCCCAACGCCAAGGGCCCCTGGAGCAACGTGACGGTTGACTACGTGGAATAATCCGTTTGCAAGAAGCAGGGAGGGCGAAAGCCCTTCCTGCTTTTCTTGCGTATGAACCGATTTTTTTCCGCCTCTGATTTCGGAGCGCGGCAAACGAATGGAAGGGGGGATATGGCACATGGATCACGAGCAGGATTACGTGATCGAAATGCTGCATATCACCAAGGAATTCCCGGGCATCAAGGCCAATGATGATATTACCCTGCAGCTGCGCCGCGGCGAAATCCATGCGCTGCTGGGGGAAAACGGCGCCGGGAAGAGCACGCTGATGAGCGTGCTGTTTGGCCTGTATCAGCCGGAAGCGGGTGAAATCCGCAAGGATGGGAAGCCCGTGAAAATCACCAATCCCAACGACGCGACGGCGCTGCACATCGGCATGGTGCACCAGCATTTCAAGCTGATCGAGGTGTTCACCGTGCTGGACAACATCATCCTGGGCGCGGAGGATACCCGCCTGGGCTTCGTCCAGCGCCGGGACGCCCGGAAAAAGGTGGAGGAACTGTCCAAGCGCTACGGCCTGGCGGTGGATTTGGACGCCAAGGTGGAGGACATCACCGTCGGGATGCAGCAGCGCGTGGAAATCCTGAAAATGCTGTACCGGGAAAACGAGATCCTGATCTTTGACGAGCCTACCGCCGTGCTGACCCCCCAGGAAATCACCGAACTGATGCATATCATGAAGGGCCTGGCCAGCGAGGGAAAATCCATTCTGTTCATTTCCCACAAGCTCAACGAAATCATGGAGGTTTCCGACCGGGTCACCGTTCTGCGCAAGGGACGTTACATCGGCACGGTCAATACCGCCGAAACCACGCCGTCGGAACTGAGCCGCATGATGGTGGGCCACGACGTGCAGCTGGTGGTGGACAAGACGCCGGCAAAGCCCGGGAAAACCGTTTTGAAGGTGGAGAACCTGCATGTGCCCAGCCACCTGTACAAGCATGACGCGGTGAAAGGTGTCAGCTTTGAGGTGCGGCAGGGCGAAATCGTCTGCATCGCAGGCATTGACGGCAACGGGCAGAGCGAATTGGTATTCGGCCTGTCCGGGCTGGAAAAATGCTCCGGGGGCAAGATTGAAATCAACGGCGTGGACATTACCCACGCGCCCATCCGCAAGCGCAGCGAAGCGGGCATCAGCCATATCCCCGAGGACCGGCACAAGCACGGCCTGGTGCTGGATTTCAGCCTGGAGCAGAATATGGTGCTGCAGGCCTTTGAGGAGCCCCGCTTCCAGCACCTGGGCTTCATCAAATTCGGCGACGTGCGCAAATATACGGAACGGCTGATTGAGGAATACGACATCCGTTCCGGCCAGGGCCCCATTACGACGGCCCGCTCCATGTCCGGCGGCAACCAGCAAAAGGCCATCGTGGCCCGGGAAATCGACCGGGACCTGCCGCTGATGCTGGCGGTGCAGCCTACCCGCGGCCTGGACGTGGGCGCCATCGAAAACATCCACAGGCAAATCGTGGCCCAGCGCGACGCCGGCAAGGCGGTGCTGCTGGTTTCCCTGGAATTGGATGAGGTCATGAACCTGTCGGACCGCATCCTGGTCATGTACGAAGGGGAAATCGTGGGTGAAATGGATCCCAAGAAAACCACGGTGGAGGAACTGGGCCTGTACATGGCTGGCGCCAAGCGGCAGGACCGGCAGAAGGAGGCGCGGGCATGAAAAAAGAATCATTCTGGGATAAAACGGCTACCCGCTCCGTGCTCGCTTCCCTGGTGGCGATCCTGACGGGCATGGTGGCCGGCGGCCTGATCATCCTGATCGTGGGCCTGACCAACCCGACCTTGGGCATCAAGGGCGCCTGGGAAGGCATCCGCCTGGTGGCGGCCGGCCTGTTTTCCACCGGCCGCGGCAGCGCGGGCGAGCTGACCTTCGGCTTCAATCCCACTTCCTTTGGCAATATGCTGTTCCGCGCCATGCCGCTGGTGATGACCGGCCTTTCCGTGGCGCTGGGCAACAAGGCGGGCCTGTTCAATATCGGCGCGCCCGGCCAGTTCCTGGCCGGCACGGCGGCCAGCCTTTCCGTGGCGCTGAGCGTGCCCACCAGCGTGCTGCCCGCCTGGCTGATCTGGATCCTGGCCTTCCTGGCCGGTATGATCGCAGGGGCGTGCTGGGGCGCTATTCCCGGCCTGCTGAAGGCTTTCCTGAACATCAACGAGGTGCTGGCCTGCATCATGACCAACTGGATCGCCGCCAATCTGGTGACCTGGTTCTTTGATGTGAGCAACCTGAAAAACGCCCTGGAGGGCACCAAGTCAGGCTACATTTACAAAACCTCCACCATCCTGAACGACGTGGTCATTGACGGCGTAAGTTCCACGGTGGGCGCGGCTGTGCCGGAGGGCGCCCAGATGGTGGCCACCCGCGGCGGCGTTGCCACCGGCAAAATGGGGCTGGACGCGCTGTTTGGCGGCAGCCAGATCAACGGCGGCATCCTGGTGGCCATCCTGATCGCCGTGGTCATCTACATCCTGCTGTCCAAAACCACCCTGGGCTACCAGCTGAAGGCGTGCGGCGCCAACCGCTATGCCGCCCGGTACGCCGGCATCCGGGACAAGCGCAACATCGTGCTCACCATGGCCCTGGCCGGCGCCCTGTCTGCCGCCGGCGCTGCGCTGTATTACCTGTCCGGCAACACCGAATTCTTCTGGAACACCTACCAGTCGCTGCCGTCGGAGGGCTTTAACGGCATCCCGGTGGCGCTGCTGGCCATCAACAATCCCATCGGGGTCATCTTCTCCGCCGTCTTCATGTCCATGCTGCAAATCTGCGGGCAGAAGCTGACGGAGCTGACCGCGTACAACGAGTACATCACCAACGTCATCATTGCCGTGATCGTCTATCTGTCGGCCTTCATGCTGGTCATCAAGATGTGGATCGGCAAACTGCGCAGCGGAAAGGCGGTGAAGAAATAATGCCGTTTCTGATTCGACAAACCCTGGTTTATGCCGTCCCGCTGATGCTGGTGGCGCTGGCCGGCGTGTTCGCGGAGCGCAGCGGCATCATCAACCTGGCCCTGGAAGGCATCATGATTTTCGGCGCGTTCATGGGCGTGCTGTTCGTGCGCTTCGTGCAGCAGTGGGGCTGGTTCCAGGCGGCTTACGACGCCAAGAACTACCTGGCGCTGCAGGGCTTCTGCACCCTGGCCATCCTGTTTGCGGCGGCCTGCGGCGCGGTGTTCAGCCTGCTTCTGGCCTTCGCCGCCATCAACCTGAAGGCGGACCAGACCATCGGCGGCACCGCGCTGAACCTGCTGGCCCCGGCCCTGGTGCTGTTCTTCATCCGCATCCTGGCCAACCAGAACACCCTGAACATGTACACGGGCGACGCCGCCAGCTGGTTCATGCTGAAAAAGGCCATGTTCGGCTACGGCCGCACCCAGCAGATGGGCTTCCTGGGCTCCACCTTCGTGGACAAGGTGTACGTGGCCACGTACATCTGCATCCTGGTGTTCGTGGTGATGTCTGTGGTCCTGTACAAAACCCGCTTCGGCCTGCGGCTGCGTTCCTGCGGTGAAAACCCGCAGGCCTCGGCGTCCCTGGGCATCAACGTGATCAAAATGCGCTACGCGGGCACCGTGCTCAGCGGCGCGCTGGCCGGCATGGGCGGCTTCGTGTATGTGCTGACCACGGCCAACTGCTCCGCCAACGGCGATGTGGCCGGCTTCGGCTTCCTGGCCCTGGCGGTGATGATCTTCGGCAACTGGAAGCCGCTGAACATCTGCGGCGCCGCGCTGCTGTTCGGCCTGTTCAAATGCATCGCCGCTTCCTACTCCACTTTGGATATCAACGGCGACGGCGTTTACATGCTGAAGAACCTGAACATCAATACCAACATTTACCGCATGCTGCCCTATGTGATCACCCTGGTGGTGCTGGCGTTCACGTCCAAGAGTTCCCGCGCCCCCAAGGCGGAAGGCATTCCCTATGATCCCGGCAAACGGTAAAAATATGCAAATCCTCCTGGCGGCTCCCGGCGACGGGGCCGCTTTTTTTGTGCCGGCGCTGGACAGACGGCGGCGGATACCCTATAATGGAAGAACCGCCGGATGGGCTCCGGCGGCTGAAATGGAGGAAATCCGTGAGCGAATACAGTTTGGAAATGGCCCAGGTGCGCAAGCGCGCCGACGGACAATGGATCCTGGAGGACGCTTCCCTGCAGGTGCGCAAGGGCGAAATCCACGGCCTGCTTGGCGACGGCGGCGCCGGAAAAACCATGCTGATGCAGATCCTGGCCGGGCTGTGCCGGCCGGATGGCTGCGTGACGGCGAAACGGAACGGGCAGATCACGTCGCCCGGCTCCGGCGCGTGGCGAAAAGGCATCGGCTGGATCCCGGCGGACCGGGGTCTGGTTGACGGCTACACCGGCTATGAGAATTTTTTGCTGGGCGGACGAATGGACAAAACGCTTCGGCAGCGCGCGGCGGAATTGCAGCGCCGGTACGGCCTGATGGATGTGCCGCTGGATGTGCCCGCCGGGCGGATGTCCGCGTATGAGCGGATGCAGGTGACGCTGCTCAAATGCCTGGTTTGGCAGTGCGACGTGCTGCTGCTGGACGATGTCTGGCGCATGATGACCTGCCAGCAGAAGGAGGCGTTTTCCGCTCTTTTGCAAACCCTGGCCCGGGAAGGGAAAACCATCCTGATTTCCGGCGGTGAACCCCGGGATATGATGGCCTGGACGGACCGGTGCACGGTGCTGCGGGACGGAAAAACAGTGAAAACGGTTTCCACCGCTTTGACGGACGCGGCAAGCCTGGAGGAACTGATGACCGGCACCGACGAAGCCTGGACGCCGGACAAGCTGGAAATTGCGCCGGGCAGCGTGGTGCTGGAGGTGCGGGATCTGCGGGTGCCGGGGCCGGATGGACGAAAGCCGCTGATCAATGGCGTATCTTTTGAGGTGCGCGCAGGCGAAATCGTTTGCCTGACGGGCAACGACGGCGGCGGCCAGGAAATCTGCGCCGAAGCGCTGATGGGCCTGCGTCCCCTGGCCCGGGGCCGCATCCGCCTGGGGGGCAAAATCATCACCCGCGCGTCGACACGGGACAGGATGCGCAGCGGCATCAGCTATATGCCGGCGGAGGAAAACGGCCTGCTGCCGGACGCTCCGCTGTCGGACAGCCTGGTGCTTCACCGCTATTGGGATCTGGCGATGCAGGACAGCGGCGTGATCCGCAAAAGGGCGGTGCGCAGCTACGCGGCAGACTTGATGGAGGATTATGAAATTCCGGGGGATTCGGACTCGCCTGCGCGCTTTCTGCCGCGGCAGGACCGGCTGCGGGCCCTGGCTGCCCGTGCCGTGGAACGGGAAAGGGAACTGCTGATCGCCGTGCGGCCCACGGAAGGGGCGGACCGGCAAACCGCCTGGGAAATCCATCAGGACATCCTGGGCCTGCGGGAAAGCCGCAAGGCGGTGCTGGTGATCACCCGGGACGTGGAGGAAGTGAAGGCGCTGGCGGACCGGATCTTCGTCATGAACGGCGGGGAAATCGTGGCGGAATTGGACCCGGCGCTGACCACGGAGGAAGAAATCGGATTGCTGATGACGACGGGCCTGAGGCAGGAAAAATACGGACGCATGACGGAGGAAGACGAATGAAACGGAAAAAAGGGGCCTTGCCCATCGCCTGGACGGCGGCTGTGCTGCTGGGGTTGGCGGCCGGCGTCGCTGTTTTGTTTTTGACGCATGCAGGCCAGGCTGCGGAAGGCCTGGGCCAGCTTTTGGGCTATGCCGTGTCTTCCGTGGGGCGTCTGGGCGCAGCGCTGCGTTTTGCCGCGGTACTGATGCTGCTGGGGCTGGGCTGCTATGTGTCCGCGTCGGCCGGCGGCACGGCCCTGGGCGTGCCGGGCCAGTTTATTGCCGGCGCGGCGGCGGCGCTGCTGGGCGCGGCCCTGAACCAGTGGGGCCTGTGCCTGCTGCTGGGGGCTGCGGCCGGGTGCGCGTGGGGCATGCTGCCCAGGCTCTTCCGGGGTCATGCGGCCGGGGCCGCCGTGCTGCTGGACTGGGCGGCGTATTTTACGGCGGACGCCCTGCTGGCCGGTCTTCCATTTCAGCCGGGGGACAAGGCGGCCCGGCTGGCCGCGGTTCATCCCGGCGCCATGCCGCCGGCTTTGGGAGGAAGCTTTGTGAACGCGGCGGTGCCGGTGGCGCTTGCCTGTGCGGCTGCGGTCTGGTTCCTGATCCGCAGCACCACCCTGGGCTATGAAATCCGCGCCTGCGCCCTGAACCGACAGGCGGCCTGGAACGCCGGCGTGCGGGTGAACCAAAGGGAAACGCTGGCTGCCGGGCTGTGCGGCGGCCTGGCCGGGCTTGCCGGGGGCCTGTTCTTTTTGCTGGATGCATCGACGTACGCTTTGTCCGGCGCGCTGCCTTCCGTTGCATTTTACGCGGTGCCCTCCGCCCTGCTGGGTATGGCGCATCCGCTGGCTGCGGTGGGCTCTGCCCTTGTGGTGGCGTGGCTGCGGTCCGGCCAGACAGCGCTGAACAAACTCATCGGCCAGCAGGATGCCCGGCTTGTGGCAGGCGCCGCGCTGTACTTAGGCGCGCTGGCACTGCTGGCCTGGCGCGGCATGCGGCGGGGAAAATAACGGGTGAAGGAAATGAAAGCGGTATTTTTTCTCATGATGGCGGCGTGCCTGGCTGCCTGCGGCCAGGGGAAGGCGGAATCTGATCCGCTGCTTTACCGGGTGTCGGACGGGCAGGGCTGCACGGTTTATCTGCTGGGCACCATTCATATGGGCCGCCCGGATTTTTATCCGCTGGGCACGGCTGCGGAAGCGGCGTATCAGGCGGCGGAGGTGCTGGCGGTGGAGGCGGACCTGCTTTCCCAGTCTGCCGCGGATGCCGCCCGCTACTCCGCGGCGCTGATGTACAGCCCGGGGGACGAATGCCGGCGGCATCTGTCGCCGGAAACGTATCAATTGGGGCTGCAGCGCCTGGGACGGAGCGAAGGCCTGCTGAACCGGATGCGGCCTGCGGCGTGGTATTCGCTGGCGGAAACCGCTGTTTTCGCGGAATTGGGCTGTTCCCAGGAATGGGGCGTGGATTCGGTGCTGCTGCACAGGGCCCATGACGAAGGGAAACTGGTGGAGGAGCTGGAGGGCGGCGACGCGCAGATCGGCATCCTGCTGTCGATCCCGGATGAAGTGATGGACGGGGAGATCCGCCGGCTGCTGTCCGATCCGGATCAGGCCAGGGCGGACATGGAAAACGCGCTGCGCGCCTGGCAGGCCGGGGACGCGGACGCCCTGTTGGCAGCCGCTTTGCCATCGTCGGACACCCCTGCCTACCGCCTGTATACGGAAGCGGTGTACGCCCGCCGCAACGCCCTGTTTGCGCAGCGGGTGACAGAATACCTGGCGAAGGGCCGCACCGCGCTGGTGGCGGTGGGAGCGGCGCATCTGCTGGGACAGGACGGGCTTGCCCAACGGCTGGCGGACGCCGGATACCGGGTGGAACGCCTGCCAAACGGACAGGAAACATGAGCCGGACATTCTCCGGCTTTTTTTGTATTGCGAACCAAAGGCATCTTTGCATCGTCTAATGGGGGAAAGGAGGTTGAAGCGGGCATGCAAAAGGAAACGTTTCTGGAATGCGCCATGGCCCATGAACGCACGCTGTACCGGGTGGCGAAAACCATCCTGCGTTCCGACGCCGACTGCGCGGACGCCGTGCAGGAAGCCCTGCTGAAAGGGCTCCGTCATGTGCACCTGCTTCGCAGCGAAGCCTTTGCCCAAACCTGGCTCACCCGGATCCTGATCAATACCTGCAAGGACATGCTGCGGAAAAGCAGCCGGCAGCAAACCGTGGCCCTGACGGACATGATCCCCTCTCCGGACAAAGAGGAGCAAAGGGAACTGTACGAGGCGCTGCAGACGCTGGAGGAAAAATTGCGATTGCCGCTGGTTTTGCACTATCTGGAGGGCTTTCCTGTGCGGGACATCAGCCGGATGCTGCGGGTGCCGGAGGGCACCGTCAAGCGCAGGCTGTGGCAGGCCAGGAAGGAAATGCGGGAACTGCTTTCTCAGGAGGCGATCTGAATGAACGACGAAAATGTGAAAAAAATGCTGGAAAAGGCGTTCCCCGATACGCCATCCCTGTTTCACGACCGGATGGCGGACGTGAAGGAAGGAAAAACGGGGCATCAGCGCCGTCTTGGCAAAATCGCGCTGGTATGCGCCCTGGCGCTGATGGTATGCGGCGGCGCCGTGGCCGCCATGACGCACTACGGCGTGTTCAACTTCAACCCCGGCTTTTCGGATGATTACTATTTCACCCTGCCGGGTGCGGAAAAAATGATCCATTACAACCTGGCGGAGGAAAAAACCGGCGGCCTCACCTGGAAGGTGAAGGAAGCGGCCTATGACGGCCGGGTGCTGCGCGTGTTGTATTCCGTCACCGCGCCGGGCATGGAAATCACGGAAGACGGCATCGACGGCGCGCTGGCGGACATGCACAGGAAATACGGCGTGTCCCTGGAATGTGAGGGCACCGGGGAGATCTTTGTCAACGGTCAGGGGGTCAACCTGAGCACAACGGACTATAAACCCGGCCAAAATCCGGGGGAAATCGAAGGCTGGTTCGACTGCAAAATGGAGGGTTACGAAACCGATGGATACGTGAAGCCCCAAGGGGAAATCACCGTGTCCATGCCCTTCCGTTACGACAACGACGATTTGAAAGCGCAAAACCCCGCCGGGCTGGAATTCACTATGGACGCAGGGGACGCCGCCGACAGCTACGTCCTGGCGCTGCCCGAGCCCTGCACGCTGGATACCGGCGCCGTGGCGGTGTTTACCGATCTGCATTTTTCGCCGGTGACGGTGTTCATGGACGTGGAAATCACCCTGCCCAAGGGACGTGAGGAAAGCCTGCCCCGGGATCAGCAGAGCCTGGCATTCCTGGATGCGCTGGAGGCGATACCGGAGTATCAGGTGTTCTGGGAGGCCCGGATGGAGAATGAAAAGGGGGAAGCCCTGGGGGCTGTCCGGGACGGGGAAGCCGCCCATCGGTTTGACGGTCAGGGGCGTCTGGTGCTGGTGAATCACTATGAATTTGCCCCCAGCGATCAATACACCGCCGTCAATTACCTGTGCCTGGGCGATACGTGGAAGCTGCCGATTCCCATGGTCTATCAGGGAAAAACGCCTGCGGAAACGCCGGCCGCATCGTCCGTCGCAAACGAATGATCTGGTTTAGGCCCTGCCGGGCAGCCGGCGGGGCTTTTTCCTTTGCGCGGACGGCAGCTGTCCGCGGCTGACGTTTTTTCTGTTTACTTTCCCTGCCACCTGTGCTATCATGCAATGGTACTTTGATGCGAATGACGGAGGGCGGCATGGACGCGTTGACGATCACGCTGGATGCGGTGTGTCTGGCTTCCAGGATCATCCTGGAAAACGGCGGGGAAACCTACCGGGCGGAGGAAACGGTGGAGCGGATGTGCCATGGGCTGAAGGTGCCCCAGGTGGACGTGCTGGCCCTGCCCACCGGCTTGATGCTGACGCTGGAAACCGACGAAGGCAATACCATTACCCGCATTGTCCGCGTTCGGAACCGTACCATCAACCTGGACAGGATCGACCGCTGCAACGACATTTCCCGCCACGTGGCGGAAGGGAAAATGAACGCGGAGGACGCCCTGAAGGAACTGAAGTCCATTCAGCAAATGAAGCCCATCGGCCAGTGGGGCATGGTGCCGGCCAGTGCGCTGAGCGCCGCCTTCTTTACGGTGATGCTGGGCGGCACATGGCTGGATTTCGCGGTGTCCTTCGTGTGCGGCGCGGTGGTGCAGCTGGTGATGCCGCCGCTGTCCCGCCACCGGGTGCCCACGCTGATTTCCAGCATGCTGGCCGGCGCCCAGGTGACGCTGCTGGCGTTGCTGGGCACCCTGGTGTTTGCCAATGTGCACGTGGAGCCCATTATTGCCGGGGCCATTATGCCCCTGCTGCCCGGTCTGGCCACCACCAACGCTGTGCGGGATACGCTGCGGGGGGATCTGGTGTCCGGTGGCGCCCGGATCATTGAAGCCATTTTGTGCGCCGTCATGCTGGCGGCCGGCATCGGCCTGATGCTGTCCATGTGGGGAGGTGTGGGCCTGTGAGTATCGGAGTGCAGCTGCTGGCGTGTTTCTGCGCCGCGCTGGCGTTTTCGGTGCTGATGAATCAGCCCCGGTCCACCGTGCCCGTTTCCGCCCTGATCGCGGTGGCGGGCTACGGGCTGTTTATCCTGCTGGGGCAAGGGGTCACGGCGTATTTTCTGGCCACGATCCTCATCGGCCTCAGCTGCGAAATCTGCGCCCGGCTGATGAAGCGGACGGCCACGCTGTTTTTTACCGGGGCCATTGTGCCGCTGGTGCCCGGCGTGGGGCTGTACAACACCATGCGCTATGTGGTGGAGGGCCAGTACGCCAAGGCGGTGAGCACCGGGGTCATTACCATCCTGGCCATTTGCGGCATTGCCCTGGCCGTCACCATCACGTCGGTGCTGTTTTCCTCCTTTACGTCCCGGAAAAAGAAGCCATGCTGAGCAGTGTGTATATCGCGTCCCCCGAAGCGGACCGCGTTGAAAGGATGCTCGGATGCCCGCTTCATGGTGGTGGGCAGCGGCGACGGGGAAGGGGCCTTCCTGGAAATCGCGGCCCTGTGCCCCGACGTGGCGCTGGTGGACCAGGTGCTGACAGGGTTGGACGGCGCCTGCGCGCCGGGGCTTGTGCAGGGGAAAAAGCTGTACCCGCTTTTGGCGCAGCGCTTCGGCACTGCGCCGGGGGCGTGGAAAAGGCGGTCCGCAGCGCCATCGAGCGCACCTGGCTCAGCGGCAGTTTGCCGGAAATCCAGCGCCTGTTCGGCCTGTCGGTGGACGCGGAAAAGGGGAAACCCACCGACCTGGAATGCATCGCCATGCTGGCGGAGCATGTGCGGCGGATGCTGCGCAAAGCCATGGAAACAAAAGAATGATCCGGCGTGCCATGAAGCGGCACGCTTTTTTCTTTTTTCCATATCATGAGAAGGAAGAAAGGAGCGTGCATAGGAAATGAGTGAAAATGGCAGCCATGCCTCGTGTCCGTATTCCTGCACCGTGAAGCAGGGGGACAGCTATTACCGGATTGCCCAGCGCACCGGCGTTCGGCTGCGGGATCTGCTGGAGGCCAACACCAATATTCCGCCTGCCGGGCTGACGGTGGGAGATGTGTCCCTTATTGCCGCGACGCCCAGACCCCGGCCCAGGAGAACGGCGCAGCGTCCGGCAGCGCCTGTCCGCCCAACCGGCGCACGGTGGTGCTGAACAACCAGACGGCCGCCGACCTGATGATGCAGTACGGCCTGAGCTACCATACCCTGCAGACGGCCAACCCCGGCACGGACCTGGAGGACATCAAGGGCGGCGACGTGCTGCGCGGTCCGGCGGAAAACACGCCCTGCACGTTGCCGGTGACGGTGACGCTGGGGGACAGCGACACGCTGCAGACGGTGTCCGACGCCTATCACGTGCCGGTGGGCTCCCTGCTGCGCGTCAACCCCTGTCTGGCGCCTGGTGATTTCAAGGCCGGCGCCACCATCCGGCTGCCGGAATAACAAAAAATGCCGCGCATACAGCGCGGCGCTTTTTTTGTTTGTCAGCAGTAATACTCCATGTACCGGCGGTAGACGGTGAAGCCTTCGGCCTCGTAAAAGGACAGGGCGTCGTTGAAGGCCCATACGTCCAGCTCAATGCGGGGAAAGCCTTTTTCCCGGGCCTGCTGCTTGACAAAGTCCAGCAGGCGGCGTCCCACGCCCTGACGGCGGCAGCCGGCGTCGACCGCGATTTCCGCCACGTGGGCAAAGCGACGGGCAAAATTGTAGGGGCTCTCGGGCCGGTCGATTTCGTCCACCAGCACCATCCCCGTGATCTTCCCGTCCTTTTCCTCCACGGCGGCATAGCCGCCCTTGCGAATCAGATACATGTCCACATGATCCCGGATGGCGGCGTCAAAGCCGGGCTTGAAAATGTCCGGCCGGCCCTGCACATGCAGTTCGTTCACCTGCAGGCGAAGGGCGTTGACGGCGTCCTTATCCCGGATCGTCGCAAAGCGTACCATATTCTTCCTCCTCTGGCCAGGGGTAATGCATCTCTTCCAGCTCCAGCCATTCCGCCCGGGCGTCGGTCAGCGCGGTCAGCTGCCCGGTGACGAAGTCAAAATCCCTTTTCCGGATCAGCACCCGGGCCTCCACGGAAGCGGAAAAATCGGTGCTTTCCACGATCACGGGCAGGCTTTTCATCAGGTGGTTCACCCGGTCCCACAAGGGATAGGGCACGTCCAGCAGGATGCTTTGGCTTTCCTCCATGCGCACCACCCGGGCGGCGTTCAGGGCGACGGCACAGCCCTTTGTGTACGCCCGCACCAGCCCGCCGGGGCCCAGCAGCACGCCGCCGAAATACCGGGTCACCACCACGCAGCAGTTGACGATCTGACGGTTTTTGATCACTTCCATCATGGGCAGCCCCGCGGTGCCGCCGGGCTCCCCGTCGTCGGAATAGCGCATGATGCCGGCGTTGCGGCCGATCACATAGGCGTAGCAGTTGTGGGTGGCGTCCTTGTGCCTGTCCCGGATCTTGCGCAGAAAGGCCAGCGCCTCCTCCTCCGTTTCGCAGGGACAGGCGTACCCGATGAAGCGGCTTTTGTTCACGATGAATTCATCGCTGGCCGCCTGCTTCAGGGTCTTGTAATCTCCGGGCATAACAGAATGCGGGGGGAACCGTTCTTTGGAGGCCAAAGAACGGTTCCCCCCGCGCCCCCTTCCAAGAAATCCGCTCAGGGGCGGGAACTTTGACCTGTTTCAGCTTCGCATGATGATTCTTTCGTTCTGCAAGACCGGGAATTATCCCCGTTAAGCGGTTTTTTCCGGGAAAATCGGCCGTTACTTCAGCACCACCCGGCAGTAGTTCTTCTTGCCCTTGCGCAGCAGGATGCCGTCGGCGGGGATCATGTCGGCGGTCAGGACCGTGTCGATGTCGGTGACTTTGCTGTCGTTCATCACCACGGCGCCCTGCTGGATCTGTTTGCGGGCGTCGCCCTTGCTGGTGCACAGGCCGCACAGGTTCAGCACGGTGGTGAGCCGGTTGTCCTCCGCCATCTGGGCGGTGGTCCATTCAAAGGTGGGCACGTCCGCCGCGGCGCCGCCGGCAAACAGGGCGGCAGCCGCCAGCTGGGCCTTTTGGGCTTCTTCCTCGCCATGCACCAGCTTGGTGCATTCAAAGGCCAGCACCTTCTTGGCTTCGTTGATGGCGCTGCCTTCCAGGCGGGACAGGCGCTTCACCTCGTCCATGGGCAGGAAGGTGAGCAGGCTCAGGCACTTTTCCACGTCGGCGTCGGCGATGTTCCGCCAGTACTGGTAGAAGTCGTAGGGGGAGCACAGATCGGCGTCCAGCCACAGGGCGCCCTTTTCCGTTTTGCCCATCTTTTTGCCTTCGTGGTTCATCAGCAGCTTGAAGGTGCAGGCGAAGGCGGCTTCGTGTTCCTTGCGGCGGATCAGGTCAGCGCCGGCCAGCATATTGCTCCACTGGTCGTCGCCGCCCATCTGCAGCCGGCAGTTGTAATGCTTGAACAATTGCAGGAAGTCGTAGCTCTGCATCAGCATATAGTTGAATTCCAGGAAGGTCAATCCCCGCTCCAGCCGCTGCTTGTAACATTCGGCGGTGAGCATGCGGTTCACGCTGAACATGGCGCCCACGTCCCGCAGGAAATCCATGTAGCCAAGGGACCGCAGCCAGTCGGCGTTATTGACGATGTGGGCCTTGCCCTCGCCGAATTCGATGAAGCGCTCCATCTGCTTTTTGATGCAGGACACGTTGTGGTCGATGGTTTCCACGGTCATCATTTTGCGCATGTCGGTTTTGCCGCTGGGGTCGCCGATCATGGCCGTGCCGCCGCCCACCAAAGCGATGGGAATGTGGCCGGCGCGCTGCATGTGGGCCATGGCGATGATGGGGATGAAGTGGCCGAAATGCAGGGAAGTGGCGGTGGGATCAAAGCCCACGTAGAAGGTGGTGGGCTCTTTTTCCAATTGCTTGTACAGTTCGTCCTCAAAGGTGATCTGGGCCAGGAAGCCCCGCTCCCGCAGGGTGTCAAGTACGTTCTGCATGGTGTGTTCCTCCAGTATGTTTATTGTTTGTTGGCTGTGAAAATCTGATTGAGCTTTTCCATGCCCCGCTGGATCTGTTCAAGGGTGGACATGGAGAAATTGAGGCGGAACGTGTTTTCGTGGCCGCCGGCTGCGTAGAAATACGTGCCTGGCACGTAGGCGACGCCGCTGTCCACGCAGGTTTGCAGCAGCTTCACGGCGTCCATGCCCTTCTCCAGTTCCGCAAAGATGAACAGACCGCCCTGGGGCCGGGTATATCGGGCCACTCCGCCGCATTTGGCCAGCAGCCCCAGCATGGTGTTCATCTGGTTGGCATAGCTTTGGCAGATTTCCCGCACGTGCGGCATCAGCAGGTCCCGGCGCAGGTACGTGTCGACAATGGCCTGGTTCAGGTTGGCGGTGTGCACGTCGCTGGACTGCTTGCCGATGGTGCATTTGCGCAGCAGCGTTTTGTTGGCGCACAGGAAGCCGACCCGGAGGCCGGGGGAAATGACCTTGGAGAAGCTGCCCATAAAGGCCACCCAGCCTTCATGGTCGAAGGATTTGATGGAAGGCAGCTCGCTTCCCTCATAGCGCAGGTCGCGGTAGGGATCGTCCTCCGCCACTACCACGCCGTACCGGCTGGCCAGGGCGGCGATTTTTTTGCGCCGCTCCAGGGACAGCGTGCGGCCGGTGGGATTCTGGAACGTGGGGATCACATAGAGCATTTTGGGATGCTCCTTTTTGAATACTTCTTCCAGTTCGTCCACCCGGATGCCGTCCTCGTCGCTGTCCACCGGCACCAGCTGGGCCTGATAGAGCTTGATGCACTGCATGTTGCCCAGGAACGTGGGGTTTTCGATGACCACCTTGTCCCCGGGGTTGATCAGCGCCTTGCACAGCAGGTCCATGGCCTGGGTGGAGCCGGTGACGGGCAGGATCTCGTCCGGCGCGCAGTCAAAGGAAAACCGGTCCTTCAAATACGGCACCAGGCTTTCCCGCAGGGGCGCGTAGCCCTCCGTGGCGCCGTACTGCAGCAGCGTTTTGCCCTTGTCCAGCAGCAGCTCCCGGGCGATTTCGGCGCAGGCCTTGTCCGGCAGCGCGCTGGCCGCCGGGTTGCCGCCGGCGAAGGAAATCATGCCGGGCACAGCCAGCAGCTTGAATATTTCGCGGATGGCGCTGCCCGATATGCCGTCAAACCGGTCGGCAAACTGAAGATGCTGAATATCCATGGGGATGCTCCTTTCCGGAATGTTTCACTCACGAAAGTGCCAATAAAAAACGCCCTCTCCCGCAGGGGGAAGGCGCATGATCGCTGTACCACTTCCGTTCGGCATCCGAGGATGCCCTCTTGCGCGCTGTATCCGGCGCACCGGCGGCCGCCTACGCAGATTCATCATCCTTCAGGGCCGGGCTCCGGGAGGTACTTCATCCGCGGCGCCGCCGCTTCCTTGCACCGTCCGGAAGCTCTCTGAGGCCTGCGCGCCGGGGCCTACTTTCATCCCTTCAAAGCCTTAAACGCATTATAGGGGAAGAAAGGAAAAATGTCAAGCCCGCGGGGAAATTCCTGCCGCCGCTGTTGATGCGAAACGGAAAATATGGTACAATATCCGCAGATTGAGCCATTATTCCCGCCAAGGAGGAAACCGTGATGATGAACAAGCGTTATCTGGTGGCGCTGGATCAGGGCACCACCAGCAGCCGGGCGGTGGTGTTTACCCTGGAAGGGCATATGATTTGCCAGGCCGCCCAGGAATTTCCCCAGCACTATCCGCACCCCGGCTGGGTGGAGCATGACCCGGCGGACATTCTGTCCACCCAGATCGAATCCCTCCGCGCCGCGGTGCGCAAGGCGGAAATCGACCCGGAAGAGATCGCCGCCATCGGCATCACCAACCAGCGGGAAACCACCTTTGTGTGGGACAGGGAAACGGGAGCGTGCCTGCACAACGCCATCGTGTGGCAGTGCCGCCGCACCGCACCCCTTGTGGACACGCTGGTGGCCCAGGGATACGGCCCTGTGATCCGGGAAAAAACGGGCCTGGTGGCGGACGCGTACTTTTCCGGCACCAAGCTGAAATGGCTGCTGGATGAACTGAACCTGCGGGAGCGGGCCCGGAAGGGCGAGGTGTGCTTCGGCACGGTGGATTCCTTCCTGGCGTGGCATCTGGTGGAGGGCCATCCCCACGTGACGGACGCCACCAACGCCGGCCGCACCATGCTGTTTAACCTGCACACCCAGGATTGGGACGACGAACTGCTGGCCATGCTGGATATTCCCCGGGAAATGCTGCCCAAGGTGGTGGATACCGCCCAGGTGATCGGCTTCCTGCGGCAGGATCTGCTGGGCGTAAAGATCCCCGTGGCGTCCCTGGTGGGGGACCAGCACGCGGCCCTGTTCGGCCAGGCGTGCTTTGCGCAGGGCGACGTGAAAAACACCTACGGCACCGGCTGCTTCATGCTGATGAACGCGGGAGAGGAATTCCGCCTGAGCAAAAACGGCCTGATCACCACCATGGCCTGGCGCCTGAACGGCAAGCCCACCTATGCCTTTGAGGGCAGCGTATTCATGGGCGGCGCCACCATCCAGTGGCTGCGGGATGAAATGCATATGATCTCCACCGCCGCGGAAAGCGAAGCGGTGGCTGCCGGCGTGGCCGATACCGGCGGGGTGTACCTGGTGCCGGCCTTTACGGGCCTGGGCGCGCCGTACTGGAATATGTACACCCGGGGTACGCTGGTGGGCATGACCCGGGGCACCGGCCGGGCCCACATTGTGCGGGCCGCGCTGGAATCCATCGCGTACCAGAGCCGGGATCTGTTTGCCGCCATGGCCCGGGACTGCGGCACCTCCAGCGCCGCGCTGCGGGTGGACGGCGGCGCCAGCGCCAACCAGCTGCTGATGCAGTTCCAGGCGGACCTGATGAATGTGCCGGTGCTGCGGCCTGCCGTGCTGGAAACCACGGCCCTGGGCGCGGCGCTGCTGGCCGGGCTGGCCGTGGGCATGTATTCGGATTTGAAGGAAACCGCCGCCGGCTGGCATGTGGCCGATACGTTTGAGCCGCATATGGAGGAAGCCCTCCGGCAGGAGAAGATCCACGGGTGGCGGCGCGCGGTGGATGCGGCGCTGCACTGGGCGGAGGAACGGTAAATATTCTTCCCGGGAGCGCGTCACGCCGGCTGTTCGCAGCGTTTCGCGCCTGGGGGAGATGGCGTTTGCCGACGCCAATTATGCCGCGTTCACGGCCCGGGTGTTCCGGGGCAGATGCGCGGAAGCGTTTTGCAAAGAGCGTGGGATGAAACCGCGGATTTGTCTTCTGCTGACTGAATTGCTTTTTTTGCCGCGCATCCCTTGACGGAAGATGGGGAATCGTGTATACTGTGTGCCGAATTGAATACCTTATCCAGAGCGGCTGAGGGACTGGCCCGATGAAGCCCGGCAACCGGCGTGTCACAGCGCAAGGTGCCAATTCCAGCAGCGTGATTTCCACGCTGGCAGATAAGGCGCAATGAAAAGGATTTTCCTGCCCGCTTGTCTGTCGTCAGACAAGCGGTTTTTTGCGGCCCGGATGGTGTTCAATCCAAGAAATGCAAAGGAGAGAAAGAACCATGCGAACCCTGTTTACCTCTGAATCCGTTACGGAAGGACATCCCGACAAAATCTGCGACCAGATTTCCGACGCCGTGCTGGACGAACTGCTCCGCCAGGACCCCGATTCCCGGGTGGCCTGCGAAACCTGCGCCACCACCGGGCTCATCCTGGTGATGGGCGAAATCACCACCAAGGGCTATGTGCCCATCGCCGACATCGTGCGCAAAGTGGTGAATGAAATCGGCTACGACCGGGCCAAGAAGGGCTTTGACGGCGAATCCTGCGCGGTGCTCACCGCCGTGCATGACCAGTCCCCGGACATCGCCCAGGGCGTCGACGCCGCCCTGGAAACCCGTCAGGAGGCGGAAAACGAAACCGGCGCCGGGGATCAGGGCATGATGTTCGGCTTCGCCTGCGACGAAACCCCCGAAATGATGCCCATGCCCATCGCCCTGGCCCACCGGCTCACCCGGCGCATGGCGTACGTCCGTAAGAGCGGTATCTGCCCCTGGATGCGGCCGGACGGCAAAAGCCAGGTCACCGTGGTGTATGAGGACGGCCGGCCCGTGGCGGTGGACACCGTGGTGATCTCCACCCAGCACGACGACACCGTGACCCATGACGAAATCGAACAGGCCATGATCGAGCAGGTGATCCGGCACGAAATCCCGGCGGAATTGCTGACGAAGGACACGAAATACTTCATCAATCCCACCGGCCGTTTCGTGGTGGGCGGCCCCGCAGGGGACAGCGGCCTGACCGGACGCAAGATCATCGTGGATACCTACGGCGGCTACGCGCCCCACGGCGGCGGCGCTTTCTCCGGCAAAGACCCCACCAAGGTGGACCGCAGCGCCGCATACGCCGCCCGGCACGCCGCCAAAAACGTGGTGGCCGCCGGCCTGGCCCGGCAGTGCGAAATTGCCCTGGCCTACGCCATCGGCGTGGCCAAGCCGGTCTCCTTCCAGGTGAATACCCGGGGCACCGGCGTGATTCCCGATGACCAGATCGCCAAACTGGTGGAAAAGGTGTTCGATATGCGGCCCGACGCCATCATCCGCCGGCTGGATCTGCGCCGGCCGATTTACCGGCAGACGGCGGCCTACGGCCATTTCGGCCGCACGGACGTGGATTTGCCCTGGGAGCATGTGGACCAGGTGGACGCGCTGAAACAAGCCTGGAAAGAACTGTAAATATTACATTTCTGTGTCCCGTGAGGCGGCTTTTGCCCTTCACGGGGCTTTTTTTATGGCAAAAAAATGCCGGGAACCCTTGATTTTCCTTGCAGTTTTCTATTTTTTATAAAAAAGTTAAAAAAATATTACAAAAATGCGTGCATTTTATGAAAATATGTGTTATAATGATCTGGCCATGTGGGATCAAACGGAAATCTCCACTGGGGAGGGGTACACGGAATGCTGACGAAAACCGAAGCATTGGGCTATGAACTGACAGGAAAAGGGCAGCGCATGACGGCGGGCATGAGGGCCTGCGCGTCCTGGGCGGCTGTGGAAGAGCACGACAAGGTGCTGGATATGGCCTGCGGTAACGGCGCTTTATTGAATGAACTGAACGGCAAAATGCGCCTGACCCTGTGCGGCATGTGCGAATCGGCGGATCAGGCCCGGGTGGTTTCCGAGCAGCTGGGAGACGCCGATGTGATCGCCGGCCGGATGGAGGATATTCCCTGGCGGGACGATACCTTCCAGGTGGTGCTGCTGCCGTCTGCCATCCGCGGGGATGTGCAGCGGGTGCTGGACGAGGCGCTGCGCGTGCTGCGGGACGGGGGACAGTTTGTGATGGCGGCCCCGCTGTTTTCCTTCCGGGGGGACAATGAACTGTCCCGCCGGGAGCTGCTTCGCCTGATGCAGGAGGAAGGATTCCGGGACGTTTCTTTCCGCGCCTGCGGTTTATCCGGCGCCATTGTGGGCTGGAAAAAGAGCGCCATCGACCGGTAAAACGGCTTCAACAGAAAAAGGCCGGAATGAAGTTTCATTCCGGCCTTTTTTCATGCCCGGGCACGCGGGAAAAAGCTGGCTTTGTTATGAAATTGCCGGCTCTTTACAGCACGATGTCGCCCAGACCGAAGCCGGCAGGCATGGGCTCCTCCTCCAGGAAGCGGAAATCATCGTCCTGCAGCACCGGCAGGAAGAATTCGTAAGGCAGCCGGGAAAATTCGCAGCCGTAGGAACTGGCGCCGAACCAGCCGCCTTCCTTGGCCTTCAGGTTCAGATCCCGGGCGAATTTGGTGCGGTTGGAGCAATCGTGCACCAGGATGGGCCAGTGTTCCTCCGCCGCCTCCTGCATCATCCTCAGGCTGATCAGCCGGCTGAAAATGGGGGAAATGTAGCCCTGCCGGCACATATACAGGTTTTCCCCGGCGTAATTGGCGATGTTGTTTTCGTTCAGGTGCAGCTCGGCGCAGTTGATGAACCGGATGCCGCTGGACAGGATGGCGTCCTTTTTCTGATGGAACTCCGTCCACCATTCCGGCGTCATGGGCGTTTCGATACCAACGGCGGGGAAGTATTCGGCGGCGATGCGGATGTTTTCGATGACCTTGTCAGCGCAGTGGGAGGCCCCCAGATTGAAGCGCAGCTCGTTCAGCCCCGCGTCGGCCAGGGCCTTCAGGTTTTCCCGGGTGGCGTTCAGGCCGTTGGTGTACAGGTGCTGGTGGATGCCGGCGTCATGGAACGCGCGCACCGCGCCGTAGTATTTTTCGATTTCCATGAACGGCTCCAGGTACACGTAGGAAATGCCGGTGGGTTTTTTCTGGATGGACAGCAGCAGCGGCAGGTCCTCCTCGTAAAACTTTGTGCCGCCGATTTCCCACATGCCTTCGCCCACGGGAGGCTGCTTATCCAGCACGCCGTAGTCGTAGCAGAAACGGCAGGCGGCGTTGCACCTGTTGGTTTTGCGCACGGCGCTGAGCCCCGTGCCCAGCAGGCAGCTTTTGCATCCCTGGGGAAACAAAGCGTCGTCGCCCACGTAATACGTGCGGCCGGCTAGGGTTTTCAGCCCAGGGATCGTGGCCAGCAGCGCTTCGTGACGGGCCTGTACCGCCCGTTCGATCTGGCTGAAAACAGACAGGGCGATTTCCTGCTGTCCGGGCATCAAATCCTCTTCCTCCGGAAGCTCCGCGAAAAACTGAAACCAGGACAGGGCGTCCTTTTTGGAAATTTTCATCCGTGCAATCCTCCTTGATACCCGGATATTGTAGCAAATAAAGCCTGAAGAAGCAAGCGCGCTACAGAAAACGCATAACGTCGGTGATCCGGCGGATCCGGCGGCAGTTGGACGGCAGGGGGCCGCTGGGCGCGGGGGATTGCTCTGTGCGGATGTACAGGCTGTCCATGCCTGCGGCGGCGGCGCCCCGGCAGTCGCACCGGTCGTCGTTGCCGATCATCAGGCACGCATCCGCATCCAGGCGGAAACGCCGGGAAAGCAGGGCGAAAAAGGCCGGAGACGGCTTTTTGACCCCTTCCTGGCTGGATAAAAGCAGGCCGTCGAAGGCGGCGTCGATTCCCAGCATTTTTAGCTCCGGCATCGTGAATACGGCCTGGGCGTTGGTCAGCAGGTACACCTGCCTGCCGTGCGTCCGCAGGGCGCGCAGCACGTCCGCCGCGCCGGGAAACAGACGCAGCTTTTTCAGGGAAAGCGCCCGGAACAGGCGGCAGATTTGCGTTATTTCCTCGTCGGAGGGATTGTGCCTTTTCAGCATCATCCGCCAAACGTCGGCAACGTCCGGCTCCGATGGCCCTTGAACACCCCTTCTTTGGTTCAGCGCTTCCCGGCGCTGCTGGGCTACCCGGCAGAAAAAAACGTATTCCCGGCGCAGGCGGGCGGCGTCCGCGATCCAACCCTGAAAAGAAAGGAAGCGCGCCATGTTTTCCCACAGCGCAGGATCGTTTTCGTCGGTGCGGATGTCCGCCAGCGTGCCGTACAGATCAAAAATGAAGTGCCGATAGGCCATCTCTTTCCTCCCGATGGAATAAAAACGGGCTTCCGCCCGGTGAAGGGGGAAGCCTTTGACGTCAGCCCCACAGCAGGGCCAGCGCGGGTACCATTTGCTTTTTCCGGCTGACCACGCCCTGGAGGAACACGTTGCTTTCCCCGATTTCGCCCAGGCCGAACGCCTGGCGGAGAATTTCCCGGTCACCCAGGAACACCAGCTCGGTGCCTTCCCGCAGCACGTCGGTGATCATCAGCAGCACCATATCGTAGTGCTTGTCTTCCTGCATTTTTTTCATTTCAGCCAGGAATTCATCCTTCCGGCGCAGCATGGCGGCGGAATCCATGGTGGTGATCTGGCTGATGCCCAGCCGGTGGTCGGCCAGGTGGAATTCCTTGAAGTCGGTGGTCAGCAGCGTGGCGGCGGGCTTTTCGGCGGAACTGGCGGAAAAAACGTCCCTGCCCAGCTGCTCCAGGTTCAGCCCGGCGATGCGGGCCAGCCGCTCGGCGATGCGCCGGTCCCGGGACGTGGTGGTAGGGGATTTGAACATCACCGTGTCGCTGACGATGGCGGCGGCCATCAGCCCGGCCAGCTTTTCGCCCGGCATCAGGCCGTGCTCCTGGAACATGGTGGCCACGATGGTGGTGGTGGAGCCCACCGGCTCGTTGCGCATGAAAACGGGGTAGCCGGTCTGCACGTCGCCCAGGCGGTGATGGTCGATGATGCCCACCAGGGTGGCCTGGTCCAGCCCCGGCACGGACTGGCCTTTTTCATTGTGGTCCACCAGCACCACCTGCTTGCGCTTGGGCCGCAGCAGGTGATACCGGCTCAGGGTGCCGATCACCTTGTTGTCCCGGTCCAGCACCGGGTAACTGCGGTAGCGGCTTTGCAGCACGGTGTCCCGAACGTCGTCCAGGTAATCGTCCAAATGGAAGCACACCAGGCCGTCTGCCTTGGCGATGCGGCTGACGGGGGTAGCCTGGTACAGCATTCGGGCGGCGCGCCAGGCGTCGTAGGGCGTGGCGATGATGCAGGTGGAGGAGGACAGGCCCCGGTATTTTTCCGCCAGGTTGCTTTGGCACAGGATGATGCAGCCGGCCTTTTCCGCCAGGGCCTTTTCCACCACGTCGGGCTGCTGGCCGCACAGCACCACCGCGCCCTGGTGAATGCCGGTCAGCGCTTCGCTGGCGGTGGGCAGCGCGATCACCACTTCGCCGGACAGGAAATCGAACACGTCGTCGTGGCAGTTGATGATGTGGCCCTCCAGGGCGGACAGCACATTGAACACCGGCGCGTGATCGATCAGCGGGGTCTGAATGGAGCGCATGTCGCTTTCGGCGATGCCCCCGGCGGTGACCATGCCGTACAGCGTGCCGTCCTCGTTGGTCACGGGCAGGGCGCTGATGTTGGGATTTTCCTGCAGAATCTCCCAGGCGTGGCTGACGGGGATGCTTGGGCCGATCAGCGGCGGACGGTCAAAATCAATATCGCTGATCTGGGTGCGCACGGTGGACAGCAGCATGGGCGGCTGGAAGCCGAAGCGCTTCAGCAGGAAGCTGCTTTCATCGTTCATCTGGCCCAGGCGGGCGGCGACATAGCCGTTTTCGCCCAGCATATTGCACAAGGCGGCATACGCCATGGCGGACACGATGGAGTCGGTGTCCGGATTGCGGTGGCCGCACACATAGGTGGTATTCATGGTCGGGATCCCTCCTGCGGATGAGATGGCGGATTCAGTATAGCACAGTTTTTTCCGGGAAACAATGGATTTTTCCCGGTTCAAATCGCTTGCGCGGAAAAAAGAAGTTTGATATAATAAACAAAGATGATTTGAAAGGAAGGAAAAAACATGAGTGAAATCAAAAAAACGCCCGGCACCGGCGGCGACCGGTATCTTCCTTTTGACGAACGCACCGGCGATAAATCCGTGGTGTATTTCACGCGGGATCTGTCCGCCGAAGGGCTGAAAAAGCTCTACGAACGGGTGAACGAAAATATCGACGGCAAGGTGGCTGTTAAGCTGCATACCGGCGAACAGCACGGCCCTAACATCATTCCCCGGGAATGGGTGAAAAACCTGGTGGAAAAGGATCTGCCCGGCGCCACTATTATCGAAACCAACACGTATTATGAGGGCGACCGCTATACCACCGAGCAGCACCGGGAAACGCTGAAGGTGAACGGCTGGACCTTCTGCCCCGTGGACATTACCGACGCGGAAGGCACCGCCATGCTGCCGGTGAAGGGCGGCAAATGGTTCACCGAAATGAGCGTGGGCAAGTCCATGCTGCAGTATGATTCCCTGGTGGTGCTGACCCATTTTAAGGGCCACACCATGGGCGGCTTCGGCGGCAGCAACAAGAACATCGGCATCGGCTGCGCGGACGGCCGCATCGGCAAGGGCATGATCCACACCAAGGCAGGCGCCGCCATGCCGGATGAAATGTGGAGCATCGCCGAAGAAGAACTGATGGAGCGGATCGCCGAATCCACCAAGGCCACCGTGGACCACTTCGGGCAGAAGGTGACCTTTGTGAACGTGATGCGCAACATGAGCGTGGACTGCGACTGCGCCGGCTGCGCGGCGGAAAAGGTGGTTACGCCCAACGTCGGCATCCTGGCTTCCCGGGATATTCTGGCGCTGGACCAGGCCTGCATCGACCTGGTGTTTGCCCTCAGCGAGGAAGACGGCGCCGTGCTGCGGGAGCGCATCCTCAGCCGGCACGGCCTTCGCCAATTGTCCTACATGAAGGAATTGGGCATGGGCAATGACCGCTATACCCTGGTGGACACGGACCACGGCGATCAGGCGATCCAGCCCGCGGATGCCGTGCAGGGTGTGGTTCCCTTTGTGGAGCTGCCGGAAACGGCCCTGCGCCGGGCCCAGGCGCTGGCCGCCATGGAAGAGGAAAACTAAAACATAGAAAAAAACATAGAAAACCGGTCGGAGAAAATCTCCGGCCGGTTTTTGCGTGTTCAGCGCGCGTCTTTGGCGGCCTGATAATATGCCGCCAGCCGTTTTCCTACCTCCAGGGACAGTTCCACCGTCAGGTGCTTCATGTCCTGGGGCAGGCAGCGGCCGAATTCCTGGATCTCAAAGGTCAAATCGCCGGAATAACCGCTTTCGGCCAGGCCGCGCATGGCGTCCTGCCAGTCGATGGCGCCGAAGAAGGGCAGCAGGTGCTCATCGGCATTGCCGTGGTTGTCCTGCACATGGATGGCTTTCAGCCGGGAAGCGATGGCGTTCAGGTTCTGCCGGTGGCGCCCGCCGGTCAGGTTGGCGTGGCCGAAATCATAGCAAACGCCCACGTGCGCCGGATCCCCGAACGCGTCGCACAGATCGGTCAGCTCCGCGATGTCGGCGCAGTAAACGCCGGGGCGGTAGGCATAATCGTTTTCCAGCGCGATGCCGATGCCGGCCTCCCGGGCCGTGCGCACATGGCCGGCGTAATAAGTCAGGTTAGCCTGCCGGGAGACGGCGGCGCTTTCCCCGTACACGGTGAAGGGATGGGTCACGGCCCAGCGGGCGCCCAGCATGGCGGTGCCCAGGATGCTGCGGCGGATCAGTTCCTCCATCAGGTCAGATTGCGCCGTGCCCCGCTGGGCGTGCACGTCGTAGTAGGGCAGGTGGGACTGGTTGAAGCGGATCCCGCAGGCATCGGCCAGACGGCCGATGGAGCGCACGTACGCTTCCCATCCGTCGCCCCGGAGGGGAGATTCGGGGTTCATGGCCATGCAGAAATTGATGTCCAGCACCTTGTAGCCCGCTTCCGCGCAGGTGCTGATGCTGAATTCCACAGGCAGCCGCTGCCGGCCGCGCTGGAAAGCCACGATGTTGGTGGAAGTGGAAATCTCCATCTTTTTTTCTCCTCAGGGATTGGCCCGCAGGTATTGGGCCAGCATGCCGCCCAGGTCGTCCTGCATCAGCTGCACCGTTTCCTCCACCGACAGGTCCTCTTCCAGCATATCGGAAATGTCGTTGATGATGCCGTAGTAGAAGTCCGCCGACGGCCCCACGGTGACGCTGCGCATGGTGTCCGGCGTTTCCGCCAGCTGGGTCAGGCCCACCTGGTACTGGGGATGCTCCCGCACCAGCTGCGCCCACACGTCGCTTTCCTCCGCCAGGGCGTTGGAGGGCAGGTAGCCCGTGCCCCGGGCAAAATCCGCCTGCACCGGGGCGCTGGTCAAAAACTGTTCCAGCTCCCACGCGGCGGCCTTGCGCGCGTCGCCGTGGTCAAACATGACCAGGCAGCTGCCCGACACCGTGGCGCCGGCGGCGGATTGCGCGTTGACCCTGGGATAGGCGGCGACGCCCAGTTCAAAAGCCCCGCCGATGCGCTCCGTCAGGGACGCGATGGAGGAGGAGGAGCTGGTCATCACCAGCTGCCGGCCGGCCACGAATTCATCGGTGGAGCCGGACGCGTTCACCAGCGCGCCGGAGGCGTACAGATCCTTCCAGGCCTGCAGGAAGGCGGCCAGGGCGCCGTTGTCGATGCAGGCAAGCCGGGCGGCGGTGCCTTCCGTGCCGTTGTGCTGGTCCACCAGGTCGCTGCCCAGCTGGCCCAGCCAGTTGGCCAGGGTCGGCGTGTTGGGAATGGCCGCGTACACGGTAACGCCGTCCCGGGCCAGGGAGGACAGGGCCGCGATGTCCTGCAGCGTCTGCGGCGCGGAGAAGCCGGCGCTGTCCAGGGCGGTTTTGTTGTAATAGGTCACGGTGGTGGAGGTGGCGAAGGGCAGGCCCAGCTGCACCCCGGCCAGCTGCCAGTTGGCCATGGCAGGCGCCAGCAGGGTCAGGGATGTGCCGGGAAAATCCGCCAGGGCTTCCGGCACGGTGTAGGCCGTTTCGGCGGCGGCGTAGGAAACCTTGCCCGTGGCGTCCAGCTGCATGACGTCGGGCAGCACGTCGTACTGTTTTCCGGTCAGCACGCTGTTCATTTTGGACACCGCGTCGGCGTAGGCACCCTGGTACACCGCCTCCACCACGATGCCCTTGTCCTTGCCGACGGTTTCGTTGAACTGCCGGACGTAGCCTTCCATCAGCACGCCGGCTTCCTCGGACATGGAATGCCACAGGGTGATGCGCACCGGGCCTTCCTGGGCCAGGGAAACGCTGAAAACACAGAGTAAAACGGACGATAACAGGAGAGCGAGCAGTTTTTTCATAAGAACAGATCCTCCTTGATTCAGTCAGCGGCTCCGGCCGCGGGAAAACGGAAATCAGCCCACCAGCGCGCCGCCGCTTAAGGAGCGGGTGATCTGCCTGCGCAGCGCCAGGAACAGCACGGCCGCCGGTACCATGGCCACGGCGGAGGCGGCCAGCACCATCTCGTAATTGGTGCCTTCGATGGTGGTCAGCATGGTGATGCCCACCTGCACGGTGCGCATGGCGTTGGTGTTGGTGACCAGCAGCGGCCACAGGTACGCGTTCCACTGGGCGATGAAGCTTTGCAGGAACAGGGTGGCCAGCGCGGGCATGCACAGCGGCGTCAGGATGGAAACGATGAAGCGCATATCGCCGCAGCCGTCCATCAGTGCGGCTTCCCGCAGGGGCCGGGGCGACATCATGAACTGCTGCCGCAGCATGAACATCTGCGATGCGCCCACAAACGACACGATGCCCATGCCCAGGTAGGTGTCCAGCAGGCCCAGGCGGGAAACGGTCTGGTAATTGGTGATGATCACCGTATCGGCGGGCAGCATCATGGTGCCCAGCAGCAGGAAGAACAGGGTTTTTTTCCCCCGGAAATCAAAGAACACGAAGGCATAGGCCGCAAAAACGGCAAGGACCAGGCGAATGACGGTGCTGGAGGCCGCCACGATGAAGGAATTGAGGAAGTAGCGGAGCATGGGCACCTGGGTGAAAACGGCGCGGAAATTGTCGGTGTGCAGGAAGGACGCAGGCAGCACGGTGGGCGGATAGGCGATGAACTCCGCCGGCGTTTTGAACGCGCCCATCAGCCCGTAAAAAACGGGAAAAAGCACCAGGCATCCCAACAGGATGCACAGCAGGGTCAGGCCGGTGTCGCGGATGCGTTTCATTGGTAATGCACCCGCTTTCTTTCCATCAGGAACAGGATCAGCGTGCAGGTCAGCGTCAGCAGGAAGGTGACGATGCTGACGCACGCCGCCAGGCTGTAATTGGCCGAGGAGTATCCGGCGGTGTACATCAGGTAGATCATGGTCAGGGTGGAACGGGACGGGCCGCCCTGGGTCAGAATCAGGATGGGGCCGCTGGTCATCATGGCCTGGATCATGTTGGTGCACAGCACGTACAGCACGGTGGGGGAGATCAGGGGCAGCTGAATGGCAAACAGGGTGCGGAATTTGCCCGCGCCGTCCAGCTCCGCGCTGCCCAGGATGTCCGGCGGGATGGAGCGGAAGGCGGACAGGAACAAAAGGAAATTGAACCCGATCCCCATCCACACCGTCAGCATCAGGATGCCGGCCATGGCGGTGTGCCGGTCCTCGTACCAGCCGATGTTCAGCCCCAGCACGTAATTGAGGTAGCCGACGGAGGGGTTCAGCAGCACCTTGAACACCAGCGTGATGGACGCCATCGACACGGCCATGGGCAGCGTCAGCATGGTTTCGTACACCGTGTGCCCCCGGCGGACGGGCGCGCACAGAAACGCCAGGAAAACGGTGATCACCAAAGTGACGGGCACGTTGATCAGGGCCAGACGCAGGGTGTTCCCCAGGGCGATGGAAAATTCCCGCCGGGAAAAGAGATAGCGGTAATTTTCCCAGCCGGCAAACCCGGTGATTTCACCCCGGAAATTGACGTTGGACACGCTTTGCGCCGCCGTTTTCAAAAACGGATAATAAACGAATCCAACGGCGAAAACCACCATAGGCAGCAGGAACAGGTACGGCTTCGCCGCTTTTTTGACGCGTTCGGACAAGAAAAAACCTCCTGAAAAGAGCCTTCAGGAGGAAACAAGCAAAGAGCGGTTTTCTTCTTCCATCCAGACTGTACTGTCGGCTCCGGAATCGGACCGGATCGGCCTTTCGGCTCGCGGGCTATACCGCCGGTAGGGAATTGCACCCTGCCCTGAAGAACTCTTGTCTATTCGATTCGTCCCCATTATAGTGCGCTGCGCGGCGCGTGTCAATACGCCGGGGCGGGATTTTTTTCGCTGGCTCAATTTTGCCTGCCGTTTTCATTTTTCGTTCAAAAACACCTAAGGAAAGTCACAATATTGTCAGGTTTGATTGATTGACCGGCCCGGAAAGCTGTGGTATAATGTAATTGGTTGAAGTTGGGCTTTTCCCGCTTCAACGGAAGAAATCATTGATCCCACTACATTTTCAGAAAAGGGGTTTGGAAACATGGCAAAGATCGATTTGACCAAGTACGGCATTACCGGCACCAAGGAGATCGTATACAATCCTTCCTACGAACAGCTGTTCCGGGATGAGACGGATCCTTCTCTGGAGGGATTCGACAAGGGCCAGGTCAGCGAGCTGGGCGCCGTCAACGTGATGACGGGCGTGTACACCGGCCGCTCCCCCAAAGATAAATACATCGTCATGGATGAAAACAGCAAGGACACCGTGTGGTGGACCAGCGACGAATACAAGAACGACAACCATCCCATGACCCAGGAAACCTGGAAGATCGTGAAGGAACTGGCCCAGAAGGAACTGAGCGGCAAAAAGCTGTACGTGGTGGACGCGTTCTGCGGCGCCAACAAGGATTCCCGCATGGCCGTGCGTTTCATGATGGAAGTGGCCTGGCAGGCCCATTTCGTGCGCAACATGTTCATCAAGCCCACCGCCGAGGAAGAAGCTGCCTTTGAGCCCGATTTCATCGTGTACACCGCGTCCAAGGCCAAGTGCGAACAGTACAAGGAACTGGGCCTGAACAGCGAAACCGTGGTGGCCTTCAACGTTACCAGCCGGGAGCAGGTGATCCTGAACACCTGGTACGGCGGCGAAATGAAGAAGGGCATGTTCTCCATGATGAACTATTACCTGCCCCTGAAGGGCATGGCGTCCATGCACTGCTCCGCCAACACCGATATGGAAGGCAAGAACACTGCCATCTTCTTCGGCCTGTCCGGCACCGGCAAAACCACCCTGTCCACCGACCCCAAACGCCTGCTGATCGGCGACGACGAGCACGGCTGGGACGACAACGGCGTGTTCAACTTTGAAGGCGGCTGCTACGCCAAGGTGATCAACCTGGATAAGGACAGCGAGCCCGACATCTACAACGCCATCCGCCGGGACGCCCTGCTGGAGAACGTGACGCTGGACGAAAACGGCAAGATCGACTTTGCC
>CACYGB010000009.1:0-42951 GCA_902773895.1 uncultured Eubacteriales bacterium
TCCAGGTGGTTTTTCAACTCCAGCACGGCTGTTTTTTCGTATTTTTTGCAGATTTGGATGTATTCCCGCAGCGTGGGCAGCATCAGGTCCTTCCGCCCGCGCTGTCCGTCCCTGTCCTGAAGCTGCAGGGCGCGCAGGGTGTCAAAGCTCGTTTCCTCCACCGCCATCCTGTCGCCGCTGACGCGCTGGGTGTCGTCATCGTGGATGATGATGAACTGGCCGTCCGCTGTGCGGTGCACGTCGGTTTCAATGCCGAAATAGCTTCTGTTTCCGGCAGCCACAAAGGCGGAGCAGGTGTTTTCCATTTCAATGCCGCTGAGTCCCCGGTGCGCGATCATGCGGGGCTTGGGCAAATCCAGGTGCAGGGTGTCCATGGCTTGTGCCTCCTGATATTTCCACAAAAAAAGGGCCGCGCCGCGTGGACGAAGCCCTTTTTCCGGTTTGCTTATTTCCGCTGCATGGCGGCAAAGCATTCGCTGCAGTAGACGGGGCGGTCTTCCCTGGGCAGGAAGGGCACCTGGGTCTCTTTGCCGCAGTTGGCGCAGATCGCAGCGTGCATTTCCCGCGGCGCGCCATTGTTCCGCGCAGCCTTGTGGGCCTGACGGCACTCACGGCAGCGGGTGGGCTCGTTCTGGAAGCCCTTTTCGGCGTAGAATTCCTGTTCACCGGCCGTGAAAACGAATTCCTTGCCACAGTCACGGCACACCAGCGTTTTGTCCTGATACATGGTTCTTGTTCCCTCCGAAAATGATGTCTTGGTTAGCATCGGCTGACCTGGTCTTTGACCCCACACTCGCCGGCAGGAATCTTGCTCTGCGCGTTTGCGCCCTCACGCCATTCTCTCGTGCTTTCACACGGCCGGACTTACCTCTAGACCGCACCATGCTCACCGGGGCCTTTGCCCGGCTTACGTGGACCGCTTTGCCTGCGACTGGCATCGGCTTGCAACCACAGACCCGATTTTGCCAACCGCCGTCATTATAGTCTTTTTTTCGGATAAACGCAAGCCCAATTTTGCATTTTTTCCTGTTATTTCCACGGTTTTTTAGCCCCGGGCGGCCAAAAGCGCGTCATGGGCGGCCTGGCATCCCGCCCGGGCGCATTCCCGGGGGGATTTTCCGGCGATCAGCGCCAGCGTCAGGCCGGCGCACAGGGCGTCCCCGGCGCCCGTCAGCGGGATGGCGGGCAGCTTCACCGCGGGCATCACGCCCTTCTCCTCCCGGCTGGCGTAATACACGCCTTCGGCCCCCATCGAGATAAACACGTTTTTCACCCCGGCGCGCAGCAGCGCCTCTGCCGCCCGTTCCGCGTGGTTTTCGCCGGTCAGGGCCGTGGCCTCCAGCTGGTTGGGCTTGATGGCGGTCAGATGGCGCAAAATGGGCCGCAGCCGCTGCCCCTTGATGGCGCTGACGGGATCGGCAACCAGGGGACAGGTGACGTTGAGCCCGATGAATTCCAGCGTTTCCGGGGGCAGGTTGGCGTCGACGACGCAGGCGTCCGACCGGTTGATGGCGTCCAGGCGCTGCGCGATGATTTCCGGCGTCACACGTTCCATGGCCGACATATCGTTGACGGCCGCCGCCATATCGCCCTTTTCATCGTGGATGCACAAATAGGTGGGGCAGGGGAGATCGGTTTGAATGCTCAAGGCCAGGCCGATGCCTTCGCCCTTGCAGTACGAGGCCAGCAATTCCGCCTGCCGGCCGCTGCCCAGCGCTGTCAGCAGCTGCACCTGCGCCCCCAGCGCCTTCAGGCGGGAGGCGATGTTGCGGCCCACGCCGCCGGGACGCATCAGGATTTTGCCGGGATTGGAATCCCGGAACAAAAGCGTGCCTTCCGGCACGCCCAGCAAATCCATATTCATTCCGCCGATTACGGTGACGGTCATGCGCTCGTCTCCTTTTTACGCGTCCTCGCCGTCCAGCAGGTCGGCGGCCCGGTTCATCAGCTGAAGCGCCTCATCCATGCGCCGCACGTCTTTTTGGATTTCTTCATTGCCGGTTTCGTCCAGCGCATCCTGCGCTTCGTCCCGGATGTCCTCCAGGTCGGCAATCAGTTCATCCAGCGCCTCGGCAAATTCCGCTAGCGCGTCCCGATAAGCGTCGTTCATGTTGCCCTCCTTACAGAATCAGCATGCAGTCGCCGAAGGAAAAGAAACGGTATTCCTTTTCCACGGCTTCCCGGTAGGCCGCCAGCGCTTCTTCCCGGCCCATCAGGGCGGATACCAGCATCAGCAGCGTGCTTTCCGGCAGGTGGAAATTGGTCAAAAGCACGTCGGTAGCCTTGAATTTTACCCCCGGCGTGATGAAAATGCTGGTCATGCCCCGGCCGGCGTGCACGACGCCGTCGGCTGTGGCGGCGGTTTCCAGGGTGCGCACGCTGGTGGTGCCGATGCACACGATGCGGCCGCCGTTTTGCCGGGCTTTGTTGATCCGGGCGGCGGCGTCCTCCGTCACTTCCCAGAATTCGCTGTGCATCTGGTGTTCGCTGACGTCCTCGGCTTTTACGGGCCGGAAGGTGCCCAGCCCCACGTGCAGCAGCACCGGCACCACGTCGATGCCCTTGTCCCGGATGCGCTGCATCACCTGCGGGGTGAAATGCAGCCCGGCGGTGGGGGCGGCGGCGCTGCCCTCCTCCCGGGCATAGATGGTCTGGTAACGGTTGGGGTCCTGCAGCTTTTCGTGAATGTAGGGCGGCAGGGGCATTTCGCCCAGCCGGTCCAGCAGCTCCTCAAACACGCCTTCATAGCAGAACTTCACGATGCGGCCGCCGGCGTCGGTGGTGTCGCCGATTTCACAGCGCAGCAACCCGTTTCCGAAGGACACCGTGACGCCTTTTTTCAGCCGCCGGCCGGGGCGCACCAGGGTTTCCCAGCTGTCCCGGTCAATGCGCCTGAGCAGCAGCACCTCCACCGGTACCCCGGTTTCTTCCTTTTCGCCCAGCAGCCGGGCCGGGATCACCTTGGTTTCATTGATCACCATCACGTCGCCGGGGTTCAGATAGTCCGGCAGGTCCCGGAAGATTTTGTCTTCCCTGACGCCGGTATCCCGGTGGATCACCATCATCCGGGCGGCGTCCCGGGGCTCAATGGGGGTCTGGGCGATGCGTTCCTGGGGAAGATCGTAGAAAAAATCACTTGTTTTCATGGGAGTCTTCTTTCGAAAATTGGTAGGCGATGCGGGGATCGCCGTTTTCCAGGTAAATGATGCCGCAGCGGCGGAAGCCCAGCTTGGCCACCACGTGCTGCATGGTTTTGTTGTCATGATGGGTGTCGATGCGCACTTGGTCAATGCGCTCCAGGCCGAAGCGAAGCGCCTGGGCCACAGCCCCGCGGATCACTCCGTCCGACGCGATGCGGTGGATGGTGCCGTAGGGCAGGCTGTTGGGCCATTGGCCGTCCTCGATGACGGCATAGGTGGGGTCGTCCCCCAGCATGAAGGCGAACACGGCGTGGGGCGCGCCCGCTTCCTCCATCACAAACAGCTGGCGCTTTTGAATGTCCTCTTCCAGCAATTCCCGTTCGGGATAGCCGGAATCGCCCCACTGATGGGGATTGCCGGTGCGGGCCATGTAGGCGCGGGCGGCGTCGTAAATCCGCTCAATGGCGGGCAAATCCTCTGTCTTTGCGGCACGGATCTTCATGAAAGCACCTCAGAACAACTGGGTCTGTTCCACGCCGTCGTCGGCGGAAGCGGGGGACGCGGCCGGCGGGGTTTTGCCCAGGTGCTGATAGGCCGCCGGGGTGCAGACCCGGCCCCGGGGCGTGCGCATGATGAAGCCCAGCTGCATCAGGTACGGCTCGTACACGTCCTCGATGGTCACGGCGTCTTCGCCCGTGACGGCGGCCAGGGTGTCCAGGCCCACGGGGCCGCCGCCGAATTTTTCGATCATGGCGTTCAGTACGGCCCTATCGATCCGGTCCAGGCCCAGCAGGTCGACGTCCTGCATGTTCAGGCTTTCCTTGGCCACCTCTTCGGTGATGTGGCCGTCGGCCCGCACCTGGGCGAAATCCCGCACCCGCTTGAGCAGGCGGTTGGCGATGCGGGGGGTACCCCGGCTGCGGCGGGCGATTTCCATGATGCCGCCTTGGTCAAAGGGCATGCCCAGGATGCCGGCGGACCGGGCCACGATTTTGGCCAGTTCCTCCGGGGAATACATTTCCAGCCGGAATACGATGCCGAACCGGTCCCGCAAAGGCGCGCTGAGCCGGCCGGCCCGGGTGGTGGCGCCCACCAGGGTGAACTTGGGCAAATCCAGCCGCATGCTGCGGGCCGTGGGGCCTTTGCCGATCATGATGTCCAGGGCGTAATCCTCCATGGCGGGGTAGAGCACTTCCTCCACGGCCCGGCTCAGGCGGTGGATTTCGTCAATGAACAGGATGTCGCCCTGGTTCAGGTTGGTCAGGATGGAGGCCAGGTCGCCGGGCCGCTCGATGGCGGGGCCGGAAGTGACCCGGATGTTCTGTCCCATTTCCGCCGCCACGATGCAGGCCAGCGTGGTTTTGCCCAGGCCCGGCGGGCCGTAGAGCAGAATATGGTCCAGGGCGTCGTGACGCTTCAGGGCGGCGCTGATATAGATTTGCAGGCTGTTTTTCACCTTTTCCTGGCCGATGTACTCCCGCAGGTGCCTGGGACGCAGGGAAGCATCCAGCTCCTCATCCTCCGGCCGCATGCCGGTCATTACCAGCCGATCATCCATGGGCATAAGATTGCTCCTTTATGAAGAAATTGACGGGGAAACCGGCTTCCCAAGGACCGGTTTGGGCTGACGCGTTTTTCCGTTTTTCAGCCGTCTGCCCGGGATATGTTAAAATCCGGCCATATTGCGAAGGGCCAGCCGCACCAGTTCGTTGGCCGAATCGCTTTGGCCCTTGACCTGGGAAACGGCCCGGGCGGCTTCCGCCGGGGTGTAGCCCAGGGACTGCAGGGCGGCCAGGGCTTCCTGGGCGGCGTCCTCCTGCACGGCGGTCACGGGGGCGCCGCTGGCAGGCGTATAGTCCAGATCGCTCTGTTCCACCTTTTCCTTCAATTCCAGGGCCAGCCGCTGGGCTGTTTTTTTGCCCACGCCGGGCGCCCGGGACAGGGAGGTAATATCCCCGGTGATGATGGCCAGGGTCAAATCCCGCAGGGGCATGGCTCCCAGGATGGAAAGCGCCACCTTGGGCCCGATGCCGCTGACGGTGAGCAGCCGGGTAAACATGCTCTTTTCCTCCTGCGTGGCGAAGCCGAATAAATCAACGGCGTCCTCCCGCACGGAAAAATGGGTGTACACCTTCATTTTTTCGCCCACCGGCGGCGTTTCCTGCAGGGTGTTCATGCTGACGGACAGCAGGTATCCCACGCCGTTCACGTCGATCACCAGGGTGTTCTGGCCCTTGTCGGCCACCACTCCGTTCAGGTATGCGTACATCGTGATCCCTCTTACTTCATCAGGAATTGTTCCTTCATCCGGCCGGAGGCCGCATGGGTCAGGGCGGCGGCCACGGCGTCCGCGGCGTCGTCCGGGCGAATGATTTTGGGCAGGTTCAGCATCATTTTCACCATCTGCTGCACCTGCATCTTGTCCGCCTTGCCGTAGCCGGTCACCGCCTGCTTGATCTGCATGGGGGTGTATTCGTACAGCGGCAGGTCAAATTCCGCGCAGGCGCACAGCGCCACGCCCCGGGCGGAGCCCACCGCGATGCCGGTGGTGATGTTCTTGGCGAAAAACAGTTCTTCAAACACGATTTCCTGGGGCTGATAGGTGACGATCAGCTCCTTCACGCCGGTAAAAATGTGGTGCAGCCGGCGGGGAAACGGCATGTCCGGCGGCGTGATCACCGCGCCGCATTCCACCAGCTGCTGCTTGCCCGGCGACGCGTCCACCACACCCCAACCCATGGTGGCCAGCCCCGGGTCAATGCCCAAAATACGCATAAGGCGCCTCCTTCAATTAACCTATCTATTATAGAACAATTGTGCGCCTTTTGTCAATGAAGCGCCGGGGTGTATTTCACTTCTTCCGGGTCGATTTCCCGGGCGGCGGCGCGGAGCATGTCCATCGTCAGATCGGCGGGGTCGAGCGGCAGGAAGCGGTCCAGTTTCCCCTGGTGGCTCACCGCGTCCTCCAGCATCAGGGCGCGCAGGAACACAAGCAGGTCCTCTTCGATCCAGTAGGCAAAGGGGACCCCGGCGGTTTCCATCTGCCGGCAGCGCAGGTACAGGGGCAGGCCGTCGCCCACGTCGTGCCATAAATCGACAAACGCGAAATCGTATCCCCGCATGGCGCCGCGCAGGAAGTCAAACGCGTCGCCCGGCACGATGCGGATCTTGTCCCGGTGCGGGAACTGGGGCAGCAAATGCTCCTGGAACAAACGGATCACATCCCCGCTGCGCTCCACCACCGTGACGGCGGACACCGCGTCCTTTTGCGCCGCCATGAAGGCGAAGTACCCCAGCCCCAGGCCCAACACGGCCACGCTGCCGCGGGCTTCGGCCAGCGGCTTTTCCATGGTGGCGATTTCGTTGGGCGTCACGGTCATCCATTCCCGGCCGTTTTCCAGCACCGCCGGGTAAGAAAAGGGCACGGTGAAATACCCGAGCCGGGGTATTTCCCTGCCGTCCTCCGTCAGGCGCATGGACCCGCAGGGAAACAGCTGGTACGGCGCGTACCGCCGGCGCGTCAGCTGCCAGGCGTTCAGGCGTTTTTCCGGAAAGCGGATCCGGCGGTTATAGTCGTTTTCCTGCCAGGGCGGCGCCTCCAGCGGCGTAATGGCAGGGGCCAGGTAACGGCTTTGGAACGCCCGGTCCTCCTCCATCCCCAGGGCGGCGGACAGCAGCAAAAGGAAGGCCTCGCGCCGGGGCAGGCGGCATTCTTCCGCGAACGATTCGATTTCCCGGGCGGAAAACAGGGCGCCGTCCGCCGAAAGGAGGCGGGCAAAGGCCGAGCCGGCCCGAACGTTTTCGTCGTTCAGCTTCCTCCAGTCCATCTTCCTCCGCTCCTTTCTTTTTTCATGATAGCATACAATTCAAACGCCTTCAAGCGGATTGTACTTTTCCCGTACTTCCCTTGACACGGGCGGCATTTCCGCTACAATAAAAGCGAATCCGGGCGAAAGCCCGGGTGGAATAGAGGCGCGGCGATCAAAAGTACGCCCCGGGAGCCGGCAAACGGCGAAGAACGGCGCGGAAAGGGAAAGCCGCCGAAACGGGCCCCCTGCAAGGGCACCGTTGGGCGAAGGGAGAAGATTCCTTCGACTGTCACGGCGAAAACCGCCGTGGGGCGCTATTCGATCTTCTGTTGCCAGACGGAAGCAGCGAAGCGTTCCCGCTCCGCTGCTTTTTCTGTATCCGGAATGAATCAAGGAGGACATGAACGATGAAAAAGATGATCGCGCTGCTGGTTATGGCCATGATGCTTTTCTCCGCCGTTTCCGCGGTGGCCGAAGGCACCCTGCGGGTAGGCATGGAATGCAACTACGCACCCTACAACTGGACGCAGACGGAACCCGGTGAATTCACCGTGCCCATCGAGGGCGGCATGGGCTATGCCGACGGGTACGACGTGCAGATCGCCCGGCTGATCGCCCAGGGCCTTGACAAGGAACTGGTCATCGTGAAAACGGAATGGGACGGCCTGCCCATGGGCGTGCAGAGCGGCATGATCGACGCCATCATCGCCGGCATGAGCCCCACGGAAGAACGCAAGGCCACCATGGACTTTTCCGATCATTACTATAACTGCGAGCTGGTGGTGGTGGTGAAAAAGGACAGCCCCTACGCCAACGCCACCAAGCTGGCGGACCTGAGCGGCGCGGTGATCACCGGCCAGCAGAACACCTTCCATTATTCCGTTATTGACCAGATCCCCGGCGTGATCGTGGGCACCGCCATGGAAACCTTCCCGGCCATGACCATTGCCACCCGGGCCGGCGCCATCGACGGCTATGTGGCCGAGCGCCCCGGCGCGGAGGCCGACTGCATGGCCAATCCGGACCTGACCTACATCCAGTTTGAAGAAGGCCAGGGCTTCGCGGCCTCTGCCGACGACACCGCCATCGCCGTGGGATTGCAAAAGGGCAGCCCCCTGCTGGACGCCATCAACCAGATCCTGGCCGGCATCGACGAGGAAACCCGGGTGCAGCTGATGCTGGACGCCACCATGCGCCAGCCCTTGAACAACTGATCAACGCGTTTTCATTGCCGGGGGAGCGGGCCGCGTCCGTTCTCCCGGCTTTCACGCTTATGGAGGAGGTCATTGGATGCCAACCACCTTCTGGGGCTGGGTCAGCCTGCTGATTGAAAAGTACGGGCCGCTGTTTCTGAACGGCACGCTGTACACCATGCTGATCGCCATCAGCGGCACGGTGATCGGGTTCGTGATCGGCCTGCTGGTGGCCATCGTGCGCACCATCCCGGTGTCGCCCAAGGATCCTGTCGCTAAAAAGGCCGGGCTGAAGCTGGCGTCGTTCCTGCTGAACGTGTACATTGAGGTGTTCCGGGGCACGCCCATGATTGTGCAGGCCATGGTGATTTATTACGGCGCCATGATGTACCTGGGGCTGCGGATGCCGGCCCTGGGCGCCGCCATTTTCATCATTTCCATCAACACCGGAGCCTACATGGCGGAAATCGTCCGCGGCGGCATCATCAGCGTGGATAAGGGGCAGAAGGAAGCGGCCCACGCCATCGGCATGACCCACTGGCAGTCCATGCTGCATGTGGTGCTGCCCCAGGCGGTGCGCAACATCATGCCCTCCATCGGCAACGAATTCGTGGTGAATATCAAGGATTCCAGCGTGCTGAACGTGATTTCGGTCAGCGAACTGTTTTTCATCGGCAAATCCGCCGCCGGCACCTACGCCCGCTATTTTGAATCCTTCTTCATCATCGCGGCCATCTATTTCGTGCTCACCTTTACCGTCACCCGCATCCTGCGCCTGATCGAAAGAAAAATGGACGGCGGACGGAACTACACCATCTGCGGCTCCCAGAGCGATTCGGAAGCCACCATCACCATCCATCCGGAAGGAGAGGTGCCCAATGACTGAGCAGCAGCCCATCCTGGAAATCAGCCACCTGAAAAAGGATTTCGGCGCCCACCAGGTGCTGCGGGACATTTCCTTCGCCGTGCACAGCGGCGATGTGATTTCCGTCATCGGTTCCTCCGGCTCCGGAAAAAGCACCCTGCTGCGCTGCATCAATTACCTGGAGGAGCCCACCGCCGGGCAGATCCTGTACCGCGGCAGGAACGCGGAAACGCTGAACCGGGCGGAGTACCACAGCAAGGTGGGCATGGTGTTCCAGTCCTTCAACCTGTTTGCCAATATGACGGTGCTGGCCAACTGCACCGCCGGGCAGAAGCTGGTGCTGCGCCGTGGCGCCAAGGAAGCGGAGGACAAGGCGCTGTACTTCCTGGGCAAAGTGGGCATGGACGCCTACCGCAACGCCAGGCCGGCCCAGCTGTCCGGCGGCCAGAAGCAGCGGGTGGCCATCGCCCGGGCGCTGGCCATGGACCCGGATGTGCTTTTGTTTGATGAACCCACCTCCGCCCTGGATCCCGAAATGGTGGGGGAGGTGCTGGGCGTCATGCGCTCCCTGGCGGAGGGCGGTCTGACCATGCTGGTGGTCACCCACGAAATGGGCTTCGCCCGGGACGTGAGCAGCCGGGTCATTTTTATGGATCAGGGCGTCATTGCCGAGGACGGCGATCCCCGGGACATCTTCACCGCGCCCAAGCAGCCCCGGACCCGGGAGTTTTTGAGCCGCGTGCTGCAGGGAGGAAAAACGGAATGACGATCCGCTGCGCGGCGCCGGGGGATGCCGCGGCGCTGCTGGAAATCTACCGGCCGTATGTGGAAAACACCGCCGTTTCCTTTGAATACGATACGCCGTCGGAGCTGGAGTTTGCCCGGCGCATCGCCCGCACCCTGGAAAGCTATCCCTACCTGGTGCTGGAGGACGGCGGCGCGGTGCGGGGCTACGCCTACGCCGGGCCGCTGAAGGCCCGGGCCGCCTACGCCCACGCGGCGGAGGTGACGATCTACCTGGCGGAGGATGCCCGGGGCAGGGGGTACGGCCGGGCGCTTTACACCGCGCTGGAGGACGAACTGCGCCGGCGGGACGTGAAAAACCTGTACGCCTGCATCGCCTGGGCGGAGGAGGAGGACGCTTACCTGACCCACGCCAGCCCGGATTTTCACGCGCATATGGGCTTTCACCGCTGCGCCCATTTCCGTCAGTGCGGCATCAAGTTCGGCCGCTGGTACGACATCATCTGGATGGAAAAATTGATCGGGGACCACAGCGAAGCGCCGGAGAGCTCCCATTGAAAAGACCGCCGCACCAATGAACGTGCGGCGGCTTTTTATGCGGTTTTGATTGGCGCCGGGCTTTACCGGTTTTCGTAATAGCTGCCGTCGTCGTATACAGCGCGGAAAATATGCACGTTGGTGATGGAAACCACGAAATCCTGACAGGCTTCCGGAAGTCTGTTTTTCATGGAACGCCGATGATCAGCCCGGCGTCCAGTTTCAGCGTCAGGATCCGGCGCACGCTTTCGTCGATCCGGGATTCCGTTAGCCGGCCGGACCGCAGGGCGTCCATGACGCCGTTGTAGCCGTTGGTGAAGTTGTAGGGCAGCAGCAGCATGTCCGCGCCGGCTTCGATGGCCAGGACGCAGGCTTCGCCCGAGCCGTACAGGTCACGGATGGCGTCCATGCGCAGGGCATCGGTCAGGATGACTCCCTGAAAGCCCAGCTCCTGACGCAGCAAGCCTGCCACAATGGGAGAGAGGGAGGCAGGATGCTCCGGATCCACGGCAGGAGCGCTTTGATGGGACAGCATCACCATGCGGGCGCCCGCCTTCAGGCCGGCCTGAAAAGGAACAAAATCCGCCTGCCGCCATTCCTCCGCCGTCCTGCCGGACAGTCCGAGGCCTTTGTGCGTGTTCCCGGATACGGCGCCGTGGCCGGGAAAATGCTTGAGTACCGGCAGGATGCCCTGCTCCGTGAGGCCCTGCACGAAGGCCGCCGTCATGGAGGCTACGGCGGATGGGTCGCCGCCAAAGGATCGGATGCCGATTTCCGCCCGCTTTACGTCGGTGCGCACGTCGGCCACCGGGGCAAAATCCACCTGGAAGCCGTACTGCTTCAGATAGGCACCGATGGTCAGGGCGGCCCGATACGCCTGCCGGGGATCGCCGCTTTGGCCGATGATCCCCGCCGCGGGCTGCTTTTCCTTCAGTTTCAGTTTGTTGGCCAGCCGGGAAACGCCGCCGCCTTCCTCGTCCACGCCCAGGAAGGGAGCGATGCCCCGGCTGTTCCTGGCGTATTCCCGCAGGGAAGCGGTGAGGGAGGACAGGGTGGACTTGCGGATATTGCTTTCAAACAGCGCCACACCGCCCACGGGAAAACGCGAAAACGCCCGGCGCAGGGCTGCGCTGGGCGCGTTGACACGGTCCAGCCTGGAAAACTGTTCAGGCTGGACAAAGAAAAGCTGACAGACCTTTTCATGCAGAGTCATTTGGAAAAGCAGGGCTTCCACGTCCCCATCCTGGCCAAGTGCCGGAACAGCGGTGCACACCGTCAGCAGGAGGGAGAGCAGCAATGCCGGCAGGGCGGCGGACCGCGTGCGCTTCACCATGGCTCAGGCGTTGCCGGCATTGTTCCGGCCGCAGCAGTTTTTGTATTTTTTGCCGCTTCCGCAGGGGCAGGGATCGTTGCGCCCGATTTTTTTGCCCACCTTGACGGGGGAGCGGGGCGCTTCCCGCTGGGCGCCGCCGGTCTGCTCCTGGTTGGTGGCGGTGGCCCGGGCGGCAGCCTGGCGCTGGGGCGTGCGTTCGATCTTCACCTGGTAAAGCCGGCGCACAGTATCCTCCCGGATCAGGTGCACCATTTCCTCGAACATATCGTAGCTTTCCAGCTTGTATTCGTTGACGGGGTCCTTCTGGCCGTAGGCCCGCAGGCCGATGCCGTCGCGCAGCTGGTCCATGGCGTCGATGTGGTCCATCCAGCGCATATCCACCGCCCGCAGCAGGATGGCCCGCTCCAGCTCCCGCATGTCGATGCCCAGCTCGGCGAAGTGGTTTTCGCGTTCTTCGTAGAGCCGTTCGGCGGCCTTTTTCAGGAATTCCGCCGCGTCCTCCCTGCTGAAGGACTTGCGGAAATTGTCGCTGTTGGCTTCGATGGTGCCGCCGGGCACGCACAGCCGCTCCAGGTAATCGGCCAGGCCGTGCAGGTCCCATTCGGCGTTTTCGCCGGCCAGGAAGCGGGTGCAGGCTTCGTCGATCAGGGAATTGGTCATCTCCCGGATCACGCCGCGCATGTCCTCGCCCCGCAGCACCTGCAAACGCTGGCCGTAGATCACGCCGCGCTGCTGGTTCATCACGTCGTCATACTGCAGCACGTGCTTGCGCACTTCAAAGTTGCGGCTTTCCACCCGTTTCTGGGCGTTTTCGATCTGCTTGGTCAGCATGCCCGCTTCCAGGGGCGTGTTTTCATCCATGCCCAGGCGTTCGATCATGGGCTGGATGCGTTCACCGCCGAAGATGCGCATCAAATCGTCCTCCAGGGCGATGAAGAACTGGCTGGAGCCCGGGTCGCCCTGGCGGCCGGCGCGGCCCCGCAGCTGGTTGTCGATGCGGCGGGATTCATGGCGTTCGGTGCCGATGATGTGCAGGCCGCCCACGGCCACCACCTTGTCGTGCTCCAGGTCGGTGGTCTTTTTGTACTCGGCCTTCAGCTCCTGGTAATGCTTCCGGGCTTTCAGCACTTCCTCCGACACATTTTCGTTGAAGCCGGTGGCCGCCTCGATGATTTCCTCGTCGATTTCCTCCTGCCGCATGGTGCGCCGGGCCAGGAAATCCGGGTTGCCGCCCAGCAGGATGTCGGTGCCGCGGCCGGCCATGTTGGTGGCGATGGTGACGGCGCCGAAGTGGCCGGCCTGGGCCACGATGGAGGCTTCACGGGCGTGGTGTTTGGCGTTCAGCACTTCGTGCTGGATGCCCCGCATATCCAGCATATGGCTCAGCAGTTCGCTGACCTCCACGCTGACCGTGCCCACCAGGATGGGCTGGCCCGTGGCGTGGCGGCGGATGATTTCCTCCACCACGGCGTTGTACTTGCCCTTCTTGGTGCGGTAGATCACGTCGTTCAGGTCCTTGCGGATCATGGGCATGTTGGTGGGAACCTGCACCACGTCCAGGCTGTAAATGCCCTGGAATTCGCCTTCTTCCGTTTTGGCCGTACCGGTCATGCCGGACAGCTTTTTGTACATACGGAAATAATTCTGGAAGGTGATGGTGGCCAGGGTCTTGCTTTCCCGCTCCACCTTCACGTGTTCCTTGGCCTCGATGGCCTGGTGCAGGCCGTCGGAATACCGGCGGCCCACCATCAGGCGGCCGGTGAATTCGTCCACGATCACCACTTCGCCGTTCTGCACCACGTAATCGACGTCCCGCTTCATCAGGGCGTTGGCCTTCAGGGCCTGGATCAGGTAGTGGTTCAGATCGTTGTTTTCGGGGTCGGACAGGTTGTCCACGCCGAAGGCGCTTTCCGCCTTCCGGGTGCCTTCCTCGGTGAAGGTGACGGCCTTGTCCTTTTCCTCGATGGTGTAGTCCTCGTCCTTGCGCAGGCGGCACACGAAGCGGTCGGCCCGCTCATACATATCGGTGCTCTTTTCCCCCTGGCCGGAAATGATCAGGGGCGTGCGGGCCTCGTCGATGAGGATGGAGTCCACTTCGTCCACGATGGCGAAGGCGTGGCCCCGCTGCACCATGTCGTTTTCGTAAAGCACCATGTTGTCCCGCAGGTAGTCGAAGCCCATTTCGTTGTTGGTGCCGTAGGTGATGTCGGCGGCGTAGGCGGCCTTGCGCTGGTCGTTGTCCAGATCGTGCACGATGATGCCGACGCTCAGGCCCAGGAAACGATATAATTTGCCCATTTCCTCGCCCTGGAAGGAGGCCAGGTAATCGTTCACCGTGACGATGTGCACGCCTTCGCCGGCGATGGCGTTCAGGTAAGCGGGCAGGGTGGCCGTCAGGGTTTTGCCTTCACCGGTTTTCATTTCGGCGATGCGGCCCTGGTGCAGCACGATGCCGCCGATCATCTGCACCCGGAAGGGGCGCAGGCCCAGGGTGCGCTTGCTGGCCTCCCGCACCACAGCGTAGGCTTCCGGCAGCATATGGTCCAGGGTTTCGCCGCCCTTGTAGCGGTTTTTGAATTCTTCTGTTTTGGCGGCCAGCTGCGCGTCGGACAGCTTTTCCATTTCAGGCTCCAGCGCGTCGATCTGATCGGCAATTTTCATCAGGGGCTTGAGCTGCGCTTCCGCGCCCAGGCCCAGCATTTTTTTCATAAAATCCAGCATGTGCTTCTCCTTGATGCGTTCAGATTGGTTCCGGCAAATCACGCCATTTTCTATTATATCACGCCTTTGCGCCGGATAGCAAGGAAAAGGCGGAATAAATTTGTAAAATCCCGGAAATGGCCGGCTTTCCAACGCTTCCCGGCTGTCAGGCTTGTGTTTTTTTGGAAACGGGAGTATAATCAAGCTGGTATATTCTTTTGTTGAAGGGGGATACTGCCGCTTTGGGCATTCTTTCCGGTTTGCAGACCGATCCGCGGGGAACGCTGATCAGCCTGCTGTACGCGATTCCCGCTATTCTGATTTCCCTGACCCTGCATGAAATGGCCCACGGCTACGTGGCGCTCAGGTGCGGCGACCCCACGGCGCAGATGCTGGGCCGGCTGTCCTTTAACCCGCTGCGTCATCTGGACCCCGTGGGCACGCTGTGCATGGTGGTGTTCGGCTTCGGCTGGGCCCGGCCGGTGCCGGTGAACCCCCGGAATTTCAAAAACTACCGGCGGGACGATTTCCTGGTATCCATCGCCGGGGTGGTGGTGAATTTCTGCCTGTTCTTTCTGTCCATGCTGGTGATCGTCGGCGTGAATGAATGGATGTGGGACGGCAGGCTGTGGCAGATGGGGGAAGACAGAAAGTACTTCGTATCGGTGTTTGAATATGTGGTGACCGACCTGAGAAGCGGCGAGGCCGTGCCCCTGTTCACGGCGTACCGGCAGTTTTTGAAGACGCCCTGGCTGGAATACGTGATCCGTTTTTTCAAGGGGTTCGCCCGGATCAACCTGGGCCTGTGCCTGTTTAACCTGCTGCCCATTCCGCCGCTGGACGGCTATCACGTGGTGAACGATATTTTCCTGCGGGGCAGGCTGCACATTCCCGCCAACGTGACCCGCATCATTTCCCTGGCGCTGATGGCGGTGATTTTCCTGCCCGGATGGCTGGGGCTGCCCGACGTGTTCGGCAATTTCCTGGGCACGGCGGTGGACTGGGTGCAAAGCGGCGTGAGCCGGGGGCTGCTTACGTTATTCGGATTGGGGTAAGAAGCGATGGCGCTGACACTGCATTTGAAGGATTTCGACGGGCCGCTGGACATGCTTCTGTTCCTGATCGGCAAAGCGAAAATCGACATCAAGGACATTTTTGTTTCCCAGGTGACGGACCAGTACATTCAATCGGTGCAAAGCGCGCCGGACCTGGATATGGATGACGCCAGCGCGTTTATCGACATGGCAGCCACGCTGTTGGAGATCAAAAGCCGGGCGCTGCTGCCCAAGCCCAAGGTGGAAGACGAGGAGGACCCGGAGCAGGCCCTGATCCGGCAATTGGAGGAATACCAGCGCTTCAAGCAGATCGCCCAGGATATGCAGGGCTTTGAAAAAGCCGCGGCGCTGATGTACCAGAAGCTGCCGGAGGAATATCCGCTGCCGCCGCCCACGCTGGAATTGACCGGACTGACCATGGACGGGCTGCTGTCCGCCTTCGCCCGGGTGATGGCCCGGGTGAAAGAAACGGAAGAGGAAGAACCGGTGCACGTGGCCCGGCGGATCATCCGGGACGAATATACCGTTCCCCGGTGCACCGCCCACATCCTGAAGCGGCTGAAGAAGGGGCCCGTGCGGTTTGAGGAGCTGTTTTCGCCCACGCCATCCCGGGACGAAGTGGTGACGCTGTTCCTGGCGCTGTTGGAATTGCTGCGCCTGGGGCGCGCCGGCGTCCGGCAGGACGGCATTTTCGGCGATATGATGCTGGAGCCGCGGGACAGCGGCCCCATGGAGGGAGATTTGCAGATCGATGGATACACCTGAGCTGGCGCATGTGATTGAAGCCATCCTGTTTGTGGCGGGAGAACCGGTGGACGTGCGGGAGCTTCAAAAGGCGCTGGAAGTCACCGAGGATGAAACCCGGCTGGCCATCGACGCCCTGGACAGCGATTATTCCTATCACCGCCGGGGGATCTGCCTGAAGCGCTTCGGCACGCACATCCAGCTGTCCACCCGGGCGGAATACGCGCCGTATGTGGAGCGGCTTTTGCAGCCCATCCAGAAGCAGAGCCTGAGCCAGTCCGCCATGGAAACGCTGGCGGTGGTGGCCTACCGGCAGCCGGTGACCAAGCTGGAAATCGAGGCGGTGCGCGGCGTGAAGTGCGATTATTCGGTGCAGTCCCTGGTGAACAAGGGGCTCATCGAGGAGGTGGGGCGCAAGGAAGCGCTGGGGCGGCCGATCCTGTACGGCACCACCGATACGTTCCTGTCCCATTTCGGGCTCAGCTCCCTGGAGGATCTGCCCAAGCCCCCGGAGGAAGCGCCGGCGGAGGAGAACGCCGAACCGCTGGTACCCTGAACAGATGCAAAAGAAATGATAATCTACCGGAAATAACTATATAAAAGAAATGATAATCTACCGGAAATAACTATATAAAGGAAAAGAGGCATGATCGGATGAAGCGCGTGATTTGGATCGTCCTGGACAGCGTAGGCGCGGGTTCCCTGCCGGACGCTGCGGCATACGGCGACGAGGGAGCCAACACCATCGGCCATATTGCGCAGAAAATGCCGTTGAAGCTGCCCAATATGCAAAAAATGGGCCTGGGGTACCTGCCCGGGCTGAACCTGCCGGAATGCGAAGAGGGCGGCGGCGCCTACGGCCGGGCCATCGAGGTATCCAAAGGCAAGGACACCACCACCGGCCACTGGGAAATGGCGGGACTGAGGCTGGACCAGCCCTTCCCTTTGTATCCGGACGGCTTTCCCCGGGAGGTGATGGACGCCTTTGAAGCGGCCATCGGCACCAAAACGCTGGGCAACAAGCCGGCGTCCGGCACGGAAATCCTGGATGAACTGGGGGAGGAGCACCTGCGCACCGGGTATCCCATCGTGTACACCTCCGGGGACAGCGTGTTCCAGATCGCCTGCCACGAGGAGCTGTATCCCCGGGAAAAGCTCTACGAAATGTGCGAAATCGCCCGGAAGCAGCTGGTGGGCAGGCACGCCGTGGGCCGGGTCATCGCCCGTCCCTTCATCGGCACGGGCAAGGGGCATTTTGAACGCACCGGCGGCCGGCGGGATTTCTCCCTGGAGCCCATCGGCGACACGGTGCTGGACGTGATGAAGGCCCACGGGTTCGACGTGCTGGGCGTGGGCAAGATCGAGGACATTTTCGCCCATCGGGGGCTGACGGAAAGCAACCACGCCGCCGGCAACCCGGCCTGCGTCGACGCCGCGCTGCAGGATCTGGACAAGCCCTTCAACGGCCTTTTGTTCATCAACCTGGTGGATACCGATTCGGTGTACGGCCACCGGCGGGACGTGAAGGGCTACGGGGAAGCGCTGGAGTACTTTGACCGCCGGCTGCCGGAATTCACAGCGAAGATGACGGAGGAAGACCTGCTGATCATCACCGCCGATCACGGCTGCGACCCCACCTGGCACGGCACCGACCACACCCGGGAATATGTGCCCATCCTGGTGTGGAAAAAGGGCATGACCGGGCATCATCCCCTGGGCACCCGTTCCACCTACGCCGATATGGCGGCCACCATCGCCGATTTCTTCGGGCTGGAGGAGCGGTTCGGCGCCGTGTCCTTCCTGCACGAAATCGAAGCGGGGCCCGGGAAGGCCATGCAGCGTATCCAGCGGGCTGCCGATGTGATCGAAAACACCCTGGGCCGGGCGGACGTCGCCGTGGTGCTGGGCAGCGGGCTGGGGGATTTCGGGAAGGAACTGAAAAACGCCAGGGAACTGTCCTACGCCGACGTGCCGGATTTTCCCCGTTCCACCGTGGCGGGCCACGCGGGCAAATTCATCCTGGGCGAACTGGGCGGCAAAAAGGTGCTGCTGATGAGCGGACGCTTCCACAGCTACGAAGGCCATCCCATGGAGGATGTGACGCTGCCCGTCCGGGTGATGCGCAGGCTGGGCATCGAAAAACTGATCCTTACCAACGCTGCCGGCGGCGTCAACACCGATCTGCACCCCGGTACCCTGATGCTGCTGGCGGACTTTATCAACCTGTCCGGCAAAAACCCCCTGACCGGGCCGAACCTGGACGCCTTCGGGCCCCGGTTCCCCGATATGACCAACGCGTTTGACCGCGGGATGCGCACCATCGCCCGCATGGCCGCTGCCGAACTGGGCATCGACCTGCGCAGCGGCGTATACTGCTGGATGAACGGACCCACCTATGAAACCCCGGCGGAAATCCGCATGGCCCGCACCCTGGGGGCCGACGCGGTGGGCATGTCCACCGTGCCGGAAACCATCGTGGCGCGGCACTGCGGCATGAAGGTGCTGGGGATCAGCTGCATTACCAATATGGCCGCCGGCGTGCTGGATGAGCCCATCAACCACCAGGAAGTGATGGAGATGGGCCGCCGCGTCCGGGGTGATTTCGCCGCACTGCTCACCCGGGTGATCGAACAGCTATGACGAAGGATGGTGACCATGGAACGCAATGTGTATATCCCTGCCGAGCGGCAAAAGAAAATGATGGAATACATCGAACTGCATACCAGCGCGCAAATCCATGAGCTGGCGCAGGAATTCCATGTTTCGGAAGCAACCGTGCGCAGGGACCTGGATGAACTGGATCAGCAGGGCGTGCTGCGCCGCACCCACGGCGGCGCCATCAAGATGGACCGCAGCACCTCCTATGAGCACATGTACGCCGAAAAAATCGGCCTGATGACGGAAGAAAAACAGCGGATCGCCGCCAGCGCGGCCCGCATGGTGCACAACGGCGACACCGTGATGATCGACTCGGGCACCACGGCGTTCTTCATTGCCCAGGCGCTGAGCCGCCACGAGAACCTGACCCTGATCACCAACGATTTGTACATTGCCTATCAGACTCCCATTCATCCCTCATCCACCCTGATCGTTACCGGCGGCACCCGCCGCCAGGGACGGCAGGAACTGGTGGGTACGCTGACGGAGAATTTCGTGCGCGACACCCACGTGGACATTGCGTTCGTCGGCGCCGACGGCATTGATTTTTCCGCCGGCATCACCAACGCCAACTTTGCCGAGGTGGGGGTGAAGCGGCTGATGATCGCTTCGGCCCACCGCAGCGTGATCGTGGCGGACCACAGCAAATTCGGCCGGGTGGCCCTGGCGCGGATCTGCGATCTGCAGGAGGGCGGCCTGATCCTGACCGACAGCGGCCTGGATGAGGAAATGCTGAACCGGCTGCGCAAGCTGGGCGTGGAAATGGAACTGGTATGATCCCGTCCGCCGCGTTTTTCACCGCGGATCCCGACATCGCTTTCCCGGAAACGGGGAAGCGATTTTTGTCATTTGGAACGCAGAATTGTATTTTTTGGCTGCTTCCCCTTGCCACGGCCTTGCCGGCTTGTTATACTGGGTGCCGTCAAAGAGCAAGGAGGCGATCGGTATGATCGATTTGGAAAATGTCAGCAAAACATACGCCAAAAACCAGGTGAAGGCCCTGGATCACCTGTCCCTTCACGTGGACAGCGGGGAGCTGTTCGGCTTTATCGGCCCCAACGGCGCCGGCAAAACCACCGCCATCAAGCTGATGACCGGGATCCTGCGGCCCGATGAAGGCACCATCACCATGGCCGGCCACCGCATGGACCAGGACCGCATCGCCGCCCAGCGGCTGATCGGCTTTGTGCCGGACGGCAACGACCTTTACGACCGGCTGACCGGCATGGAGTACCTGAACTTTATGGCGGATATTTACCAGGTCAGCGCCGCCCAGCGCAGGAATCACATTGAAAAGTACCTGTCCATTTTCTCCCTGGAGGACGCGGTGAACAACCAGATCCGCTCCTATTCCAAGGGCATGAAGCAGAAGCTGGTGGTGATCGGCGCGCTGATCCACAATCCGCCGGTGTGGATCCTGGATGAACCGCTGGGCGGCCTGGACCCCCGGGCGGCCCACCTGCTGAAGGAAGAAATGAAAAACCACTGCGCGGCCGGAAACACCGTGTTTTTCTCCACCCACGTGCTGGAGGTGGCGGAAAAGCTGTGCACCCGCATCGGCGTGATCGCCCACGGCTCCCTGAAGGCCCAGGGCACGCTGGATGAACTGCGCTCCGGCGAAGTGGGCGCGTCTTTGGAAGAGCTCTTCCTGGAGCTGACGGACGACGGAGGCGAAACGGCATGACGCAGTTTTTTGCTCTGCTCCGGCTGCAGCTGCTGTCCCGGTTCGCGGACTGGAAGCCCCGGAACGTGAAAACCGCCATCGGGGATAAAAAAGGCAAGGCCGTGATGCGCTCGCTGGGCTACATCGTGCTGATGCTGTACCTGGCCGGCATCCTCGTTTTCCTGGAAAACACCATCCTGACCGTGCTGATCCGGATGAAAATGCCCGAACTGCTGCTGACCCTGTCGGTGCTCATGTCCATGCTGAGTACCCTGGTGCTGGCGTTTTTCTTCATCCTCAGTACCCTGTATTTTGACCGGGACGCCGCGTTTACCGCCTCCCTGCCGGTGAGAAGCCGCACGGTGCTGTGGGCCAAGATGACCCAGGTGTGGCTCAGCGAAACGCTGGTCAGCGCGCTGTTCATCCTGCCTGCCGGCATCCTGTACGGCATCCGTATCCACCCGGAAGCGCTGTTCTATGTGCGCATGGTGCTGGTGTGGCTGACGGTGGCGCTGCTGCCCATTACCATCGTGGCGCTGCTTTCCACCGTGCTGATCCGCTTTTCCGCCCTGTGGAAGCGGCGGGAAATCGTGGCCACCGTGGGCGGCATCGTGCTGCTGGTGGCGTATATGCTGCTGTGCGCCCAGATCGGCGGCATCACGGGCAGCGACAACGCAGAAGAATTCCTGCAAACCTTTCTGACCAATAACTCCGCCCGCATCGAGGCCATCACCGGCATGTTCCCGCCGGCTGCCTGGGCGGCCAAGGGCTGGATGGGCGACTGGAAGCTGCTGGCGCTGTTCATGCTGGCAGGCTGCGCGGCCTTTGCCGCCGGGGTGTATCTGATCGGCTTCCGGTATCACGACCTGAGCCTGCTGCAGAGCGAAACCGCCGGCAGCACCGGCAGGAAGGCAGGCAAGGGCAGGGTGTCCTTCGCCTCCGGTTCCGCCTTCAAGGCCTGCTGCGTGCGGGAGATCCGCCAGATCCTGCGGGTGCCCGCTTACGCGGTGAACCTGCTGCCCACTTCCTTCATGCCGGTGCTGATGGTGGGCGTCATGGCGCTGTCCATGAACCAGGCCATGCGTGAAAACGGCGAAACCCTGACACAGATGTTCAGCGGAATGGACGGCGGCGTGATCGTGGCCGTTATGACGGCGCTCATGTCCTTCATGGCGGGCATGAACCCTGCCTTGTCCACCGCCGTGACCCGGGAGGGCAAGGGCCACGCCGCCATGACCGCCCTGCCGCTGACCGCCAGGACGCCGGTGCTGGCCAAGCTGGCCGTTGGTATGGGGCTGTCCGTGCTGGGCTGCATCCCGGCGGTGGCCATCCTGATTGTGCTGCTGCCCGCTTACGCGGTGCACGCTGTGCTGGCGTTCGTGGCTACGGTGCTGTTCTGCATGGCGGCCGGGTGCATGTCCCTGGCCAGCGATGTGGCCCATCCCAAGCTGGACTGGCTGACGGAAACGGAAGCGGTGAAGCAAAAGGGCGGCTCCCTGATGGGCTTGCTGATCAGCTGGGGGCTGTTGGGTGTGCTGGGCGGTGCCAGCTATCTTCTGCTGAGCACCGGCTGCTCCATGTACGTTTACGCTATTGCGCTCATTGGCTTTCTGGCGGTTCTGTCGCTGCTGGCTGCGCGGCATCTGCTGCGCACGGCGGACGCGAAATACCAGCTGAATTGATTTTTGCCGCCTGCGGAGGGGGTACGCTTCCCGCCGCAGGCGTTTTTTCGCGGATTCACAGAAAGTTTACCGTCCTTTGCTTGCCCTGCAAGCAATTGTCATTGAAAAAAACTGAAAAAGCGTATATAATAGCATCCGTACATCAGATCATCGGGAGGCGCAGGCATGGAGACGGACGTTCGGCTGGGCGATATTATCCAAACCCGGAAGCCCCATCCCTGCGGCGGGGACCGGTGGACGGTGATCCGCACGGGGGCAGACATCAAAATCAAATGTCTGCAGTGCGGGCGCATCGTGATGCTGGATCGGCAGGTGTATTTCAAGCGCCGGAAAAAGCTGATCCAGGCCGGTCCCGAACCGGAAGGAAGCAGAGAGGAGTAAACCAAGCGATGCAGCAGGCAGAAAAGAAATTTGTTCCCAGTCAGCAGGAGCCCGAACAGAAGAAGGGCAAGAAAAAGGAAAAAGAAAAGAAAACGCTGAAGCAGGAAATTATGAGCTGGATTTGGACGATTCTGGCGGCGTTGGCTATTGCCCTTCTGATCCGCGCGTTTATTGCCGAGCCCATCCGGGTGGACGGCACCAGCATGACCAACACCCTGCAGGACGGCGAAATCGTGCTGGTGTCCAAGCTGGATTACCTGTTTGGGGAAAAGCAGCGCAACGACATCGTGATCTGCCGCTATCCCGGCCGCATGAACGGCTCCGTCAACATCGGCGCCGCCGTGTCGCTGGACAGCTATACGCTGTTCGTCAAGCGCCTGGTGGCCCTGCCGGGGGACACCGTGGAAATCAAGGACGGGCATCTGTATGTGAACGACGAAATGGTGCCCGATCCCGAATATCAGGGCAGCGTGCCCCGGAACTTTGAAAAAATCACCCTGGGCGAGGATGAATACTTCGTCATGGGCGACAACCGCCGCACGTCCCACGACAGCCGTTCCGACGACGTGGGCCCCATTTCCGCCTCCGCCATCATGGGCAAGGTCAAGTGCGTGATCCTGCCCTTCTCCAAGATCCGGGGGGTTCAGTAACGTGAGCGTTCAGCACCGGCCGGATACGCAGCAAAAGCCCCGCAGGACGCTGGGTCAGGAAGCGCTGTCCCTGCTGGCCACGCTGCTTTTCGCGGCGGTGCTGATCGTTCTGCTGCAGGCCTTTGTGTTCCAGCTGGTCCGGGTGGACGGCTCCAGCATGAGCAACACCCTGCAAAGCGGGGAAATGATGCTGGTGACCAAGTGGGACCGGGATTTCCAACGGGGCGACATCGTGGTGTGCCATTACCCGGACCGGACCGAAGGCCAGGTGAACCTGGGCGCGGGGCTGGCGCTGACGCGGCATACGGTTTTTGTCAAGCGTCTGGTGGCCCTGCCGGGGGATACGGTGGAAATCCGAAGCGGGCATCTGTATGTGAACGGCGAAGCGGTGCCTGATCCCAAGGAACAGGGCAGCGAGCCCATGAGCTTTGAAAAGATCACCCTGGGCGAGGACGAATACTTCGTCATGGGGGACAACCGCTTTTCCTCCCACGACAGCCGGTCCGACGACGTGGGCCCCCTGTCCAAGTCCATGCTGCGCGGCAAGGTCCGTTGCGTGCTGTGGCCGCTGAACAGGATCCGCGGGGTGCGCTGAGTATGGGGGAAATCATCGAATTTGACGCCGTGCTGATCCGGAATCCGGACATGGACGCGGCGTACGTGGAAATCCCCTTCGACGTGAAGGCACGCTTCGGCAAAGGCCGGGTGGCGGTGCACGCCGAATTTGACGGGGAGCCCTATGACGGGCAGCTGGTGCGCATGGGCACGCCCTGCCACATCCTGGGCGTTCGCAAGGACATCCGCCGCAGGATCGGCAAACAGCCGGGGGACACGGTGCATGTGAAGCTGACGGAAAGAGAACCGTAATACGAAACAGGAAAACCGGAACGCAAAAAGCCGCGGCAAAGTGGATGCCGCGGCTTGTTTTCTTGGACAGCGTTTACCGGACGAACACCGTGACGGCTTCCCCGGCGCGGACGCCGTCCGCGTATTCGGGGCACAGGCCCAGCACATTGACGTTTTCCGGCACGGTGACCTGCATGGTGTAGGCAAAGCGGCTGCGGCCGCCGGACAGCGGCGCGCAGGTGGTTTCCAGATCGGAAACGGACAGGCGGGTGTTGTTGCCGTACACCCGGTAACGGTCGATGCGGTCGCCGTCCGTCAGCCAGTCCGCCGGGGCGATGACCATAACGGTAATGTCCGCCGTCCGGTCGCCGTGCAGCGTCACGTCCGCCGTGGCGGCGTAAACGCCGTTGTTGAAATAATCCGCGAAATCCCGGCCCTGGACGTCATCTGCGTCCACGTCCGACTGCAGCACGAAACCGCGGATTTTGTTTTCCTCGTCCTGCACGTAATACCAGTCGCCCAGGTCGGCCAGCCAGGTCAGCGTTTTGCCGGCCTCATAGCGGCACAGCACGCTGCGGCTTTTCAGCGGGTCGTCGGTCAGGTACGTGGTGCCGTTCACCGTGACGTTCAAATCGCCCAGGTTCAGAGGGTCCACATCGGCGTTTTTGGGCAGCGCGGATTTTTCAATGTACCCGATGCGCAGATGATCGCTGGTGATGTCGTACTGGATCATGATCCAGTCCTCCTCATAGCCGAACACCTGGATCCAGTCGTTGGTGGATACGGCGGCCTTGCCGTTGGCGGCGCGCTGGAACTGGGTGCCGGGCCCGGTGTAAACAGGGTATTTTTTCCCGCCGGTGAATGAAATAGCCCGGGCGGACAGCTGACCGGAGGCGGGCAGTTCGGGCGGGGAGGACAGCTTGCTGCGGGCTTCCGAAACGGACTTGGGGAAGGCAGCGTAGCTGAAATAGCGCAGGTCGGTCTGGACTGTTCCTTTTGCCGAGCCTTCCTTTTCTCCTTCGTAATAGTACGTCAGCGAATCCTTGCCCACCAGCACTTCCCGCCAGCTGTAATGGCAGCACAGCAGCTTCAGGTTCCACCTTCCGGCGGAATCCAGATCAAAAACCTGATAGGATTCGGGCTGCTCCTCGTTATCCTCCCGGGTGAACTGGATGCACAGCGCGCCGCTGAGCTGCAGCGTCTGATCGCTGAGCAGGAAGAGCGTGCCTTCGCCTCTGGTCAGGAGGAACATGCCCCTTCCCTGGGGAATGGCGCTGTCCGTGCGCAGGAAATGGCGCCAGCTGCCGCCATCCCTGCGAAAGCCGTGCAGCACGTTATGGCCGTCCTTCTGGGTGACGGCGAAATAGTAATCACTGCCGTTGTGCATTTCCTGGGCAAGCAGCGTATCCCGGATGGTGTAGCCGCTGAAATTGGACGCGGAAAAATATTCCCGGATGGCCTGGGGCATATCGGATTCCGGCAGGACAGCCCTGTCCGCCAGCGCGGAAAGGCAGAGGACGGAAAGGATCATCAGCAGCATCAGGAAGAAAAATCGTTTCATGGTACAGCCTCCTTCGTGGGTTCGTTCGTCTGTATAGACCGTCAGACAGGGCCGTTTGTTTCATGGTTTCGAAAAATTTTGCGGAAAATTATCAGAAAAAACCTGAAAAAAGGGACCTGCTCGCGGGTTGGAAGCGGGTCCCCGTATTTTACTGGATTTTCCGGACGCTCTTAGCGATTTCCGCGGCGCTGCCGTCGGTGGCGGTCAGGCGGAAGGAACGGCCGTCCAGATCCCAGGCGAGGGTCTGCACGCCGTCCGCGTCGGCCATCAGGGCCACCACGCCGTCCCACTGCACATAGGTGACGGTGAGCCCCTCGTCCACCGGGATGGAGGTCATGGACGCGTGCTCGGTGAAGGTGACAGTGTCATCGCCATTTTGGTAAACCGCCTGCCAGCCGCCGTCCACCGTGCCGCATTGGGCCAGGGTATAGCCCTCCGGCAGCGCACCCGGGAAGTAGGCACCGCCCCAGCCGTCGGGGACCGCTGCGGATTTCACCTTGGGCGGCTGCGGTGCGGGCGAAGCGGTGGGCTCCGGCGTTATGGCGGGGGTCGGAGCAGGCGTGGCGGTGGGCTCCGGCGTATCGGTGGGATTTGGCGTCGGCACATCGGTGGGATTCGGCATCGAAGTGGGCGATTGTGTTTCAATAAGATCGAGTTTTGCCGTTAAAGTGGGGATCGGAGACGCCGTATCCGCGGGAACAGGCAATTCGGTGGGGGACAGGAAATCCGTCCGGAAAGGCGCCACGGAAGCGGACTGGCCCGGGGCCAGGGGTGTGATGTCCGGCGGGGCCTGGCGCGTGGCCAGGTACACGCCCCCTGCCACCAGGATCAGCATGGCGGCGACGCGCAGCACCGCCGTGCCGTAGCCGCGCTTCTTTCCGGTGTGCCGGGCGATCAGGGAAAGCGCCTGGCGCTTGTGGCGCCGGAAGAGGGTTTCGGCGGCGCGGCGATCTTCCCGGCTCATGCCGGCGGCAAACTGCTCCGTTTCTTCCTGCGCCAGCTCGCTCAGCGCCTGGCGCAGCAGATCGTCCTGCTTCATACGGTTCCCTCCTTTCCCAGCAGCGCGGCCAGGTGCCTGCGCGCCCGGCTCAGCTGCACCCGCACCGATACGGGCCGGATGCCCAGCTCCCCGGCGATTTCCTCGTCGGTCATTTCCCGGAAATAGCGCATCAGCATGATGTCCTTTTCCCGCTGGGGCAGCTGGCGGATGGCCTGCTTGATGCCCTCCACGCCGGCGGCGGCCAGCACGTGATCGTCCACCCGGAAGCCGTCGCTGAGATCGGCGAAGGTGGCGTCGTCGGCCGCACGCTCCCGCTTGCCCCGGTTCAGCAGGGTGATGGCGGTGTGTCTGACAGTAATGACAAGGTAGGAACGCAGTTTGTTACATTCCAGGGTGCGCAGCAGCGGGATTTTTTTCATCAACGCCACCAGGCTGTCGCTGACGGCGTCCTGGGCCAGGTCGCCGCTGCGGGTGACGCGCAGGGCCATGCCGTACATCAGCTGGTGGTATTCCAGATAGAGGTCTTCCATGAACAGGCGGTCGCTTTCGTTTCCGATCGTCATCAGGATGAAGGGGATCATGCTGCGGCATCCTTTCCGGTGAAATCAGGATTCATTATAGGCCGGCTTCCGGGACTTGTCAATTCATGGCGGGCGCGGGAAGAATGGCCTGAAATTCTTTACAGGCCGGGAAAATTATGCTATAATATGAACAATATCAGATAAAAGGGGAATGATGGGCATGGACAACCAGGAACAGCGCCGCGTGGTTTTTTCCGGCATTCAGCCGTCCGGCAATATTACACTGGGCAACTATATCGGCGCGCTGCGCAATTTTTCTTTGTTTGACGACGCGGACTGCCTGTACTGCATGGCGGATCTGCATACCCTGACCGTGCGCCAGAACCCGGCTGACCTGCGCAAGCGCACCGCCAGCCTGGCGGCCATTTACGTAGCCTGCGGCCTGGACCCGGACAAGAACATCATTTACTGCCAGAGCCATGTGCCGGCCCACGCCGAGCTGGCCTGGATCCTGAACTGCTTCACCTACATGGGCGAATTGAACCGCATGACCCAGTTCAAGGACAAGAGCCAGAAGCACGCCGACAACATCAACGCCGGCCTGTTCACCTATCCCGTGCTGATGGCCAGCGACATTTTGCTTTACCAGACCAACCTGGTGCCCGTGGGCGGCGACCAGAAGCAGCACGTGGAAATCTGCCGGGACATCGCCCAGCGCTTCAACAGCCTGTACGGCGACGTGTTCACCATTCCGGAGCCCTATATCCCCAAGGCCACGGCCAAGATCATGAGCCTGCAGGAGCCCACCAAAAAAATGAGCAAATCCGATCCCGACGAAACCTTCATCGCCGTGCTGGACAAGCCCGAGGACATCCGCCGAAAGCTCAAGCGCGCCGTCACCGACAGCGACGGGGAAATCCGGTTCGACCCGGAAAACAAGCCCGGCGTCAGCAACCTGCTCACCATCCTGAGCGTGCTGAAAAAGCAGAGCATGGAAGAAACGGTGGCGTCCTTGCAGGGCTTGGGCTACGGCGCCCTGAAGGAAGCGGTCACCGAAGCGGTGCTGGCGGAGCTGACGCCCATCCAGGAGCGCTACAACGCCATCATCGCCGACAAGGAAGGGCTCAACGCCATGCTGAAGCGCAATGCCGAACGGGCCCAGTACCTGGCCCAGAAAACGCTGCGCAAGGTGTACAAAAAGGTGGGCCTGTACCAGCTGTAAGGAGGAATTCCCATGGCGGACTTTCGGGTGTGGGAAACGGAAGGAACGCCCTGGGCCGTGGTGCAGATCCTGCACGGCATGGCGGAGCATATCGACCGGTATGACCGTATGGCCCGGGCGCTGAACGCCGCGGGCTATGCCGTGGCGGGCAGGAACCACCGGGGCCACGGCCGGGACGCGGCATTGCTTGGGTACTTTGCGGATAAGGACGGCTGGGACGTGATCCTGCAGGACGCCCACGATGTGTCCCTGGCCCTGAAAAAGCGGTTTCCCGGCGTGCCCTTCATCCTGCTGGGCCATTCCATGGGCAGCTTTCTGGCCCGGGAATACGCCCTGCGGTACGGCGGCGAGCTGGACGGCCTGATCCTGTCCGGCACGGGCTTTTATCCCAAGGCCCTGTGCGTGTCGGGCTGGCTGCTGGCCAAGGCGTCCCCGAAGAAGAAACCTGCCGCCATGGTCAACCAGATCGCGTTTTCCGGCAACAACAAGCCCTTCGCCCCGGGCCGCACCGGCTTTGAGTGGCTGAGCCGGGACGAAAAAGAAGTGGACAAGTACGTGGCGGATCCCCTGTGCGGCTTCTGCTTTACGGGCAGTGCCTTCGCCGATTTCTTCGGCGGATTGACGCGCCTGACCGACCTTGGCCGCCTGGCCGCCATGCCCAGGGATTTGCCGGTATATTTCCTGTCCGGCAGCCAGGACCCCGTGGGCCAGATGGGCCAGGGCGTCCGCCAGGTGGCGGAGCAGTTTGAACAATCCGGCATGCGGGATGTGACCGTGAAGCTCTACGAGGGCGCCCGGCACGAACTGTTCAATGAAATCAACCGGGACGAAGTGACCGCCGACCTGATCGCCTGGCTGGACGCGAAAACGAACAGGAAGTGAACGGGATGCTGAGCAGACCGGAGGACGGCTGGGTCACGTTCCAGCTGGGCAGCGAGGATACGGCCTTCGATTTGAGCTATGTGACCGACGTGGCGCAGGAGTGGCTTGCCCAGGCCATCCACGGGCTGGAAACCCTGGACGCCTTTTCCGTGCACGGGTACTGCGAGCCAGGTCGGATGGTGTGCACCGTCAGCTACTGGTGCTGCTATGTGATCTTTGAGGACGACGGCCGATCCCCTGCCTGCCACGATGTGACACAGCTGCATGTGAGCATGCTGGATTTCTGCCGCATGCTGCATCGGGACCTTTCGGACCACCTGGATGCCTGGGTGGATTGGCATGAAGGCGAGATGGAAGCGGAAGGCGCTGGCGCGCAGGTGCGTCGGGAAGCGATCCTATGGGAAAAGCTGGACCGGCTGCAAAAGCTGATCGAGGAAAGAAAAGAAGACTTTGACGAGGGCCGTTGTTTTCTTTGACGGCCCTCCAGAGAAACAAAACGAGGTGAAACATATGAATCCTTATGCTGGCGATATTACTAACGTACACGGCATTCGCGTGGGCCAGGCCCAGAGCGAATCGGGCCGCACCGGCGTCACGGTGGTGCTGTGCCGCAAGGACGGGGCGGTGGGCGGCGTGTCCGTCCGCGGCGCCGCGCCGGGCACCCGGGAAACCGATCTTTTGAAGCCCGGCAACCTGGTGGAAAAGGCGAACGCCGTCGTTTTGTCCGGCGGCAGCGCCTTCGGTCTGGAGGCTGCCGGCGGTGTGATGCGCTACCTGGAGCAAATGGACTGCGGCATGGATATGGGCGTGGCCCGGGTGCCCATCGTGCCCGCCGCGGTGCTCTACGATCTGAACGTGGGCGATCCCCACATCCGCCCTGACGCCGCCATGGGCCGTGCTGCCTGCATGGCCGCCCAAAAGGGCATGCAGCAGGGGCGTTTCGGCGCGGGATGCGGCGCCACGGTGGGCAAGCTGGTGCCCGGCGCCGTGCCCCAGGACAGCGGCATCGGCTCCGCGTCCATTACGCTGCCCGAGGGCGTCACGGTGGGCGCTGTGGTGGCGGTGAACGCCGTGGGCGACGTGTATCACCCGGAAACGGGCGAAGTGCTGGGCTGCGCCCATATGCCGGACGGCACCCGGGTGCTGGCGGAGGGACTGCTGTACGGCCACGCGCCGGCGCCCCAGCAGATCCGCATCCCGGCCCCGGGCAGCAACACCACCATCGGCGTGGTGGCGGTGGACTGCAAGCTGACCAAGGAGCAGGCCAACCGCCTGGCGGACGTGGCCCACGACGGCCTGGCCCGCACCATTCGCCCTGTGCATACCCAGATGGACGGCGATACCATGTTCGCCCTGGCTACGGGACGCACGGAAAACGAAGTGAATTTCGTGAAGCTGTGCGCCGCGGCGGCCGAGGTGACGGCCCGGGCTATTGCCAACGCCCTGTATTTCGCAAAGCCATGATCGCGGGCGTGGGCGTCGATTTGTGCGGCATCGCACGGATGGAAAAACACGCGGCGGATGAACGTTTTCTCCGCCGTTTTTTCAGTGAGGAAGAGAGAGCCTACATCGCCGGAAAAGGCGCGTCGGCGGCCCAGAGCCTGGCCGGCATTTTCGCCGCCAAGGAGGCGCTGACGAAAGCCCTGGGAACGGGCATCGTAGGCAGCCTGGCAGACATCTGCGTCCTGCATGATGATCACGGCGCGCCGTATTACGAACTGCGGGGGGACTACCTGCGCCTGGCCGGGGAAAGGGGCATTGTCCGCGTCCACCTGTCCATTTCCCATGACGGCGGGATCGCGGCGGCCTTTGCCGTGGTGGAAAAGGAGTAGGGCATGCTGTACGATGATTCATTCATGGATTCCTATCCGGTGCTGACCCCGGCGGACATGCGCCGCACGGAGGAAAAGGCCTTTTCCCTGGGCGTGCCGTCGCTTTTGCTGATGGAGCACGCTGCCATCGCCGTGGTGGAGGAACTGGAAAAGGCCCTGGGCGGCGATTGCCGGGACAGGGAAGTGCTGTTCCTGTGCGGCAAGGGCAACAACGGCGGCGACGGCCTGGCCGCGGCCCGGCTGTTTTTGCAGCGGGGCGGCAGGCCCACGGTGTGGCTGTACGGCGAGCCGCAAACCCGGGACGCCGCGCTGCAGCGCCAATGGCTGAAACGGCTGTTGCGGGATAAGGACATCCTGGATTGGTCCCTTTTGCCCCGGGAGCAATGGCCCCTTCGGGGGGAAGGCCCGGACCGGCCCTTCGACGGCTACGTGGACGCCTTGCTTGGCACCGGTTTCCGGGGCGACGCGGACGAACGGATGGCCCGGATGATGCTGGTTCCGTATCACGATTTTCATTTGGGCGGAGATATGCCCCCGGTAATTGCCGTGGATATTCCCAGCGGCATCGACGGAAAAACCGGCCGGTGCGCCGGCGCCTTCGTGCATGCCGACGTGACGGTGACCTTTCACGCCCCCAAGCCCGGGCTGTATCTGACAAGGGCCCGGGAAGCCGTGGGCAAAATCGTGGTGGCGGACATCGGGCTGTGGAGCATGGCTCCCTGGAATAGCGATCAACTGACCCTGGACGACCCGGAAATCGACTGCGAGGTGCTGACGCCCAAAGCCCTGCGATTGCAGCCCCGGCCCATCAGCGCCCACAAAGGCGACTGCGGCCGCGTTCTGATCTATGCCGGCCGCCTGGGCATGGCCGGGGCCGCCGCCATGTGCGCCCAGGCCGCCGTTACCGCCGGCGCGGGCCTGACTACCGTCGCCTGCGAAAAGGACATCATTCCCATCCTGCAGACGCTGGCGCCCAACGCCATGTGCGTGGAGATTCAAAAGGCTGTGGCGACGCCTTACGACGTGCTGGCCCTGGGCTGCGGCCTGGGGCAAAGCGAAGCGGTTTGGCAGAATATCCTGAACATCTGGGACAAGGACAGGCCTTCCGTGTGGGATGCCGACGCGCTGAACCTGCTGGCACGGCACCCGATGCGGCTGGGGGAAAAGGCCGTGATCACGCCGCATATCGGCGAGGCGGCCCGGCTGCTGGGCTGCAGCGCGAAAGAGATTCTGGAGGACCGGCTGCTGGCTGCCCGGCGGCTGGCGGAAACGTTTGACTGCACCGCCGTGCTGAAAAGCGACGTCACCGTGATCTGCGGCATCAGCGAAGGAAAGCCTGTGTACCGGCTGAATGCGGTCGGCAGCCCGGCGCTGGCCAAGGGCGGCAGCGGCGACGCGCTGACGGGCATCCTGGCCGTACTTTTGCATGGCTGTAATGGCATGCTGCTGTTTCCCGCCGCCGAAGCCTGCCTGTGGCACGGCCTGGCGTCGGTGGCCGGGGCGAAGCGGTACGGCGAACGGGAGATGACCACCGCGCAGCTGATTTCCTGCCTGCACGAGGCGGAAAAGGCGGCAGGGGAACTGTGACGCCGGATTCGGGATAACAATTATAAAGAAAAACTATAGCTGAATATATTTTTTCTGTAATTGACAATAAGCACCGAATGCTCTATAATGCACCTATCAAGAGGCGAAACGCCGGAAGGGGAGGGCTTACCGTGAAGAACATGCAGCGAATGCACCGGTGCGCGGGCCTGACCCCGTTCTGTTTGCGATGCGCTGCTTGACATTCGCCTGCGCTTGTTGAGCCGCCCGCAGCAGTGCGCGGCGGCTTTTTCATGGCCCGGCAGGGCAGACGTGCGCTGCCGATGGGCGGAAAATCCGAAAGGAATGCATGCATTTGTCAAAGAACGCTCCTTTGATCGAGGTCAAAAATCTTCGCAAGGTCTACCAGGTGCCCGGCGGCGAAGTGGTGGCCCTGGACGGCATCAACCTGAGCATTGAAAAGGGCCAGATCTACGGCATCATCGGCATGTCCGGCGCCGGGAAAAGCACCCTGATCCGGTGCATGAACCGGCTGGATACCCCCACGGACGGCCAGATCCTCATCGACGGCCAGAACATTCTGGCCATGAATGAAAAGCAGTTGATGATCACCCGCCGGAAGGTGAGCATGATTTTCCAGCAGTTCAACCTGCTGATGCAGAAAACGGTGGCGCGCAACGTGCGCTATCCCCTGGAAATCGCCGGGGTGCCCAAGGCCAAGGCGAACCAGCGGGTGAAGGAGCTGCTGAAAATCGTGGAGCTGGAGGACAAGGCGGATGCCTATCCCATCCAGCTGTCCGGCGGACAGCGCCAGCGCGTGGCCATCGCCAGGGCCCTGGCCAGCGACCCCGAGGTGCTGCTGTGTGACGAGGCCACCAGCGCCCTGGACCCCATGACCACCCAGTCCATTCTGGCGCTTTTGCAGGACATCAACAAGCGCCTGGGCATCACGGTGGTGCTGATCACCCATGAAATGGCCGTGATCCGGCAGATTTGCAGCCGGGTGGCCATTCTGGACGGCGGCAAAATCGCCGAGGAAGGCACCGTGGACGACGTGTTCGTGCATACCCGCTCGGCGGCGGGCAAGCGGCTGTTCGGCATCGTGCCCAGCCAGCAGGATGACACCGCCATCGAGATCCCCGCGCTGCGCATCGTGTTTGACGAAGGAAAGGAAAGCCAGCCCATTATTGCCGAGCTGGTGCGGGATTGCGGCGTGAATGTGAATATCCTCTCCGCCGACATCAAGCGCATCAACGGAAAATCCTACGGCCAGATGCTCATCGAAACCCCGTCGGATGAGGACACCAAAAAACAGGTGATGGCCTATCTGACCCGGCAGGGGCTGACGGTGAAGGAGGTGGATCCCGTATGAACTGGGCGCTGATCTGGCAGGGTTTCCTGGAAACCTGCATGATGACGGTATGTTCCTCCGTTATTTCCTACCTGCTGGGTATGCCCCTGGGGGTGCTGCTGGTGATCACCAGGAAGGACGGCATCAAGCCGGCCCCCACCTTTAACGCCGTGCTGGGCGCGGTGATCAATTTCCTCCGCTCCATCCCCTTTATCCTGCTGATCGCCATGCTGATCCCCGTCACCCGGGCAGTGATGGGCACGGCCATCGGCACCTCCGCTTCCGTGTTTCCGCTGGTCATCAGCGCCACGCCGTACATCGCCCGCGTGGTGGAGCAGAGCTTCCTGGAGGTGGACGGCGGCGTCATCGAGGCCGCCAAGGCCATGGGCTCCACCACCTGGCAGATCATCTGGAAGGTGCTGATCCCCGAATCCGTTCCCTCGCTGGTCACCGGCGCGGCCATGGCCGTCACCACCATCCTGGCCTACACCGCCATGGTCAGCGCCGTGGGCGGCGGCGGCGTGGGGGCCTACGCCATTACGAAAGGCTATCAGCGCGGCAAAAAGTATTATGATTTCATGTACGCTGCCAGCGCCGTGCTGGTGCTGATGGTGCAGGTCATCGCTATCACCGGTACCCGGCTCACCCGCCGGTTGGACCATAGAATCCGTTAACAATGAAAGGAGATATGAACATGAAAAAGGTTATCGCTCTGGTACTCGCTCTGGTGATCCTGTCCGTGGTTCCCGCTTCCCTGGCTGAAAATCAGAAAATCAAGATCGCTGCCTCCACCACGCCCCACGCCGTGATCCTGGAATACGTGAAGGACGATCTGGCCGCCCTGGGTTATGACCTGGAGATCCTGGAAGTGACCGATTATTACGTGGCCAACCCCGCCACCGCTTCCGGCGAAGTGGATGTGAACTACTTCCAGCACATTCCTTTCCTGAATGCCTATAATGCCAGCGTGCCGGAAAACGAGCAGCTGGTGGCCGCCTTCGGCGTGCACTGCGAGCCCTACGGCATCTATCCCGGCACCAAGAAGGACCTGAAGGACATCGCTGCCGGCGATAAGATCGCCGTAACCAACGACCCCTCCAATGAAACCCGCGCCCTGATCCTGCTGGCGGACGCCGGCCTGATCACCCTGCCCGAAGGCACCACCCCCGACAGCGGGCTGCAGAAGGAAGACATCGTGGAAACCAACGGCATCGAAATCTTTGAGCTGGACGCTGAAAAGATTCCCGCCGTGCTGGACGACGTGGCCTTCGCCGTCATCAATGGCAACTACGTGCTGGACGCCGGCATGACCGTGCGGGACGACGCCCTGTTCACCGAAGCGGGCACCGTGACCGGCCAGGTGTATGTGAACTACCTGGTGGTGAAACCCGAAAACGCCGAAGCGGAATGGCTCAAGGCCCTGGAATCCGTGCTGGCCACCGAAAAGGTGCAGAAGTTCATCCTGGAAAATGAACAGTTTGCCGGCGGCGTGATCCCCACCTTTGAAATCGCCCAGTAAAAACGAATCGAAAAATGCGGGGGAACCGCTCTTTGGAAGTCAAAGAACGGTTCCCCCGCGCCCCTTCCGAGAAAGCCGCAGAAGATGCGGCTTGTTTTTTTAGAAAAAATGTTCCTTTGCTTATGAAAAAAGAAGCAGGCAAAAAATGCTTGAGAGATAAAATAATGTACCATTGCCAGGTGGTTTTCGGAAGGGGGTGCGGGGGAGACCGCTTTTGCCATCAAAAGCGGTTTCCCCCGCAAAACCCCCCGTTCCCTAAAAACCCTCGTTCCCTTTTTACATCCTGTCCTTCACCATGGTCAGGGCGATGCGCTTTTTCTTTTCATCCACGCTGACTACCCAAACCTTCACCACGTCGCCTACCTTGACCACCTCGCTGGGGTGTTTGATGAAGCGGTCGGCCATGCGGGAAATGTGCACCAGCCCGTCCTGATGCACGCCGATGTCCACGAAGGCGCCGAAGTCGATGACGTTGCGCACCGTGCCGGTCAATTCCATGCCGGGGGTCAGGTCCTTCATATCCAGCACGTCGGTGCGCAGCACGGGCTTGGGCAGTTCATCGCGGGGATCGCGGCCGGGCTTTTGCAATTCGCTCAGGATGTCGTTCAGGGTCGGCAATCCCAGGTCCAGTTCCCGGGCCAGCTTCTCCAGGCCGTATTCCCTGGCTTTCAGCCCGATGCCGGGCACGCCGCCGCCTTTCACGTCCTTTAGCGGACAGCCCAGCTTGTCCAGCAGCGCCTTGGCGGCGTCGTAGCTTTCGGGGTGCACGGCGGTGGCGTCCAGGGGATTTTTGCTGTCCATCACCCGCAGGAAGCCGGCGCACTGCTCAAAGGCCTTGGGGCCCAGCTTGCTCACTTTTTTCAGGGCGGCCCGGCTGGGGATGCCGCCGTTTTCTTCCCGGAACGCTACAATATTCTTGGCCAGCGCCGGGCCGATTCCGGCCACGTGGGACAATAGCTCCGCCGAGGCGGTGGACACCTCCACGCCCACGGCGTTGACGCACTGCTCCACCACGCCGTCCAGGGCGGCGGTCAGCTCGTTCTGCTTCAAATCGTGCTGGTACTGGCCCACGCCGATGGCCTTGGGGTCGATTTTCACCAGTTCGGCCAGGGGATCCTGCATGCGACGGGCGATGGAAACGGCGCTGCGCTGGGTCACGTCGAAATCCGGGAATTCCGCCGCGGCCTGTTTGCTGGCGGAGTACACGGAAGCGCCGGCTTCGCTGACGATCACATAGGCCACGCCGGGCAGATCGGGCAGCAGGGAAGCGATGAACTGCTCGCTTTCCCGGCTGGCGGTGCCGTTGCCGATGGCGATGGCGGTCACATGGTGCTGCTGCACCATGCGCTTGATCAGCCGGGCGCTTTGGGCCTTGGCCATCTCCTGGCCCGGCAGAGTGAAATGGCCCACGCCGGTTTCCAGCACCTTGCCGTTTTCGTCCACCACGGCCAGCTTGCAGCCCGTGCGGAAGCCGGGGTCCACGCCCAGGGTCACCTTGCCCTTGATGGGCGGCTGCATCAGCAGCTGGTGCAGGTTCTGGGAAAACACCCGGATGGCCTGCTCGTTGGCCCGGTCGGTGAGCTCATTGCGGATTTCCCGCTCCAGCGAGGGGAAGAGCAGGCGTTCCCAGGCGTCCGCGCAGGCCAGGGCCACCTGGTCGGCGGCCTTGCTGCCGGGGCGCACAAAGGCCTGGTTCACTTCCCGCACGCACAGTTCATCGTCGATTTTCAGCGATACCTTCAGGAATTCTTCCCTTTCGCCGCGGTTGACGGCCAGGATGCGGTGGGCCGCCATGCGGGGAACAGGCTCGGAATAATCGTAGTACATGCTGTACACACTGTCTTCTTCCTTGGCGGCCTTGGTTTCGATAACACCCTGGCGCAGCAGCAGGGAGCGCAGGGCCTTGCGCACCGCCGCGTCATCGCTGACGGATTCGGCGATGATGTCCCGGGCGCCGGCCAGCGCCGCTTCGGCGTCCGGCACTTCCTTGCCGGCATCCACGTACTTTTTCGCTTCTTCTTCCGGGTCGGCCTTGGGCAATTGCAGCAGCAGCCACAGGGCCAGCGGCTCCAGCCCCCGCTCCTTGGCGATGGTGGCCCGGGTGCGGCGCTTGGGCCGGTATGGGCGGTACAGATCCTCCAGCTCGGCCAGGGTCTGGGCCCGGCTCAGCTTGTCCTTCAGTTCGTCTGTCAGCACGTCCATATCCGCCAGGGCTTTTTCGATTTCCTGGCGGCGTTTGTCCAGATTGCGCAGGTATTCCAGCCGCTCCGCCAGTTCGCGCAGCACCTGGTCGTCCAGGGAGCCATGGGCCTCCTTGCGGTACCGGGCGATGAAGGGAATGGTGTTGCCCGCGTCCAGCAGCTCGATCACGGCCTGTACCTGCTGGGGACGCAGGGAAAATTCCTTGGCAAGCAGCGCGGCAAAATCCATGTTATGTTTCCTCCGTATTCGTTATTTTCCGGATCGTATTCTGATAAGAAACCAGCAAAAGCACCGCGGCGCCCAGCCAGGCGGCCGGCTCGGCCCAGAAGATGCCCGCGTACCCCAGCAGCCTGGGCAGCGTCAGCGCCGTTCCCACGCGCATGACCAGCTCCACCAGGCCGCTGAGCATGGGGATCACCGTGTTGCCCATGCCCTGCAGGGCGGAGCGGTACACATAGAGCAGGTACAGCACAAACAGCGCGCCCAGCATGATGAACAGGTATTGCTGGGCAATATCCAGCACCTGCTCCCGCTGGGCTTCCCCGGGATCCACAAACAGGGCCAGCACCGCGCGGCTGCCCGCAAACAGCACCGCGCCGATGCCAAGGGCCGTGGCCGTCGCCATGAAAGCGCTGCTGCGGATGCCCTGGCGGATGCGTCGGCAGGCTCCGGCGCCGTAGTTTTGCCCGGCGTACGCGGCAATAGCCCCGCCGTAGGATACCGCCGCCATTTCCATGAGCCCGTAGAGCTTGTTGGTGGCGGTGAAGCCGGCAATAAACAAACCGCCGTAGCCATTGACCACACTTTGCAGCACCAGGCCGCCCAGACCGATGATCACGTTCTGCACGGCGGTGGGGGTGCCCAGGCGGATCAGGGAGGAGGACATGCTTTTTTCCGGCCGCCAGTCGCCGCCCCGCGGGCGGATGTCCCGCATGCGCCGCAGCACCCCGAAGCAGTAGACCGCGGAAAGCGCCTGGGCGATCACCGTGGCGGCAGCCGCGCCGGCCACGCCCCAGTGAAACGCGATCACAAACAGCGCGTCCAGAACGATGTTGGCGGCGCTGGCCAGCACCATGGCGCGCAGCGGCGTTTTGGCGTCGCCCATGGCCCGCAGGATGGCGGACTGGACGTTGTAGGCCGACAGGATCAGCATGCCGCCGAACAGGATGCGCAGATACAGCGACGCCATGGGAAAAATATCCGCCGGCGTATGTAAAAGGCGCAGCACGGGGGAAACCAGCGCCTGGCTGACCAGGGACAGCGCCGTCACGATGGCGGCAGTCCAGGTGACGGACTGGCCGATGGATTTTTTCAGTCCTTCTGTGTCGCCGGCGCCGAAACGCTGGGAAATCAGGATGGAAAAGCCCTGGGTATAGCCCAAGATCACCCCGAAAACCAGCCAGGAAAACCAGTCCGCCGTACCCACGGCCGCCAGGGCGTCGATGCCGGCGAACCGGCCCACAAAGGCGGCGTCCACAATGGTGTACAGCTGCTGAAAAACACTGCCCGCCATCATGGGCAGGGCAAAGCCCAGAATCAGCCGCACCGGGCTGCCCCGGGTCATATCGGTGGTGCGCATACATTGCCTCCTGGCGGCATGGCCGCAAAGAAAATTATACGAAATTTTGCCCGGAAAGGCAAGGCCATCCCCAAAAGAAAACGCCCCGGACAGCGTCCGGAGCGCGGGGAAATGAACAGAATACGAAGCGGCAGGGGAATCAGTCTTCCTCCGGCCGGGCCTCCTGCTCCTTCTGGATTTCCGGGAAGGCGGAGTACATGGGCTCCAGGCCGGGGTTGGTTTTGGTGATTTTCCGGTCGGAGTAATTCTTGGTGATTTTCACCACCAGCCCGGACAGGCACACCACGCCGATCAGGTTGGGAATGGCCATCAGGCCGTTGAAGGTGTCGGACAGGTCAATGGCCAGGGACACATTGATGGTGGCGCTGACCACCACCATGGCGATGAAAATGATCTTGTACGCCAGGGTGGATTTGGTGCCGAACAGGTATTCCCAGGCCTTGGTGCCATAGTAGCTCCAGCCCAGGATGGTGGTGAAAGCGAACAGCGAAACGGCTACGGCCACAAAGACGCCGCCGAAGGTGCCGAAGTTTTTGGTGAAGGCTTCGGTGGCCAGGCCCAGCTTGGACGCGCCGGACAGGGAAGCGCCCGTTTCCAGGTCCACCACGCCGCTGGTCAGGATCACCAGCGCGGTGCAGGTGCACACGATGATGGTGTCGGCAAACACCTCAAAAATGCCCCACAGGCCCTGCACCACCGGCTCCTTGACGTTGGAGGCGGAATGCACCATGACGGAGGAGCCCAGGCCCGCTTCGTTGGAGAATACACCGCGCTTGAAGCCCCAGGTCATGGCCTGGGCGATGATGGCGCCGCCCACGCCGCCGGCGGCCGACTTGAAGTTGAACGCCCCGGCGAAGATCGCGCCGAAAGCTGCGCCCACCTTGGAAATGTTCATGATGATGATGGCCAGGGAACCGATGACGAAGAAAATGGCCATGAAGGGAACGATGCGCTCGTTGGTGGTGGCGATGCGCTTCAGGCCGCCCAGGATCACCAGGGACAGAAGCACGATCACCACCAGGCCGGTGACCAGGTTCACCGTGCTGGGCTCAGCGTTCACCAGGGTGTTGATGCTTTCGGTGATGGAAGCGACCTGGCCCATGTTGCCGATGCCGAAGGAAGCCAGGATAGCGAAAATGGAAAACAGCACGGCCAGGATGGCGCCGGGGATCTTTCCGTACTTCATTTTGCCCAGGCCGTCCTTCAGGTAGTACATGGCGCCGCCGCTCCATTCGCCCTTTTCATTCCGCCGGCGGAAGAAAATGCCCAGCACGTTTTCGGAATAGTTGGTCATCATGCCCACGATGGCGGCGATCCACATCCAGAACACAGCGCCGGGGCCGCCCATGGTGATGGCGTAGGCCACGCCGGCGATATTGCCCGTGCCGATGGTGGCGCTCAGGGCCGTGCACAGCGCCTGGAACTGGGAGATGGAATGCCGGTCGTGGCTCTTGCGGATCTCCTTTTTGCTGAACAAGCCGCCGATGGTGTTTTTCCACATGTGGCCGAACCGCCGGAACTGGAAAAAGCGGGTGAGCACGGTCATCAGCACGCCGGTGCCGATCAGCAGGACCAGGGCCGGAACGCCCCACACCACGCCGTTCACCGCGTCGTTGACGGATGCGATTTTTGCTGCCAGGTTGTCCATGTTGTGTAACCTCCCCATAAAAATAAGAGTTCGCCGATGCGGAACTCTCAAAACAAATGGGCAATATTCCAAAACCGGGAAGGAATACGGCTCTGTCCTTTTGCCTGAGAGATTAGCCCCTGGGGGCTTTGCACCTTCGGCACCCGGCATCGTTGCAGCCGGGATTCTCCAGAGTGTCATCCGCTTTCAGTCTTTGCCGGAAACAGGCACCTGAGAGTTTTACTCCTTCGGTTCCCCCAAGGGGGATTTCCTGAAAGCTTCCGCTGACAGACAGCATTGTATTCCCATTGGGATGGAAAATCAAGGCAGGAATTGTATTTTGTGTGTATTAATCAATCGTTGCGGCCGATTGACAGGCAGACGCGCCATCCCGTATAATAGGGACACAGGAAAGGAGCGGAGAAACATGCTGAAGGAAATGGGCTTTTACCGGGGCGTGGATTTGGGCGGCTGGCTCAGCCAGTGCGATTATTCCCGGCAGCGGCTGGATCATTTTATTGAAGAAAAGGACCTGGAAAAAATCGCCGCCTGGGGCCTGGATCACGTGCGGATTCCCGTGGATTACAACATATTGGAAAATGAAGACGGCTCCTATCGGGACGACGGGTTTGAGCGGATCAACCGTGCCCTGGCCTGGTGCCGCAAGTACGGCCTGAACGCCGTCATCGACCTGCATAAGACGGCGGGTTTTTCCTTTGACGAAGGGGAAAAGGAAGCGGGCTTCTTTGACAGCGAAAAGTACCAGCAGCGTTTTTACAGCCTGTGGGAGCAGATCGCGTCCCGCTGCGTGGGCGACCCCGATCACGTGGCGCTGGAATTGCTGAACGAAGTGACGGAGCCCCGCTTCATCACCGCGTGGAACCGCATCGCGGGGGAGTGCATCCGCCGCATCCGGGCGATTTGTCCCGATCATCTGATCCTGGTGGGCAGCTACCACAACAACGCCGCCCATGCCGTTCCGGAATTGGATCCCCCGGCGGACAGCAGGGTGATTTATAATTTCCACTGCTACATGCCCTTGGAATTCACCCATCAGGGCGCCTATTGGGTGAAGGAACTGGATCGGGAAAAGCGCGTATCCTTCGCGGAAGCGGCGCTGCCTGCCGATTATTTTGACCATCTGTTCGCCCCGGCCATCGAGGCGGCCCGGCGCAACGGCACGGAATTGTACTGCGGCGAATACGGCGTCATCGACCAGGCCACGCCGGAGGATACGGTGCGCTGGTACCGCATGATCCACGAGACGTTTGAAAAGTACGGCATTTCCCGCTGCGCCTGGAGCTACAAGGAAATGGATTTCGGCCTGTCCGACGCCCGGATGGACGGCGTACGGGAGGAACTGCTCCGTTTCCTGTGAGCGGCGCAAAACGAGTTTTTTTCTTCCGGGGGATTGACATGGGCCTCAGAAAATGATATATTATATGAGCGCTTTGGCGAGAGCCATCCGTCGCAAACGCGGAGAGATGGCCGAGTGGTTTAAGGCGCCAGTCTTGAAAACTGGTGATGTCGCAAGACACCGGGGGTTCGAATCCCTTTCTCTCCGCCATTTTTTTGCCAAACGCTCACAGGCCCATGGAGAAGTACCCAAGTGGCCGAAGGGGCTCCCCTGCTAAGGGAGTAGTAGGAGTGAATCCTAGCGAGAGTTCAAATCTCTCCTTCTCCGCCATTGAAACCCTTGTAAATCAAGGGTTTCTTTGTTTTTATGCCACCATTATGCCACCATTTTTATAATGAGGCAATGAAAGACTCCATTTTTGAAACGCAGTCTTTCTGCATAGTCATAGAAACGTGCACATATTTATCCATAGTGAATGCCACCGTTGCATGTCCTAAATTGTTGGAAACTGTCTTCACATCCACGCCGTTTTGCAGAGCCAGGGTCGCGTATGTGTGGCGGAGATCATGGAAGCGTACTTCGGGAAGCCCCATCTTGGTAACAAGGACTTTGAAATGGTTGTAAATCGTCACGCTGGTCAAATGCTTGCCCAGAGGATTGGTGAACACCAAATTCAAATCATTGTTGTAGGCGGTACCATATTGCAGTTTCCATTCAGTTTGCCGAAGCTTCTGCTTTTTCAGGATACAGATC
>CACYGB010000009.1:42974-43453 GCA_902773895.1 uncultured Eubacteriales bacterium
GGATTGGTGAACACCAAATTCAAATCATTGTTGTAGGCGGTACCATATTGCAGTTTCCATTCAGTTTGCCGAAGCTTCTGCTTTTTCAGGATACAGATCACGCTGGGCGGCGCGATGAAATCCCTGGATTGCTTGTTTTTCAGCGTAGTGAAGGCCCAAGTGGCTTTTCTCCCTTTGACCGGTTTCAACTGCCGATACAGGTGGATGTTACCTGTATCCAGATCTACGCAATCCCATGTCAAGCCGATCAATTCGCTTTCGCGCATTCCTGTAAATAGTGCCATGTAAAGCAGAAATTCATCTGGATGTCCGGTAATCAGCTTCAGAAACCGGGCCACCTCCGCGTCCTTTAAAGGACGCATTTCTTTCAGGGGCGTATCGTAGGATGGGATTTCGGCTTCGCCACAAGGATTCTGGCGGATCAATCCTTGGCTCTGCGCCTTTTTCAAGGCTTTATTCAAGACAAGGTAAATGTTTTT
>CACYGB010000010.1:0-466 GCA_902773895.1 uncultured Eubacteriales bacterium
CTGCCCCAGGGGCAGCGCGGCAGGGCGTTCGGCTCCGCCTTCTGGCGGATGTTCATCGGCGCGCTGTTCGTGATCGCCATGGAATTTGCCGCCTTCGAAAAGAAAATCACCCTTATCGCCTGGATGCCCGCCGACGTGTGCCACATCCTGATGGCCTTCGGCTGCCTGATCATGGCCTGGGCCGTGTACCGGGTGTGGAAGCGCGCCTATCCCGCGCTGGCCTGACATAATACCCAAAATACAAAAACGGCTGACAGTTTTTCAGCCGTTTTTGTTTTGCGGAAAAGTTACCCCAGCGCCGCCCGGATCTCCTCCCCGTTCATCGTTTCCTTCTCCAGCAGCGCTTCCGCCAGGGCGTCCAGCTGCCCACCGGCGCCGGCCGATTGTTGGAGGACATTACGGGCCTTCTTTTCGGCCGGCCGGAGGAAAACGGCGATCCCGCAGCCGACGCGCTGTCGCTGTTCTG
>CACYGB010000010.1:471-24543 GCA_902773895.1 uncultured Eubacteriales bacterium
CGGGGAGTGAGGAACGCGCCGGCAGGAGCCGAACCACCTTTCTATTCCCCGCATACAATAAAAGCATCAACCCCCAAAGGAGGATGATGCAGATGGATGGCTCGTTTGCGGATATGAGCTGCAAGGAGCAGCAGGACCGCTGGCTGGAATGGCGGTCCCGGCAGCTGGAATACCGGCAGGGCGACGTGGTGGAGCCGCAGGAAACCGCGGACGCTGTTGTTCTGCCGCCGGTGTTTCCCCGTCCCGCGCCTACGCGCCACAGCAACCTGGATCAGGTATGGTCGCGGCACCGGCAGGCCAGCCGGCGGCTCGGCGCGTTTCAGCCCGTCACACCGTCAGGCGGATCAGGGCAATAACCAGCAGGTGCGCGGGGTACGCCGCGTACCCGATCCACTTGGGCAGCAGGTAGTGCCGCTTCATGGGGATCAGCATCAGCGGCAGCGCCAGGATCGCCCAGAACTGCACCGGCGCCAGGGAAGACAGAAGCGATCCCGCCTGGGGCAGGAACGCGATCTGCTTCACCGCCGGGATGCCCAGAAAACTGCTCAGCGTCATGGAGCCGCTGCCCCAGTACAGGCAATACGCGGCCATGCCGGCGCCCAGGGCCGGGCGGCTTTGGCGGCAGGCATACAGCACCAGGATAAAGGCCACGCCTTTCCAGCCGTAATCCATTTTCACGGCGCAGGCCGCAGCGATGGCCAGGATCGGCGCCCAGACGGCGCTGCCTCGCCATTTCGCGCGGATCCCCGCGATGGCCAGCACGCCCAGCAGCAGGGTGGCGAACACATTGAGCTCATACCAGTGATGGCGCAGGCCCAGCATATAACAGGGCTGGGCCACAAGGCCCACCAGCAGGATGCGCAGGGCGTACTTCCAGATGTTCCGCGTGTGGCAGCAGCCCACTACGATGCACCACGCAAACAGCGGGTACGCGATGCGGCCGATGACGCGCAATTCCCTGTACAGCGGAAAAAATGCCACGCCCACGTGATCCACGATCATGCACAGGATGGCGATGCACTTCAGCCATCCTGTGTTTTCATTGCCCGCAGTCGGGGCTTGTTTTTCAATCGACAAAGCTGATTTTCCCTTCTCCTACCGGATGCGCGTCCTTGGTGTCCGCAGGCACGCCCACGGCGATGGCGACGACGAAATCCCAGCCCTCGGGGAATTGCAGCGCCCGTCGGAATTCATCGGCCCTGTCCCCGGCAAAGGCTTCCCGGGGCATGCCCAGGATCACGCTGCCCAGGCCCAGGCTTTCCGCCGCCAGGGCGATATTTTCCACCGCGATGCCGCAGTCCATGTGCGTGTAATGATTGTCCGGCATCCCGGAAAGAAAAATCACCGTGGGCGCGTGATAAAACACGTGGTACTGGCTGTCGGCAAAGCGCGGGCTGCGCTGCTCCGGCAGCTTTTTCATCATTTGCTCCCGGGTGGCCCGGTTGATTTCATCCAGCAGGCGCTGGTTGCGCACCACGGTGAAATGCCAGGGCTGCCGGTTCACCGCGGAGGGCGATTCCACCGCCGCCTTCAGCAGCGCGTCCAATTGCTGCTGGGTCAGGGGCGTGGGCGCATAGGCGCGGTGGCTGCGGCGGGAGGCGATCAGCTGCAACGTTTCGGGGATCATGGAAAACTCCTCCTTCTTGATTTGCTGCGTGGGGATATGCTACAATAAACACGGAGGTGAAAGCCGTGCTGAAAGCGGAAGAATACATGCGTCTGGCCCTGGAGGAAGCGGCCGCGGACCCCGACGAGGTGCCGGTAGGAGCCGTGGTGGTATACCAGGGCCGCGTCATCGCCCGGGCGCACAACGAGCGGAAGGAAAACGCCCCCTTCGCCCACGCCGAAATGCTGGCCATGGAAAGGGCCTGCCGGGCGCTGGGCACCAGGCGGCTGCACGGCTGTACGCTGTACGTGACGCTGGAGCCCTGCCCCATGTGCGCGGGCGCCCTGATCATGGCCGAAATGGACGGCTGCGTTTTCGGCGCGTCCGATCCGCGCCAGGGCTGCTGCGGCAGCGTATATACCCTGCCCCAGGACCCCGCGTTCTACCACCGGGTGCGGTGCGCCGGCGGCGTCATGGAGCAGCAATGTGCTGCCCTGCTCCAGGCTTTCTTTTCCGCCAGACGGCCTTAGTATAGCACGCCGCGCCGCCGCTTTTCAAGCCGGTTTCATGCCCGGAAACCGTCCGAAATGCAGACAAATCGTGAACAAGCTGTAACATTATTGAAATTCTTTCTAAACCTATTGCGAATCATCGGCGTCTGTGCGATAATAGAAATGGAATACCTGCCTGAAACATGCAGGAGAAAAGTGAGGAATTCACGCTATGAAACACGTTTCCCGTTTGCTTTCGCTGCTGGTGGCAGTGATGGTGCTGCTCACTTCCTTTGCCGCGGCCGAAGCCACGCCTGCCGCGGATGATCCCGTGCTCTTCACCTTCGACGGCGAAGCGTACACCAAATCCCAGGTGGATGAATCCCTGCAGAACCTGATGGCCAACGGGTATCTGGACAGCGCCAGCGATTACGATACCGCCATCGAATACATGATTCAGGACCGCGTGATCGAAGAACAGATCGCCAAGCAGGGCCTGGACCAGTACACCAACGAGGAAAAGGCCGCCTTCCTGATCGACGCCCAGAAGGAATGGGATTCCCTGCTGGACGATTATGTGAGCTACTACCTGACCGAGGATACCGACGAAGCCCGGGCCGAGGCCCGCAGCAACGCCGAAGCGCTCTACGCTTCCTACGGCTACAGCGTTGAATCCATCCAGGCCGACCTGATGATGCAGGACGGTTACGAGCGGCTGCAGAACTCCGTCTACGGCGATGCCGACGTCACCGTCACCGACGCGCAGATCCAGGAACTGTTCGACGAATACGCCGAGCAGGACAAGGAAATGTATGAAAACAACGTGTACATGTATGAACTGTACAAGAACTACGGCCAGGAATCCTGGTACCGTCCCGAAGGCTACCGCGGCATCATCCACATCCTTCTGAATGTGGACGATACGCTGCTCAACGCCTACCAGGAAGCGCAGAACGCCTATGAAGAAAGCCTGAGCAACACCGAAGGCGCCGCCGCGGACAGCGAAGCCCTCAAAAACGTGGCCGACGCCGCCCGCCAGGCCGTGCTGGACAGCGAAAAGGCCGCCATTGACGACATCTACGCCCGGCTGGCCAAGGGCGAATCCTTCGAGAGCCTCATCGGCATCTACGGCGAAGACGACGGCATGAAGGACGAAGAATACCTGAAGAACGGTTACGAAGTGCACAAGGAAAGCATCATGTGGGATCCCGCGTTCGTGGACGCGGCCTTCCAGGACAAGATGGCCAAGCCCGGCGACGTCAGCGATCCCGTGGTAGGCGCCAACGGCATCCACATCCTCTACTACCTGCGGGACATCCCCAGCGGCAAGATCGACATCACCCCAGAGATCCGGGAGCTGATTTCCAACTACCTGGTGGACGTGGCGCATAACGACCTGTTCAGCGCGGCCATGGAAGGCTGGATCGGCGCCCACGAAATCGTGTACAACCAGGAAGCCATTGAAAGCGCCAAGGCCACCGCCGCCGCCGTGCCGGAAGACATCGTGGAGGGTGAAGAAGAAGCTGCGGAAGGCGAAGGCGAAGAAATGACCGAGGAAGAATGGCAGCAGCTGATCCAGCAGCTCCAGGAACAGGGCTTCACCATTGAGGAAGGCGCCGCCGAAGAAACGGCCGATGACGCCGAAGCTCCTGCTGACGCCCAGTAAAATCCGTCTCCCCTGCCGCCCCTTTGGGGGCGGCATTTTTTTGTGCTGTAAAAGCCGGGTTTGAAAAAAGAGAACTTCCCTCGCCCAAAACAAAGGGTTTCCCTCAACCCAAAGCGCGGCGGCGCTTTCCCGTTCCGGGGAAAGTTGTTTACACACGGATCTCCCCCAATCCCGTTTTCACACTCCGGAGAAAGCCATGCGCTCCCTGCTCAAAAATCGGGGCACCCCTCTCCCCAGTCAGCGGCGTTTTTCCGCTCCGGGGCAAGTCATTTGCGCTCCCCACTTTGCTAAAACTCCGCCCGTGAAGAGGATTCACCCGGCGAATAAAATGGCGGACTGGCCAGGGCAGCGGAAGCGCTGCCGCGGAAAAACAATCGCATCAAAAAAGCCGTCTGTTCAAATGAACAGACGGCTGATTTTTGCATTACTTGCCCCGGCGCAGGAAGGCGGGCACACCCAGGTCATCCTTGGCGTTGGCCGCAGGCTGAGCGGGCACCTGATATACCGGCTGCTGATAGGGCTGCTGGTAAGGCGCCTGCTGGCCCTGCTGCTGGCCTCCATAAGGATAGCCGGCGTTGTAGGGCTGCTGCGGCGCGTAGGGAGCGGGCTGCGTGCCGGCCCCATAAGGCGCGGGAGCAGGCGTCACAGGCCGCGCGCCGCCGGAGAAGTAGGAGCTGTCGCCTTCGTAGGTGGCGGGAGCGGGAGCGTCAAAGCCGCTGTCCGCGTTGTTTCCTTCCGTCCGGGGGCGGTTTTCATAGGGGTTGTAGGAGGGCACGGCCGTGCCGTAAGGGGTGGCGGTGCGGCTCTTTTTCTTGTCCTTGGTGGGGAACGGCGTCTTTTCAAAGCCGGTGGCGATGACGGTGATGCGCACCTCGTCGTTGAGGGATTCATCAATGCCGGCGCCGAAGATGATGTTGGCTTCGCTGTCCGCGGATTCCATCACTAGGTTGGCAGCTTCGTTGATTTCCATGATGCTCATATCCTTGCCGCCGGTCACGTTGATCAGCACGGCGCGGGCGCCGTCGATCTTGGTTTCCAGCAGGGGGCTGGAGATGGCCTTGTTGGCGGCGTCCACCAGGCGGGTTTCGCCCTTGCCCACGCCGATGCCCATGTGGGCCATGCCGCCGGATTCCATGATGGTTTTCACGTCGGCAAAGTCCAGGTTGATCATGGCAGGCACGGCGATCAAATCGGAAATGCCCTGGATGCCCTGGCGCAGCACATCGTCGGCGATGCGGAAGGCTTCCAGCATGGTGGTGCCTTTGCTGACCACCTGCAGCAGCCGGTCGTTGGGAATCACCACCAGGGTGTCCACGCTTTGCTTGAGCTCGTTGATGCCCAGTTCGGCGTTCTTCATGCGCTGCTTGCCTTCAAACGCAAAGGGCTTGGTGACCACGGCGATGGTGAGGCAGTTGCTTTCCCGGGCGATTTCAGCCACGATGGGCGCAGCGCCGGTGCCGGTGCCGCCGCCCATACCGGCGGTGACGAACACCAGGTCGGCCCCTTTGATGGCCTGCGCGATTTCTTCGCGGCTTTCCTCGGCGGCACGGCGGCCCACGTCAGGCACGGCGCCGGCGCCCAGGCCCTTGGTCAGCTTTTCACCGATCTGGATTTTCACGTCGGCATGGCTCAGTGTCAGCGCCTGGCGATCGGTGTTCACAGCAATAAACTGCACGCCCTTCAGGCCGGCTTCCACCATGCGGTTGACGGCGTTGGTGCCGCCGCCGCCGCAGCCGATTACCTTAATCGAGGCAAAAGACGGTTGATCCACTTGTACTTCAAAAGGCATCGTTTCCTAACCCCCTAATGATGAATATGGCAAGCAGCGCTCAGCTGCCGAAAAGGCTGCGGAAGAAACCGCTGACGCCCGAATTGGCGCGTTCATTGTCGTAGGTGCTGATCACCAGGTCCAGCAGCCCCAGGGTGCTGGAGTAGCTGGGATTGGACAGCTTCACGGCCTTGTGGGGCAGATCCCTGACCGGCTTGTCCAGCTTGGCGGACAGCAGATCCTTGCCGCCCTTGTTCAGGGCCAGGCCGCCGCCGGTGATGTACACGGGCGACCAGTTGCCCAGCCTTGCGCCGGACTCCTTGATGGCGTCGCGGATGGCTTCGCAGATTTCGTCCGCCCGGGGCTGCAGCACCTTGCCCACCTCTTCATAGGTGAAGGTTTTGCTTTCGCCGTCCCTGGTCACCCCTTCAAAGGTGGTGCTGCCGGTGGACAGGCCGTACACATAGGCGCGCTTGATCTGCTCCGCGGCCGCCAGCGTCACTTCCAGGCCGTAGGCCACGTCCGCGGCGATGTGGCCGCCGCCCATGGGAATGGTTTTCAGGTAGGTGATGGTGTCCCCCTCCACGGCCATGACGTCGGTGTTCAAATAGCCCACGTCCACCAGGATGGCGGTGCGGTCGCGTTCCTCGCCAGGGATGAACAGCATGGCCTGGCCCACGGAGGAGGGCATAAAGCCGCTGACCGCGATGCCCAGGCTCTGCAGCCGGGCGTTCACGTCCTCCATAAAGAAGGCGTCGGCGATGACGAAGGAGAACATGCCCCGCAGCTCATGGCCCCGCAATCCGGCGGGCGCCACCGTCTTTTTCCCGTCGTCCACGGTGAACCAGGCGGGGCTGGAATAAATCACATTGTTCAAAAGGATGGGATCGATTTCTTCCCGGGCGCGCTCCATCAATTCACGGATATCCTTATCCGTCACCTGCGGATCAGCGCCCTGCAGCGGCACCACGACCTCCGCCGTGCGCACCTTGCAGAATTCGCCGGGCACGCCCACCTGGATTTCCCGGATCTTGCTGATGCGGGACTGTTCCTCCGCTTCATGCACCGCAGTGGCAATGGCCTCGTTCAGCGAAGCGGGATCGTTCCATTGGCGGTTCATGAATCCGTCATAAGGAGCGGTGCCTGCGCCGATGATATCGCAGCGCTGGCGGCCGCTGGTTTCCGCCACCAGTGCAACGATCTTGCTGGTGCCAAAGTCCAATACGGTCAACGTCTGTCTCATCCGTCCATCATCCCCTGTTCATCGGCCGTTTTTTGCACAGCCGGAAAAGCCGAAAGCCCAAACAATCTATTCGGTCACTCTATTGTAACCTTTTTGTGATAATTTGGCAAGTGAAAATCGGGAAAAAAGATGCTTTTTTTTCATCTTTTTTCTCGAATTTTCAATTTTTTTCGCTGTTTCAGTTGTCCATGGGCATATAAGTGGCCACCGCCGGCACGGATGCTTCCAGCATTCCGCCGGTTTTGCCCATTTCCCTCAGTTTTTGCACCACGGCCCGCACCGTGCCGATTTTGGCCCGCAGGTCCGCCGCGTCGCCCAGGTGCGCGGTGTAGCCATCCACCGTGATCAGGTATAGGCTGTCCGGATTGGACAGATTCAATTCAGAGATCTGCGGGGAAAAGCCCTGCAGGATCACTTCCTGCATCAATCCCCGGTAGGCCTCCATCTGCTTTTCCATAGTGGCCACGATGACGCTGCCCACGCGGATCTCCCGGGTCTGGAAGCCGGTGACGGTGATCAGGTCGCTGGCGGGCTGCACGTTGCCCAGCCGCTCCAGGATCATGCCCTCCTCATCCATCTGGTAGGTGACGCCCATCACCTGCACGTTGGCCCGGGGCTGGCGCTCCCGCACGTACAGCACCACGCTGTCCGGAAAATGCTTCTCCATTTTCTCGAACACCAGGTAGCGGTTGGCGTTGATGCCCGCGGCGATCTTTTTTTCATTCAGGGTCAGATAGCTCACCCGGTTTTTCAGCCCGGCGGCGGTAACCACGTCGTCCCAGGAATAGCGCTGGTTGCCCACCACGCCCACCGAGCGGATGCGCAGCAGGCTTTCATTCACCAGTACGCACACCGCCAGCACCAAAACCAGCGTCAGCACCAGCGTCACTACCCCCGTCCGTTTCCGGGCTGGGGGCAGCGGCTGATTCAGTTGTTCCTCCCGCATGGGGCCAAAGGGAGAAAAATCAGGGGGCAATGGCTGTGACATTCTGTTCCTCCGCTTGCTGTGGAATTGAGATCCTGCGAATCCGGGCGCCCAGGGCCGGCCAGGGCCGCTTCCAGGCGCGGGTAGCCCCGGTCGATCAGGCCGGCGTGCTCCGCTACCGTTTCGCCCTGGGCGCAAAGGGCCGCCAGCACCAGCGCCCGCAGGCCCTTCAAATGCAGGTCAATGGGCCGCAATCCGATTTCGCAGCCCCCGGGATAGGAAACGGTGGCCCGGCGCAGTTTGGCCAGAATGGGCCCCAGCAGGAATATGGAGGAGCGGATCTGGCGGGACAGTTCCTCCGGCATTTCCCGGTTTTGCAGGCCCTGATTATGTATGCGCATATCCCCGGCGCGCATTTCGCACCGGCAGCCCAGCTTTTCCGGAATACCCGCCATGGCGCGCACGTCCCGGATGTCCGGGCATTGCCGCAGCGTCACGTCCCCCTGTGGCAGGATCGCCGCCGCCAGCATGGGCAGCACCGCGTTCTTGGCGGACGGCACCGCGGCTTCTCCCTCTAATCTTTCGCCGCCAACCACGCAAAATCCTTCCATCGTTTCACCTTCCTTCTTCTTTCAGGCTATGCGGAAGGAAGGAAAGGGTGAAAGCCTACGCCAGATTGCACCGGGCGTCCCGGCTGACGTTCAGCACGACGCCCACCGCCGCCATGGTGATGGACAGTGAGGTGCCGCCGGCGCTGAAGAAGGGAAGCGGCAGACCGGTGGTGGGCAGGATGCCCACCACCACGCCCATATTAATAAAGGCCTGCACCGAAATCATGGCGATGATGCCGGCGGACAGCAGGCAGCCGAAGGTGTCGTCGCAGTTCAGGGCGATGCGCGTGCCCGCCAGCAGGAACGCAACAAACAAAAGAATAACACACAAACAGCCGGCCAGGCCGAAATCCTCCCCACGATGGCGAAAATGAAATCGCTTTCCGGGTAAGGCAGGCAGGCGTATTTCTGCCTTCCCTGGCCCAGGCCCATGCCGAACAGGCCGCCGGAGCCGAAGGCGATCAGCGACTGGGACAGTTGATACCCCTCGTCGCTCATTTTGTCCACCGGTCTTTTGGCGCGGCCGCGCACAGCTGCCGGCATGGCATTCCCCTGCCTTTCCCATCCGATTCTTTTTCGGCTGTGCGTGCAGGGGATGCTTTCCCCGTTTCCGGCGTAGAAAAAGGCGCATGCTCTTCATGCGCCTCTTTGGTATTTCAGTTCAGGCTGTTCACGATGTCCTTGAAGATCCTGCCCCGCTGTTCATAATCCGAAAACATATCGAAGGACGCGCAGGCGGGAGACAGCAGTACGTTTCCGCCGCTGCCGCTCAGCGCCCGGCAGGCGTTCACCGCTTCCTCCAGGGTGCCGCAGCGGTGAATGGCGGTATATCCGGCCTTCCGCAGCGATGCTTCGATCTGGTCGCCGGTGGCGCCGATGATCACGCAGTTTTGGATCAGCGGCGTTTTTTGGATTTCCTCCGCCAGCGGATCAAAGGATACGTGCTTGTCATAGCCGCCCAGGATCAAGGCCGTGGGCGCCTTCATACTCTGCACCGCCTTGATGGTGGAGTCCACGTTGGTGCCCTTGCTGTCGTTGATGTAGCGGACGCCGTCCAGTTCCCGCACGAATTCGATGCGGTGCTCCACGCCCTTGAACGTGCGCAGCGCGTGGCGCACCACCGGCGCGGGCACGCCCCGGCTCATGGCCACCGCGGCGGCAGCCAGGGCGTTTTCCAGGTTATGGGGGCCGGGAATGTAGATTTCATCCACCCCGCAGACGTTTTTTTCCTCCGTTCCGATGCGCACCACCATCTGCCCGTCCCGGACGAACGCGCCCTGGGGCACCTCGTGCAGCCGGGAGAAAAACAGCACCTGGCTGCGCACCTGGCCCGCCATGGCCCGGCAGGCTTCGTCGTCGTAATTCAGCACGGCGAAGTCCTTTTCCGTCTGGGCGTCAAAGATGTGCTTTTTCAAGCCGGTGTACACTTCCATGGTGCCGTGGCGGTTCAGATGATCTTCCGTCACGTTCAGCACCGCCGCCGTCAGGGGATGGAAGGTGGTGGTGGTTTCCAGCTGGAAGGAGCTCACCTCCGCCACCAGCACGTCGTCCCAGCGGCTTTCCATGGCCGCGGCGGACAGGGGGTAGCCGATGTTGCCCGCCACGTGGGCGATCTTGCCCGCTTCCCGGAAAATGGCGCCCAGCAGGGACACCGTGGTGGTTTTGCCGTTGGTGCCGGTGACGGCCACCAGGGAGCCCTTGGCGATGCGGGAGGCGATTTCCAGCTCCCCGCTGACAGGAATCTGCTTTTCTTCCGCTGCTTTCACAATGGGGGCGTCGATGGGCACGCCGGGGCTGATGATCAGCATGTCTTTCCCGTTCAGGGCATCGATGCCGTCCTCGCCCAGCCGGAAGCACACGGGCAGTTCCTTCAGTTCATCCAGTTTGCCGTCGAAGGCCTCCGCCGGCTTCATGTCGTTGACGGTCACCATGGCCCCTTCCCGGCACAGCAGCTGCGCCAGGGCGATGCCGCTGCGGGCCATGCCCACGATCAGCACCTTTTTTCCGGCCCAGGGATTCTCGGCCCCCTCCGCGGCAAAATGCCGGGCCTTCCTTCCATAATAGACGGGTTCACGCACCAAAAATCCCCTCCTTCAAACGTCTTTCCAGCAGAATCAGTAAAATGCCCGCACGCTGAGCACGGCGATAGCGCTGAGCACCAGCGTCACGGCGGCGTACATCAGCACGATCTGGTTTTCCTTCATGCCGCTGAGCTCAAAATGATGGTGAATGGGCGCCATCTTGAAAATGCGGCGGCCCTGGCCGTACTTTTTTTTGGTGATTTTGAAATACCCGGTCTGCAGCATCACGGAGACGGAGCTCATGATGCAGGTGAAGCAGATGGGGATCAGCAAAAACTGGCACTTCATCAGCATGGCAACGCCCACCATGGCGCCGCCGATGAACATGCTGCCGGTATCCCCCATGAAGATTTTGGCGGGATGCCGGTTGTAACGCAGGAAACCCAGCGACGCGCCTACCAGCGCAAAGCACAGGATCGCCACGGGCAAGCCCTTGTCCAGGCCCAGGGAGCCCAGGCCCAGGAACACCGCGATCAGCCCGAAGGCCGTCATGCCCACCGCCGTCACAGAGGACAGGATGCCGTCCACGCCGTCCTGCAAATTGGCGCTGTTGGTAATGAACATCACCAGCACCGTCATGATGGGGATGTAGAAAATCCCCAGATCCCAGGTCAGCGCGGTGAAGGGAAGGATCACGTCGCTGCCCACGAATTTGTAGCAGTACAGGGAAAACACCAGGCCCACGATCATCTGTCCGATCAGTTTCTGTTTGGGCTTCAGGCCCTCGTGGTCCTTTTTCACGTCCTTGATGTAGTCATCCGGGAAGCCGAAGCACGCCATACAGCCCACGGTGATGAACAGCAGGGGCCACAGCACGTTTTGAAGCCCGAAGCTCCAGCCGTTTTTTACGCCCAGCACCACGGTTTCCGCCACCGTCACCAGGGTGGTGGCGCCGGCGGTCACGATGCCGCCCATGTTGGGCGTGCCCTGCTTGGCCAGGTGGGCTTTGGGCCCCAGATCGTAGATGGTCTGGCCGAACTTGAGCTTTTTCAGGAACGGCAGAAACCTGGGCATCAGCAAAAATACCAGGGCCATGGCCGCCACCGCGGCGAACACACACTGCAAAAACATCGCTTTTCTCCTCTTGCGTATTTACCGGTTCATTTCTTCCAGCAATTCCTTCACGACCACTTTTTCATCGAAGGGCCGCTTCACACCCATGATTTCCTGATAGGTTTCGTGGCCCTTGCCGGCCAGGATGATGATGTCGCCGTCCCTGGCCATTTGAAGGGCGTAGCGGATGGCTTCCCGCCGGTTCTCGATGACGGTGTACTGCCCGCCGGTGGGACGGATGCCCTCTTCAATGGCGGCCAGGATTTCGAAGGGATCCTCGGTGCGGGGGTTGTCGCTGGTCAGGATGGAAAAATCCGCCAGCCGGCCGGAAATTTCGCCCATCATGGGCCGCTTGAGGTGGTCCCGGTCGCCGCCGCAGCCAAAGAGGGAAATGACCCGTCCCCGGGCGAAGGCCTTCACCGCCGTCAGGATGTTTTCCAGCGCGTCCGGGGAATGGGAGTAGTCCAGGATCACCTTGTAGGGCGTGCGGGTATCCAGCATTTCCGCGCGGCCGGGTACGCTTTTCACCTTTTCCAGCGCCGTCGTGATCACCTGCGGGGCGACCCCCATGATCAGGCCCACGGCGGCGGCGGCCAGGGCGTTGTACACGTTGAACATCCCGGTGAGCTTCAGGTTCACCGGGATTTCGGCCACGTCGCTGAGCTTCATGATGAAATGCACGCCGTCCTCGGAAATTTCGATGTCCCGGGCGAAAATGTCGGCGTTGTTGCAGATGCCGTAGGTGCTGTGGGGCACCCGGATGTCCGCCAGGATGGAGGCGCTGGTGTCGTCGTCCACGTTGATGGCGGCGTTTTCGATCCATTCCGGCCGGAAGAAGGATTTCTTGCATTCAAAATACCGTTCCATGGTGCCGAACAGATCCAGGTGGTCCTGGGACAGGTTGGTGTAGCAGCCCGCCTCAAAATGCACGCCGGCCAGCCGGCCCATTTCAATGGCGTGGGCCGACACCTCCATGCTCACCACCGTCACACCGGCGTCCCGCATGGCCCGCAGGGTGCGGAAGAAATCAATGGGCTCCGGCGTGGTGAATTCGCTTTTCAGGTATTCATGGCCGATCATGTTGCCGGTGGTGCCGATCAGGCCCACCTTGCATCCGGCCTCCTCCATGATCGCCTTGATCAGGTAGCTGGTGGTGGTTTTGCCCTTGGTGCCGGTAACGCCCAGCAGCTTCATTTCCTTGTCCGGATGGCCGAAAAACGCTGCCGCCATCAGGCTCATGGCCGCGCGCACGTTCCGGACCGCCACCTGGGGAACCGTCGGGAGTTCCTCCAGGAAATGAGTCACCACCAGGGCCACCGCGCCGTTTTCCATGGCCTGCGGCGCAAATTTGTGGCCGTCAAACCGGGCGCCGGGCACGCAAAAATACAATCCGCGGTCCGTTTTCTTCCGGCTGTCCATGCTCAGGGAGCCAATCTCCGCGTCGCCCCGGATCTCCAGGACCTGGGACGCCGCCTCCCGCGCCAAAACCGATAACAACATGCTTGCTCACTCCGTTCCCTGCGGTAGTTCAAAATATACCTGCACCGTGCTGCCCAAAGGGGCGTAACCGCCGGCTCCGGGCGCCTGGCGCACCGCCAGGCCGCTGCCTTCCACTTCCATTTCCAGTTCCCTGGCGCGAAGCTGTCTGCCCGCTTCCACCATGGACATGCCCGTCACATCCGGCACCGTCACATGGGGCGCCGCTGCCGCGCAGGACCCGCAGCTCGTCCACGGTTTCCCGGGGCACCTTGCCGCTTGAGGATCACCGACGCCAGGCGTTTGTTTTCCAGGCGTTTTTCGATGGCGGCGGCATCCATGCCCAGGGGCGGCGCCACAGCCCGGGCAAACGCCGCGGCATCCGTCACCGTCTGCGGGTTCACCGTCACGACATACGCCGTGGCGGACAGCGCCAGCGTTTCGCCCCGGGTGTCCTCAATGGCGCCCCGGGCCGTCAGCGCTTCCCCCTGAAATAGGGTTAAGCTGCCGATGCGCACGCCAACCAGGGAAAACAACAGCGTGAGCACCGCCAGCATAATCAGCAATCTTTTTTTGATGGTCAAATCCGCCTGCATGGTTCCTCCCCCATCGGCAGGCCGGATCCGTTTACCGGCTGCCGGTGATATACCCTGCCGCAGAGGGGGAGGTCTGGGCAGCGGTGGTCAATGGCATGGTTCCGTAGGGCCGGGTGTCCGGCGCAATCACAGGCACGGCCTCCACCGCGGCGGAGGATACCATGCCCAAATCCTGTACCGCGCTGTAGCAGATGCGGGAAGAATCCCGCGCCTTTGCGACCTTCACAGCCAGCCGCTGGTTTTCCTCAATGGTGGCGGCGATGCTGCTTTGCATGGCGCTGATGTTCTTGCTTTCGTTGGCCCTGGCAGCCACCCGGGTCAGGATCTTCACGCCGAAAAACACGAACAGCAGGCACAAAAACACCAGCGCGCCGTTCCTGTTCACCGTCCAATGCCGCTTGGAGGAAGGCACCGGGCCATCGTGCACATACGCCTGCCGCCGGCCTTCCTCGGCGCGGCCGGCATCCGCGTAGGGCAAATAAACGTTGCCCCGCACGTGCATCATGTCCGCCTGCACTGCATGCTTGCCGGCAGTTGCGTACTGCATGTTCTTTCTGACCGCCTGCATATCAGTGTATTCCTCCTCTCCCGGTATTTAGAACGTCATGCCCTTTTGTATCTCCGCGATCACGGCCAGCGGATCGGCGAACTCCTCGTCGAAGTTCTTGTCCTGGTCGCGGCTGTCGGCGGCCGGCATCACCCGGATGTGGGACACCGCGCCGTTCACATCCACTTCCCGGGCGTCGCCCAGGCGCCACGCGCGGATCTTCTGCGGCAGCAGCAACCGCCCCTGGGCATCCGCTTCGCAGTCCACGTAGCTGTATTTGCTGAATTGGTCCAGCAGCCTTTGGGCCTTGGCGTTGGCATGCACCAGCTGCATCAGTTCATCCCGCCGCCGGATCCAGCCGTCCAGGGAATAAATGGCCACCGCTTTGAAGTCCGGCGTGGGCGAAACGGCAAATGTGCTGCCCAGCGCTTCCCGGAACGCCGCCGGGATGATCATGCGTCCCTTGGCGTCGATTCCGTGGGTGTAGCTGCCCACGAAGCCCAGGAACGGCTGACCCCCGCCGTTTCCTCCGGCGCTTTCTGTTTTGAACGGTTCGGACATGGCAGTGCCGTTCATTTCGCCCGAACGGGCATTTTTCTCCTGATCGGTCCCGTTTGCCATGTTCTCACCACACAATCTGCCACTTTTGCACCACTTTTTGGGCTGTGCCCCCATTATATGACACTTTTAGGGATGCCGTCAAGCACCGGAGCAGAAGGATTCTTCGTCTTTGGGAAACGTTTCTGTCATTATTTCGTCATGAATTTGCCTTAAAACGAAAATATGTTCGTATTTGTTTGCATAAAAAATAGAGAACAGGTTTTCCTGTTCTCTTATTTTTTGTTCAATTTATATAAATTATTAGCAATTGCATGATCTTATTTCACAAAATTTTATGTTTTTTTCTTGGCGAGTTTTTGGGATTTTTTAATAAAATCTTCATACTTTTCTTTTTGGAATTCTGACCTGTTCCCTTTTCGGGCCCGGCGCTCCCCTTTGTGGGCGCCGGATCCCTTTCCCAACAAAAAAAGCGGCTTTTACGCCGCAAAAATGGGATCAGTCTGTTTCCGCGTCCCCGGAATTGGGACGGGCCGCCACCGCGCCGTCCGGCAGGCGGTACACCTGGAAATTCAGCCCGTCACAGGACACGCAGTGGTACCGGATGCCGTCGATGCAGCCGGTCACCGCTCCCCGCAGGGACGGCCCGTGCAAATGGCCGTACACCACGTCATCCGGCCCGTATGCCTTCAGCAGCCGGGACAGGGGCGTTTCCGCGCCGCCTTCCCCCAGCGGGGGATAATGGCACATCACGATCAGCCTTCCGGCCTTCAGGGCCTTTGCCCGCTCCAGGGACATTTCCATCCGCTGCAGCTCCCGGCTGTAGATCTTTTCGTCCTCCGCGTCCCCATTGGGCAGCGTCCAGCCCCGGGTGCCGCAGAATGCGATGCCGTCCAGCAGCAGGGCGTCGTTCTGCACGGCGTACATGCCCGGAGGAAACATTTCCCTGAGCCGGGTAATGCCGCACCACCAGTAATCGTGGTTTCCCCGCAGCAGGATCTTTTTGCCGGGCAGCGCGCCGATGGCCAGCAAATCGGGCAGGGCATCCTTCGTCTGCATGGCCCAGCTGATGTCGCCGGGAATAAGCACGGTATCCTCCGGCCGCACCTTGCTGCGCCAGTCCGCCTGGATGCGTTCAAAATGCCCGTCCCAATGCGGGCCGAACACATTCATGGGCTTATCGTCGCCCCCGGGCAAATGCAGATCTCCGATTGCGAATACAGCCACTTAATCCTCGTCTTCCTCGTCGTCGTCGTCCTCGTCTTCGTCCTCGCCCATTTCTTCCAGGGACAGGTCGTTTTCGATTTCGTTGTACTCCCGCTCGGGAATGTCCTCGTCCATTTCGGGAATGATTTCATCCATGCCGCTGACGGGGTCGATGCTCAGGGCCGCTTCGTCCACCCGCACGCCGTTTTCTTCCTCTTCCCGGCTGCTTTCTTCGTTCATTTCCTTCAGGCAGAACAGGCACACATCCTTGCCGGGCAGCGCGGGATGCTCGTTGCACACGGTGCACATTTCAATTTCTTCCCGCTGGCCTTCGCCCTTCATTTCCCGTTTGCAGATTTTGCAGTAGCCTTCTTCTTCCCGGATATAATTCAGCTCACACCGGGGGCATTTGATCAAACCCATGGTTTCCCTCCGTTTCCCGCCGCCAAAGATTTCCATGGCAGCGAACTGGCAATTTCGTTGACGTTCCCGATTAATTAGATTACGATTTTACTGCGGTCGTAACACTTTCTTAACAAAGGAGACCCCATCATGAAACACGCTCCATCCATCCTTCTGGTATCCCTGTCGCTCCTGTGCGCAGGCACGGCCCGTGCGGAAGCGCCGGCGTCCCAATTCGGTTTCCAAGCTACCGCAGCACGGCCTGCCCCGCGGTGTACGCCACGGCACGGCCCGCGGACAGGCCCCAAACGACGGCCGCGCCCACAGCACGTCCCACGGCAAAACCCACCGTCCCGGCACAGCCCACAGCCGCTCCGTCCGCAAGCAGGGGTGATTATACTACAACATCCGTTACAATGCAAGAGCAAAAACTATGGAATCTGCTGAATCAGGACCGGGCGGCCCACGGCCTGGCCGCGCTGCCGCTGGACAGCGCGCTGTCCGGCCTGGCCCGGCTCAAATCCAGGGACATGAACGACCTGCGGTATTTCGCCCACACCTCCCCCACCTACGGCAGCGCCGCCCAAATGCTGCAGCAGTTCGGCTACGCGTACCGGGGCGTCGGGGAAAACATCGCCCATCACGCCAACGTGGAAAAGGCGGAGGCGGCCTTCATGAGCAGCGCCGGCCACCGGGCCAACATCCTGGGCAGCCAGTGGGCCAAGGCAGGCATCGGCGTATGGGCGGACGGCAGCGGATTCGTCTACGTGACCGAGCTGTTCGTCCGGTAAAACCTCCGGGTTCATGGACCCGGGGCCTTTTTTCGCCTTTTTCCGGAACGCGCCGTACGCTTTATCTCGGCACGCCGCTGTTTTCCGCGTACCCTTTCGCTCCCATGCTATGTGTCCCGCGCTCCGGGCGTGAAAAAGCCCCGCGGGATGACCCGCAGGGCGCATGGACCGTTGGCGGAAACAGCTTACTCTTCCGCTGCCGCCTCCAGGTCCTTTTCGTATTCCCGGTACACCCGGTACAGGTGGCTGGCCAGTTTTTCGGTATTGGCGATGGAGGGAACGCTGGATTCATCCACCAGGGAGCCTTCCACCCACTGGATGCCCAGCTGTTTTGCGCCGGCATAGGCCTCCTGGAACATGGCCAGGTTCACGCCGCGGTTCTGGAATTCCGGCACCACGAACTGCATGCAGCACCGGGCGCCCCGGATGCCGCCCTTGCCCAGCAGGTATTTCAGCCAGCCGATGGGCAGCACGCGGCCCTTCATGGCCTTGAGCACCTTGTTGTAATCCGGGATGGCGGCCATCAGGCCGATGGGCCGGTTGCCGGCAAAGGCCATCACCGTCATTTCCGGCTTGTAGTAACGCCGCATGCCCTTCATGATCTTCACCACGTCGGCATAGGTGGGCACGTTGGCCTCCCATTCCGGCGGGAAGGCTTCCCGGATCACCCGGGCGATGTTCTGCAGCACCCGGTCCTCCGTATCCGGCGTCACGTTCACATGCTCCACCCGGAAGCCGAAGCGCTGCTTGGCGCGGTGAACGATCTCCTCGATCTTGGGGTCGAATTCGTTCATCCGCATAAAGTAGGCAAAGTAATCCTTGTGCTTCACAAAGCCGCATTTTTCAAAATATTCATTATAATAGGGCGGATTGTATGAATTGAAAAGCACCGGCGTGCCGTCATACCCCTGGCACAGCAAGCCCTTGCTGAAAATGTTGTCGCCGTCCAGCGGGCCGATCACCGTTTCCATGCCTTCTTCCTGCAGATAGGCGCAGGCGGCGTCCAGCACCGTGCGGGCATAGTCCGGCTTCTGTTCGCACTCAAACAGGGACAGATAGCCGCACTTCCTGCCGATCCGCTCGTTGAGCCGCTCGTTGATGCCGGCCATCACCCGGGCCACCGGCTTATCCCCATCGTACACCAGGAAAAAGCGGCGCGGGTCATGCTGCTTTTCGCTCAGCTGCTTCAGCTGCCTGCCGATCAGCGGGGCCACCCAGTTGGGGTCCTCCCTGTACAGGGAAAACGGCAGCATCACGAAGGGCCGCAGGGCCGCCCGGTTCTGTTCCAGAATTTCCACCCGAATCATGGACATTCACCTTCTTTGCGGAGGTTTTCATTTCTTCTTGGGAAGATTATACCATTCCGCCGCCTGTTTGTCAAAAACAATTGAAATCAAAAAAGAAGCGCCGGATAAAGGCGCTCCGTTTTTAATCCTTGGGCTTATCCTGCGCCGTCAGCGCCTTTTCCAGCGCTTCCAGCAGCTGATCCCGGCCGTCGCCGTTTTCAGAAGAATAGCAGATCACCTGCCAGGGCTGCACCTGCAGCGCCCGGCAGATGGGCGCCAGCTGCTTCATCCGGACGCCCCGGGAAATCTTGTCCGCCTTGGTGGCCACCACCAGGAACGGCTGGCCGGACGCGCGCAGGAAAGCGTTCATCTGCACGTCGTCCTGGGTCGGCTCATGGCGGATATCCACCAGGTGCAGCGTCAGGCGCAGCGCCTCCGTCTGGCGGAAGTACTGCTCCATCATGCCGCCCCAGCGCAGCTTTTCCTGCTTGTCCACCCGGGCGAAGCCGTAGCCCGGCAGATCCACCAGGTGAAAATCCCCGTTGAGCAAAAACAGGTTGATCAGCCGGGTTTTGCCCGGGGTGGCGCTGGTTTTGGCCAGGGCCTTCCGGCGGCAAAGCGAATTGATCAGGCTGGATTTGCCCACGTTGCTTTTCCCCGCCACGGCAATCTGCGGCAGCAGCGGAACCGGCGGCTGGTATACGCTCATGCTGGTGACAAATTCAGCGGATTTGATTTCCATTGTGTTTCTCTCTTTCTGCTGCGCGGCGTGCCAGGCGGCGGCGCGCTTTTGATGAGTCGCTTATTCCTTGGGCAGCAGCGCCACCTTCAGCACGTCCCCGATGCTGTCCGCCGTCCGGATGCGGAACTGGCTGAGCACGTGAGGCGGCACGTCCTCCAGGTCCTTTTGGTTTTCGGTGGGCAGCAGGATGGTTTTGATTCCGGCGCGGTAGGCCGCCAGCAGCTTTTCCTTGACGCCGCCGATGGGCAGCACCCGGCCCCGCAGGGTGATTTCGCCGGTCATGGCCACATCCTGGCGCACCTTGCGGCCTGTCAGCGCCGACACCAGCGCGGTGGCCATGGTAACGCCGGCGGAGGGCCCGTCCTTGGGCACGGCGCCTTCCGGCACGTGGATGTGGATGTCCAGGTCCTTGTGGAAATCCTTGTCCAATTGGAATTCTTCGCTGTGGGCCCGCACCCAGGACAGGGCGGCCCGGGCGCTTTCCTTCATCACGTCGCCCAGCTGGCCCGTCAGCTGCACCTGCCCGCTGCCGGGCATCACGGCGCATTCCACCGCCAGCGTTTCGCCGCCTACGGTGGTGTAGGCCAGGCCGTTCACCACGCCCACGCGGGGCTCCTTTTCCGGCGCTTCCCGCAGATAGCGCGGCGCGCCCAGGTACTGCTCCACCACCGCCGGGGTGACGGAGACCTGCGTCAATCCCTTTTCCAGCATATCCACCGCCGCCTTGCGGATCACCCGGGCGATGGTGCGGTCCAGGGTACGGACGCCGGCCTCCCGGGTGTAGCCTTCAATGATTTTGCGCATGGCGGCGTCGCTGACCTTGACGGACTTAGGCGGCAGGCCGTGCTCCCTGGTCTGCTTGGGCAGCAGGTGTTTTTTGGCGATGTGCAGCTTTTCCTCTTCCGTGTAGCTGGGCACCTCGATCACTTCCATCCGGTCCAGCAGGGGCGCCGGGATGGTTTCCATGGTGTTGGCGGTGGTGATGAACATCACCTTGCTCAGGTCGAAGGGCAGCTCCATGTAATGATCCCGGAACGCGCCGTTCTGCTCGCCGTCCAGCACTTCCAGCATGGCGGAAGCGGGATCGCCCCGGAAATCGTGGCTCATTTTGTCAATTTCGTCAAACAGGAACACCGGGTTCATGGTGCCCGCCTGCTTCATACCGGCGATGATGCGGCCCGGAATGGCGCCCACATAGGTGCGCCGGTGGCCCCGGATCTCCGCTTCATCCTGGACGCCGCCCAGGCTCATCTGCACGAATTTGCGTCCCACGGCCCGGGCAATGCCCTTGACGATGCTGGTTTTGCCCACGCCCGGCGGGCCCACAAAGCACAGGATGGGGCCCTTCAAAGCGCCGTCCTGGGTGTTCATTTCCTTCATGCGGCGCACCGCCAGGTATTCGATCACCCGCTCCTTCACCTTATCCATGGCGTAGTGATCCTCGTCCAGGATGCGGCGGGCGCGCTTCAGATCCAGGTTGTCCTTGGTGTATTTCCCCCAGGGCAGGTCCAGGATCCATTCCACATACGTGCGGCTGACGCCGATTTCCGGAGTGCCCGGGGCCATGCGGCTGAGCCGGTCCAGCTCCCGGAGGGCCTTTTCCCGCGCCTCGTCGTTCAGGGGCGTTTCCTCCACCCGCTGGCGCAGGTCCTCGGTATCGGTGGCGTCCTTGTCCCCCAGTTCCTCCTGGATGGCCTTGATCTGCTCCCGCAGGTAATAATCCTTCTGGTTTTTGTCGATCTGCTTTTTCAGCCGGCTCTGCACCTTTTTTTCGATTTCGGCCAGCTCCGTTTCCCGAATCAGGATGCCGCACAGCGTTTCCAGCCGCTTTTCCACGTCGAATTCTTCCAGGATGGCCTGCCGATCCTCCACCCTTGTCAGCACGTTGGCGGCGATGATGTCGGCCAGCTGGTCCGGCTTGTCCACTTCGCCCACGGACTGCAGCGTTTCCCCGGAAACGCGCATGGAGGTACGGGCGTATTCGTCAAACAAATCGTGGGTGGTACGCACCAGCGCCCTCATTTCCGCGGTGTTTGGCACCTCCATGGGCGGCACCAGCACATCGGCGATCCAGTACGGGTCCTGCTGGGTCACATCCTCCAGGAAAGCGCGCTCCTTGCCTTCCACCAGCACGCGGATGGAATCGCCGGGCAGGTTCAGCACCTGCTTGATCATGGCCACGGTGCCTACGGGGCAAAGATCCTTGGCCTCGGGCTCCTCCACGTCGCCGTCCTTCTGGGCCACCAGGAACACCTGCTGATCCTCCATCATGGCCTGCTCCAGCGCCGCCACGCTGCGGGCGCGGCCTACATCAAAATGCAGCACCATGTGCGGGAACACCATCAGCCCCCGCAGCGGGATCAAAGGCAGACGAATGGTGGGCAAAACATTCTTTTTCGGCATACAAACTCCTACATGATCGAAAGTTGCACCGGGCCGGTCGCCCGGTAACATCTTATTATATATGAATCGATCCGGAATTGCAACCGTCTGCCGTGGCAGCGGACAGGGGCGCGGGAAGCGGCGCCGTGCGGCGGTTTTCCCCGCTGGGCACACAGCCGCCCTCCTGCACAGCCAGACCGTGGATCACGCCCATCCGGCTGCACGCCGCAGCCCGCTCGTCCGGCCGCTCCGGATACCGGCCGGAGGAGTCCACCCAGGCGATGTCCGCCGCCGTGATTTCCTTTCTGTTTTCCAGCTGCGCCAGTCCCCCGGCCATCTGCACCATGTTCACCGCGTCCCGGCCGCAGGAAGCGTACCGGCCGATTTCCCGGGCCGCGTCCGCGTCCATGGCAAATTCCGCCCGCCGGGCCGCCTCCAGCCCGATGCGGTTCACTTCTTCCCGGTCCAATCCCCGGAAATAAATTTCCATACAGCGGCTCCGTCAGCGACACCGCGCGCATCCGCCGCAGGTTTTCCATTTCCTTGGCGGCGCTGCGGCCCGGATGCGGCGACGCCCTGCGCTGGTTTTTCAGCATGGTACAGAAAAAAATCCCGGTGATCACCGTCACCGTCAGCTGAATGCCCAGAATGATCCAGTTCAAATTCGTTCCCCCTTTTCCTGTCCCTGATAAGATGCGGAAAGAACAGGAAAAGCATGCGAAGAAAACATCCGGAAAAAATGGATGGCCGGACGCAAACAAAAAGGCCGCCCCGATCATGGGGCAGCCGCCTTCTGTTTCTATGCATTTATTCCGGTACGGAAATCATTTCCCGGTAGGGCAATTCCTGCATGCCGTTTTTTTGGTACACCCGCAGCGCCCGGCCGTTGCCCCGTTCCACCTCCAGGCGCATCAGGGCGTCCGGATAGGAACGGCGCACGAACTGCAAAAAGGCGGAGCCCATGCCCTGCCCCCGGAACGCGGGCTTCAAATACAGGTCCTCCACCCACACGCACGGCCGGCCAAATTCCGTATTGAAGCCGAAGGACACCATGCCGTAGCCGGCGGTTTCCCCGTCCTTTTCCAGCACGAAGCCCTTCAAAAAAGGGGAACCGGCCAGGCACTCCCGCACGTTGCTCTGGAAAATTGCTTCCGATCCGTTGGTGATCAGCGCCGGCGACGCGTAGAACGTGCGCATCATCTCCACCACCGCGCCGCCGTCCGCCGCCGTCATGGTCCGAATCTCCGTCATGGCTTTTCCTCCGTATCCATTTCCGCCTCCGCCTGCACGGGCCGTCCGCCGCGAAAGTAGACCCGCGGCACGCGGCGGCCCAGGATGCCCAGGCACTCGTTGCGGTTCAATTGGCCCCAGGCGGCGTACTCCTGCAGCGGGATGGGGCCGCCCAGCAGCGTCACGGGATCGCCCTGCCGAACGTCCGGAATGTCCGTCACGTCGATCATCATCTGGTCCATGCACACCAGCCCCAGCACCGCGGCGCGACGTCCCCGCACCGATACGAAGCCCTTACGGGACAGCACCCGGGGATACCCGTCGATGTAGCCCACCGGCAGCGTGGCCACCACAGTGTCCCGGGGAAGCGGCGTATCGTCATACCCCACGCCTTCCCCCGCCGGCACCGCGGCCACCCGGGTGACGCGGGTTTTGAAGGTGACCACATTTTTCCCTTCGGAAAACCGGTCCCAGGTCAGGGGCACGTTGCCGTACAGAAACGCGCCCACGCGCACCCCGTTCAGCTGGTATTCCGGATACCGCGTCAGGCCGATGGAGTCCAGCAGGTGCCGCAGGGGAGCATGCAATCCGCCGGCCTCGATTTCATCCGCCATGGCGGTGAACAGGCGGATCTGCGCCAGGCTCTGCTCCCGGCTTCGCAGGGCCAGATGGCTGTAAACGCCCTCAAACGAAAGCCCGGGCAGATCCCGGATGCGCAGGGCGTCCCGGGCGCTGGTAAAGCCCAGGCGGTGCAGCCCCGTATCCAGCTTCACGTGCACCAGGGCCCGCTGCCCGCAGGACAATGCCGCCCGGGACGCCTGAACCGCGTCCTGCTCCGTGCCCACCGTCAGGGAAATGCCGCTGCCAATCAGCGCGGGCAGATAGCTGTCCTCCGCCGGCCCCATCAGCAGGATATGCGCGTCCGGGGCCGCCTGCCGGGCCTGCAGCGCCTCCTCCGGCGCGGCCACGGAAAACCATTCCGCCCCCGCCTGCCGCAGCGTTTGCACCGTGCGGCGCAGGCCCAGGCCGTAGGCGTTGGCCTTCACCACGCAGATGAACGCCGTGTCCTCCCGGCACAGGGATTTGGCCAGGCTGTAATTGTGCAGCAGGGCGTCCTCGTCCACCTCCGCCCAGGCCCGGCTCATGGCCCGCTCCAGATTCATGCTCTCCTCACCGCCCGTTCCCTCGTGATGGCTTTCAGGATAGCACAGATCCGGTTTTTTCGCAAGGACGGCCTGCCAGCATTTTTCCACCGTCACATTCCGGAAGTAATACGTCACGATTTCCCGGGCGCTTTTGCCGTCCCGGGCCAGGGCGTACGCGCCCCACTGGGGCATGCCCACGCCGTGGCCGTAGCCCTTGCCGGCCATGATCACCTTTCCGCCGTCGATTTTCAGGCTGGTCAGCAGGGT
>CACYGB010000010.1:24581-67172 GCA_902773895.1 uncultured Eubacteriales bacterium
GCGCCAGCCGCATTTCCGCCGCCGATACGCTTTTCCCGTTCAGCAGCAGCGTCACCGCCCGGCCGCTTTCGCCCCGTTCCCCCACGGAAACGGTGTCGATGCCCCGCAGGCCCGGCAGCCCGGCCTCCTCCGCCGCGCGGATCACCTGCTCCGCGGAAAAGGACGTGCGCCACGCCCGGGCGTCCTCCGGGGCGTCGGCGCTGTCCAGTCCCTCCACCGAACGGGCGTAGCCCGGCTCCTCCTTTTCGTAGTGCAGCCCTTCCCCGGCCCGGGCCGTGACCCCGCCGGAATAGGCGTGGAACCAGGCGCAGGGCAGCTGTCCCCCATAGGACAGCACCAGCCCCCGGGTTTCCTGCACGGCCTGCTCGATGCGCTCGTTCACCCCGGTGGCGTCATACGCCTGGGCCTCCTCCACGTCGGTGGAAATATCGGCGCTGGGGTACCGGCTTTCCTTTTCCGCGCAGAATTCCAGCACGAAGGTGCGGGCCAGGCCTGGGCCTTCAGCGCCTCCAGGGCGTTTTTCATTTCCCCGGCCAGCACCCCTTTCAGGCAGGTTTCCAGGTCCATGACACGGTTTTCCTCGTCATCCGTCACGTACACCGTCAGCTCCGGCACGCCGTCGGCGCTGCGGCGCAGCCTGTCCGGCAAAGCGGGCGCTTTCCCGGCCCGCTGGGTTTCCCGCAGCGTCGTTTCCTCCGTCCCTTTGGCGGCGCAGCCGCACAGCAGCAGGGCGCACAGCGCCAGGCAGAAAAACAGCCTGATTTTCCGCATAAAAAACCCCCCTTCACGGCACTTCGCTTGGCCCAAACGGGCCTGTGCCATGCAGGGGGAAAATTCACCAGGCAAAAAGCGTTTCATCGGAAACCGCGGTCAATCAATCGGGCCGTTTTCCGGAGCTTCGCCCGTCAGCGTGTTGATCAGGATTCGGAATCGGTGCCCAGGTTGGCGGCGGTATCATCCTCGCCATCCAGCACCAGCTGCAGCCGGGCCAGGGTCTGGGTGCCCACCACGCCGTCTTCCTTGATGCCCATGTAGCGCTGGAAGGCGATCACGGCGGCGGCCGTCTTGGGGCCGTACTTGCCGTCGTCCTCGCCGGAGGCCAGGAAGCCGGCCTGGATCAGCATCTGCTGCAGCTTCTGCACCTGGATACCGCGGCTGCCTCTGCGCAGCTTGGTGTTGATGGCGCCCACGTAGGACTTCTTGGCGTCCACTTCTTCGGGCTCCGCGTCTTCCGCGGTCAGCAGGTAACGGATCACGATCCAGGTTTCGGTGCCCACAATGCCGTCCACCTTCAGGCCGTAGTCCTTCTGCAGCTTCATCACGGCCGCGGCGGTGCTTTCGCCGAATTTGCCGTCGCCCGCATCCAGCAGATAGCCGGCGGACTTCAGCTTCATCTGGGCGTAGGACACTTCTTCGCCCTTGGAGCCCACCTTCAGGGTGTTGCCCAGGTAAGCGTCGTATTCGGTGCTCTTTTCATAAGCGTCCCGGTCATCCAGGGAAGCCATGCCGGTGGGCCACAGATGGCGGCGCACCAGGGTGCCGAAAATGCCGTCTTCCGTCAGCTTGTTGGCCTTTTCCACCTTTTTCACGGCGTTGGCGGTGGCGGTGTCATAATAGCCGCGGGTATACCGGCCGGACAGGTAGTTCTTGCTGGCCAGCTTCATCTGCAGGATCAGCACGTCGTAGCCGCGGTTGCCGGCGCGCAGGGTGCGCTTGGGATACGCCAGGCCCACATTCGCGGGATGATCGACGTCCACGCCGTCAATATCGCCAATGGCTTCCGCGAACTTCTGCAGGGTCTTCTGGGTGCTGGCGCCGGCCTTGCCGTCCACGGGCAGGCCCACAGCCGCCTGGAATTCCCGCACGGCGCGGGCCACGTTGGCGCCGTACACGCCGTCGATCTTGCCGGCATAGAACAGGGATTTGCGCAGCATCAGCTGCAGTTCCTCCACCTGGGAGCCGCTGCTGCCGGTGGCCAGGGTGTAGATGGGCTTGATCTTATCGGTGGCCTTCACCACGTTTTCGGTGTCGTACAGCATATTCCAGGTTTTGGCGCCCACCTTGCCGTCGGCGGTCAGGCCGTTGCGGCTCTGGAACTTTTTCACGGCCGCTTCGGTGTCGGACCCGAAATTGCCGTCCACCGCGCCGGTGAAATAGCCGTAGGTGGTCAGCAGGTTCTGCAGCTCCATCACTTCGCCGCCGGTGGTGCCTACCACCAGGCTGCCGTTGTCACTTACGCCCTGGGTTTCGCCGGAGGCTTCGATGACCTTGTCGGATTTGAGCACCTTCAGGGTCTTTTCGCCGATGGCGCCGTCCACCTTCAGGCCGTTGCGGGCCTGGAATTTGCGCACGGCATTCACCATGCCGCTGCCATATTTGCCGTCAATGGGGCCGCTGTAATAACCGTACAGCTTCAAAAGCTCCTGGGCTTCTTTCACGGCGTCGCCCTGGGACCCGCGCACCATGCTGCCGTTGGCAGACAGGCCCGTGGTCTTGGCCAGGCCGGCCGCCGGCACCATCAGCGCCAGCGCCAGCAATAACGCAACGATTCGTTTCAACATAACAGGGACCTCCTCTCGTCGGATGCGGTCGGCAAGAAAAATGCTTCCCGCATTACGGGAACATTGTACCACAATCCCCGGAAAATTCCTATTGAAGAATTGTTGCAAAACGCCGAATTTCCCTGTAATAACTGTAAACAATGGCCGGGCTTTTTCGGTAACATTTACCAAATTCCCTTCCACCAAGGGTTGTGGACCGGCGATCCGGCCATGCCAAATGAAGGGGGTCAAAGGCTCTTCAAAATGGAAAAACAAGGATGTAACTTTCGCGTAACAAATGGACAGCGGTCTATTTCCCGTCACATCGCCGCGTGGCTTTCAGCGGGCGGAACGCGGCTGATGATCATGCGGCCCGCGCTGGTCTGCAGCACGGTGGTCACTTCCACCGCCACGGTGCCGCCCACGCACCGCCGCCCGTTTTCCACCACCACCATGGTGCCGTCCTCCAGGCAGCCCACGCCCTGGCCCGGCTCCTTGCCTTCCCGGATCACGTGCACCCGCATGTCCTCCCCGGGCGTCACCACCGGGCGCAGCGCCCCGGCCAGCCCGTCCCCATCAGCAATCCGTAAAGCAAAAGCGCGCACAAGGAAGCGGCCCGTCCCCCCGGCAGCAGACGCAGCGGCTGCATCAGCAGCGCCGACAGGACCGCACCGGCAAACAGGCCGCCAAAAGCATACGGACGGGAATAGAACGAAAAACGCTCCATCTTCGTGATCTTCCTCCTGATTGAATTCATCCTCCATAAGGATGCGCAGGTCCGCCCGCTTCCATGCGCCGGAGGATGAAAACGCCGTCAGGAAGAAGGCAGCAGATCCAGCACCGCCATGGCCTGGGCCACCGTATCGACCCCGTGCAGGGACACGCCCTCCGGCGCCTTCAGGTGCCGGGCGCTGTCCCGGGGGCAAAGGATGTGGGTAAAGCCCAGCCGCTGACATTCGGTGACCCGGCGCTCCAGCTGGGAAATGCCGCGCACTTCGCCGGCCAGGCCCACTTCGCCCATCACGGCCCAGTCACCGGGCACAGGCCGGTCGGCGTAGGACGAGGCCACCGCCATGCAGAACGCCAGGTCCGCCGCCGGCTCGTTGAGGGACAGGCCGCCGGCCACGTTGATGTAGGCGTCCCGGTTGTACATTTTCAGCCGGGCGCGCTTTTCCATCACCGCCAGCAGCAGCATCACGCGGGACGTGTCGAAGCCGTCCACCGTGCGCCGGGGAACGGCCAGGAAGGACTGGGTCACCAGCGCCTGGATGTCCACCAGCATGGGCCGGCTGCCCTCGATGCCGCAGAAAACGCAGCTGCCGCTGGCCCCCTTGGCCCGCTGGGACAGCAATGTTTCGCTGGCGTTGAGCACCGCCTTCATGCCGGCGGAGGTCATTTCAAAAATCCCCAGCTCGTTCACCGAGCCGAAGCGGTTTTTCGCCGCCCGCAGCAGGCGGTATTCGTGCTGGTGGTCCCCTTCAAAGTACAGCACCACATCCACCATGTGCTCCAGCACCCGGGGCCCCGCCAGGGACCCTTCCTTGGTGACGTGGCCCACCAGGAAAATGGCGCAGCCGGTGGTTTTGGCGTAGCGCATCAGGATCGACGCGCTCTCCCGCACCTGGCTCACACTGCCCGGGGCGCTGCCCATTTCGGGGCGGTACATGGTCTGGATGGAGTCGATGACGCAAAAATCCGGCTGGATGTCCCGCAGCTTTTCCTCCACCGCGTCCATGGCGTTTTCCGTCAGCACAATCATAGAGCTGCCCGCGGCGGAAAGGCGCTGGGCCCGCAGCTTGATCTGCCGGGCGCTTTCCTCGCCGCTGACGTACAGCACCCGCTTCCCCGTGGACGCCAGGTGATTGCACACCTGCAGCAGCAGGGTGGATTTGCCGATGCCGGGGTCGCCCCCCACCAGGATCAGCGCGCCTTCCACGATGCCGCCGCCCAGCACCCGGTCCAATTCCGGCAGCCCCGAGGGCGTGTACACCTGGCCGGCCGTTTCAATATCCTTCATGGCCCGGGCCGTGTCGCCGGTGCCGCCCTGGCGCTTGTACGCCTTGGGCGCCGCCTCCTCCGGCTGGGCCAGGATCTCCTCCAGCGTGTTCCACGCGCCGCACTCCGGGCATTTGCCCATCCAGCGGGGCGTTTCATAGCCGCAGGCGTTACATTGGAAGCTGCTTTTCTTCTTGGGCACGGTATCCTCCTTTGGCAGGGCCTGTCCCTGCCTGTATGGTATCATCATCGGCCCGGCAAAGCCATGGGAACCTTTGCTGAAGCCTGTCGAACGCTCCAAAAATCCTTCGTCAAAAAAGCCCAAATTCCTGCATCCCGCGTTTTTTTCTGCCTTCGGGGACAAAAAACGGTTTTTCCCGCGTAAATTTTCCGGAACCGGCTTTTTCGCATTGCGAAATGGGGTTTTTTCATATATAATAAGAATTCAGCGATTCGATGACGGAACCGGAAAGGAGCCTGCATGAAAAGGTATCGGGATCCTCTGTTTGCCGAAGCGCCCCGGAAGCACACAACGCTGGTGTTCCTGGTGATGGTGCTGACGATCCTTTTGTCCACGGTGCTGGTGCTGAACCACATCAACAACAGCCGGGTGAACCTGGTCACCCAGTCGGTGACGGTGCCGGCCCTGGCGTCGGACATGAACAATTTCCGCATCCTGCATATCAGCGATCTGCACGGCCGGTTTTTCGGCGCGCACCAGGAGCGGCTTCAATTGGCGCTGAGCCAGGCCAAATACGACATCGTGGTGGTGACCGGCGATATTACCGGCCGGGACGGAAACTGCGACGCGTTCCTGGCGCTGCTGGATTTATTTGACGCCAAGACCCCGGTGTATTTCATCCCCGGGGACGAGGACCCGTCCCCCATCCTGGCCACGCCCCACGCCGGCAAATCCGCCAAGGCGGAATACATCCAGGCCGCGGAAGCTAAGGGCGCCGTTTACCTGGACGCGCCCATCCGCATTTCCTTCAGCCGCAACGCCATTTGGCTGTGGCCGGAAAGCCTGTACACCCTGGACCTGGACAGCAGCGAAGCCTCCGTGGCCACCAGGCAGGAGGAACTGAAAAACGAGCCCAAATCGAAAGAACGCACCGCCATGGTGCAGGCCGCCGCGTACCGGCAGGATCAATTGGCCCGCATCCGGGCGGCCCGGCGCATCACGAAATCCAGCGACATTCACATCGCCGTCACCCATCATCCCCTGTCCCTGGACGCCCTGACCACCCTGCGGGAATAGACGGACAGCGAAAACGACGCGTACGTTTCCTCCGTTTCCCTGGTGCTGGCCGGGCATTACAACGGCGGCCAATGGCGGCTGCCGTTCCTGGGCGCGGTGAAGGTGCCTGCCTCCGCCGGCAAGGGCAGCGGCTGGTTCCCCGGCGATATGGGGGTCGTGGGCCTGAGTTCCTACCAGGGCATTCCCCAGTACATCAGCCCGGGCCTGGGCGCCTCCAACGCCATCGGTCTGCCGGCCTTCCGCCTGTTCAACACCCCGCAGATCACCCAGATCACCCTGACCACCCGCATGACAGAATAAAGCAATCCGAAAGAATAAAACAATCCGAAAAGGATGGGATTCGTTTATGGCCAAGAAGTATGACGTTTACAACCGGGAACTGAGCTGGCTGCAATTCAACCGCCGCGTGCTGGAAGAAGCGGCCAACCCCGACAATCCGCTGCTGGAAAAGGGCAAATTCCTGTCCATCTGCTCCAGCAACCTGGATGAGTTCTTCATGGTGCGCGTGGGCGCGCTGTACCGGGATCTGTCCGCAGGAGGAAAAAGCACCGATCCTGCCGGCATGACGCCCCGGCAGCAGCTGGACGCCATTTTCCCCGCAGTGCGCGCCCAGGTGAAGCGGCAGTACGAACTGCTGAACACCGAATACCTGCCCGCGTTGGCCCAGGCCGGCATCCACCTGCTGCGGCCGGAGGAACTGCGCGCGGAACAGCGCGACTGGCTGGAGCAGTTTTTCGACGCCCAGCTGCATCCGCTGCTGACCCCCCGGGCCATTGACGACAAGCGTCCCTTCCCCCTGCTGGCCGCCAAGCATCTGCACCTGGCGCTGCTGCTGCCTTCCCGGGTGCGCACCGGCGCGCCGCGCATGGCGCTGATCCCGCTGCCCACTTCCCTTCCCCGGGTCACCTTGCTGCCCATGGGCGCAGGCCGCGCCCGGGGTGTGCTGCTGGAAGACGTGGTGGCCCTGTTTGCCCACAAGCTGTTCGGCGGCGCCAAGCCCATTGCCGCCATGCCCTTCCGCATCACCAGGAACACCGACTTCCTGTACAACGACAGCGACGCGGACGCCCTGATCATCGAAATGCGCAAGAACCTGAAAAAGCGCAAGTGGGGCCGCGTGGTGCGCATGGAAGTGCCCGTGGGCGGCGACGCCCGGCTGGTGGCCCGGCTGAAAAAATACCTGGACGTGGCGGAGGAAGGCATTTTCGCCGTGCCCGGCCCCCTGAACCTGGATTTCTTCATGAAGCAATTGTCCTCCCTGGAGGGGTTCGACGATTTGCGTTTCCTGCCCTTTACCCCCCGCATCGACCCGCGCCTGAAGGCCGAGGGCAGCATTTTCCGCGCCATCCGCGGCGGCGACATCCTGCTGAACCATCCCTACGACAGCTTTGACCCCGTGGTGCGCTTCATCTGCGAAGCGGCCGAGGATTCAAACGTGCTGGCCATCAAGCAGACGCTGTACCGCGTCAGCGGCAAAAGCCCCATCGTGGCCGCCCTGATCCGCGCCGCCCAAAGCGGCAAGGAAGTGACGGCGATGGTGGAGGTGCGCGCCCGGTTTGACGAAGAAAACAACATCAACTGGTGCCTGGCGCTGGAAAAGGCCGGCTGCCATGTGTTCTACGGCGTGCCCAAGCTGAAAACCCACAGCAAGATCACCCTGGTGATCCGCCGGGAGGAAACGGGCCTGCGCCGCTATGTGCATCTGGCCACCGGCAACTACAACGACGTCACCGCCAGGCTGTACACCGATATGGGCCTGTTTACCTGCGACGAGGCCATCGGCCGGGACGCCGGCGCCTTCTTCAACACCGTCACCAGCTACGGCGAAGCGGAGCCCATGGAAAAGCTGGTCAGCGCTCCCGTTTACCTGCGGGACCGGCTGAAGCAATTGATCAAGCGGGAACGCCACAACGCAGAAAACGGCCTGCCGGCCCGGATCACCGCCAAGATGAATTCCCTGGTGGACCCCAAAATCATCCACCAGCTGTACAAGGCCGCCGACGCCGGCGTGGAAATCGACCTGATCGTGCGCGGCATCTGCTGCCTGAAAACCGGCGGCCGGGAAAACCTGCGGGTGCGGTCCATCGTGGGCAGGATGCTGGAGCATACCCGCGCCTTCGTGTTTGAAAACGGCGGCGAAAAGGAAGTGTACCTGTCCTCCGCCGACTGGATGCCAAGGAACCTGGACAAGCGGGTGGAATTGATGTTCCCGGTGGAGGACCCGGCTCTGCAGGACCGCGTCATCGCCTCCCTGAAGGATGAACTGAACGACAACATGAAAGCCTGGGAAATGAAAAAGAGCGGCAAATACAAGCGTGTGCCCCGGGAAGCGCCCCTGCTCAACAGCCAGGAAGCCCGCATCCTGGGCCCGGCCGCCCTGCAGTGGGAGGAAGAGGTGCAGGCATGAGACGCCGGCGGGACCTGACCCCGTGGATCCTGACTGCCGCGCTGCTGGCGGTGTGGATCGTGCTGGCCCAGCTGACGGAGGCCGGCTTTTTTGCCCATGCCTATTACGACAGTTATACCCGGCAGGCCCTGGCCTGGCGTCAGGGGTCGCTGCACCTTTCCCAGAACATACCCCATCTGGAGCTGGCCATCTACGAAGGGGATTACTACGTATCCTTTCCCCCGGTGCCGTCCCTGGTGCTGCTGCCGCTGACCTTCCTTTTTGGCGCGGAAACGCCGGATAACCTGCTGGTGAAGCTGTACGCCCTGGGCGCGTGCCTGCTCATGTACCGGGCGCTGCGCCGGGCCGGATACGGGAAATGCTCCGGCGGCCTGATCGCCTTCCTGTTCTGCATGGGCTCCTCCCTGCTGCCCATGACGCTGGACGGCTCGGTGTGGTACCACGCCCAGACGCTGGCCTTTTTCCTGATGGTCGCTTCCATCTGCCTGCTGGCCATGGACCGCATGACCCCGTGCCTGTTTCTGTACGCGCTGTCCGTGGGCTGCCGGCCCTTCAACGCGCTGTACGCCGCGCCGCTGTTCGGCGTCTGGTTTTTCATCAATCACCGGGACGGCGTCCCCGTACGCGCCATGGCGCGCGCGCTGCTGCCCGGCATCGGCCTGGGGCTGCTGGTGGCCTTGGACCTGGGACTGTACAATTTCATCCGTTTCGGCAATCCCCTGGAATTCGGCCACAATTACCTGCCGGAATTCTCCTTCCAGGGCGGCGTGCAGTTTTCGCTGGATCACGTGAAGGACAACGCGGAAACTTTTCTGCTGGGCCTGCCGCTGGAGAAGACGGAGGAAGGCTGGGCTTTCCGTCGTTTCGGCTATTCCATGCTCATCGCCTGCCCTGCGCTGACGCTGATGCTGGCCGGGTTTGCCGTCGACGCGGTGAAGAAACAGCTGCGCTGGGAAAAGGTGCTGGTGCTTGCCTGCTGCGTCCTGCACGCCTTCCTGCTGCTGCTGCACCGCACCTTCGGCGGCTTCCAGCTGGGCGCCCGCTACGCGGTGGACCTGATGCCCTACGCCTTCTTCTACCTGCTCCTGACCCCGGAAAAGCGCAAGGCCGGCGCAGCGGAAATCCTGGTGCTGGCCGCCGTTTTCCTTATGACCTGCGTAGGCGTGGTGCAGGTGCACATTTAGTCGTTTGTTTTTCGGAAAAACCATTGACATATTGGGCGAAAAAGGCTACAATAAGCACAAAACAACGGAATATAAAAAGGAGGGTTTTCCATGACTGGTGTTCCGCTCATTATTGCGTTCGTTGTCGCCATCGTCCTCATGATCCTGCTGATCTCCAAGCTGAAGGTTCATCCCTTCCTGTCCATCATGGGCGTGTCCCTGCTGCTGGCCATCGTGGCCGGCATCCCGCTGACCCAGATCCCCGGCATCATCGGCGCGGGCTTCTCGGGCACCTTCACCTCCATCGGTATCGTGATCATCCTGGGCGCCTTCATCGGCACCGTGCTGGAGAAAACCGGCGCCGCGCTGAAGCTGGCCGACATGGTGATCCGCCTGGTGGGCGAAAAGCATCCGGAGCTGGCCATTGAACTGATGGGCTGGGTGGTATCCATCCCCGTGTTCTGCGACAGCGGCTTCGTGATCCTGAACCCCATCCGCAAGGCCCTGGTGAAGCGCACCGGCGTGTCCAGCGTGGCCATGACGGTGTGCCTGTCCTGCGGCCTGTACATCTCCCACGTCTTCATTCCCCCGACCCCCGGCCCCATCGCCGCGGCCCAGACCCTGGGCGCCGGCGAGAACCTGCTGCTGGTCATCGGCATGGGCGTGCTGTGCTCCATCTTCCCCCTGATTGCCGGCCTGATCTATGCCAGGATCATCGGCAAAAAGATCAAGAGCGCCGATGAAAAGACCGACAAGGGCGAAGTGGTCAAGACCTACGAGGAACTGAAGGCCGAATACGGCAAGCTGCCCGGCGGCCTGAACGCCCTGGCGCCCCTGATCGTTCCCATCCTGCTGATGGCCCTGTCCTCCATCGCGTCCATGGCGCACTGGACCGGCGCCGTCGCCGATTTCCTCACCTTCCTGGGCACGCCCATCATGGCTCTGGCCGTGGGCTCCGTGCTGGCCATCGTGCAGCTGTTCCTGGCTGACAAGAAAAAGGATTTCTACAACCTGACCAACGAAACCCTGAAAACCGTGGGCCCCATCCTGTTCGTCACCGCCGCCGGCGGCGTGCTGGGCAAGGTCATTTCCTCCTCCGACATGGTGAACTTCATCACCGCGCATGCCGACGCCCTGCAGGCCATGGGCATCTTCTTCCCCTTCCTGCTGGCCGCCATCCTCAAGAGCGCGCAGGGCTCTTCCACCGTGGCCATCACCACCACGGCCGGCATCGTGGCCCCGCTGCTGCCGGTGCTGGGCTTCACTGCGCCGGTTGAAATCGCCCTGGTGGTCATGGCCATCGGCGCCGGCGCCATGACCGTGTCCCACGCCAACGACAGCTACTTCTGGGTGGTAACCAACTTCGGCGAAATGCAGCCGGAAGAAGGCTACAAGTCCCAGACGCTGATGACCCTGGTGATCGGCCTGGCCTCCATGGTGGAAATCTTCATTCTCAGCCTGATCTTCTGACGCAAACGGAAGGCGCGCTGTACCCCATCGTGCAGCGCGCCCATTTTTATTGACAGGAGGAAAACCCATGAATCCATTGCTCCGTGACCATGCAGACCGCATCGTGAAAGAAGCCATCGCCGCCGTGCAGCCGGACGCCGCCGTGCAGCGCGCCCTGGAAAGCATGTCCTTCGGCGGGCGCGTGCTGCTGGTGGCTGCCGGCAAGGCCGCCTGGCAGATGGCCAAGGCTGCTTCCGACTGCCTGGGCAGCCGCATCGAAAAAGGCGTGGTGGTGACCAAATACGACCACGTGATGGGCCCCATCGCCAATTTCGACTGCTTTGAGGCCGGCCATCCGGTGCCGGACGAGAATTCCTTCAAAGGCACCCAGGCCGCCCTGGACCTGGTGGCGGATCTGAGCGAAAAGGATACTGTGCTGTTCCTTTTGTCCGGCGGCGGCAGCGCGCTGTTTGAAAAGCCCCTGGTGCCCGCCGAGGAATTGCAGGACATTACCGGCCAGCTGCTGGCCTGCGGCGCGGACATCACGGAAATCAACACCATCCGCAAACGCCTGAGCCAGGTCAAGGGCGGCCGCTTCGCCCAGCTGTGCTGGCCTGCCAAGGTAGAAGCGGTGATCCTGTCCGATATTCTGGGCGACCCCCTGGATATGATCGCCTCCGGCCCGGCGTGCCCCGATTCCTCCACCGCGGAGGACGCCCGGCGCATCGCCGAAAAATACAGCCTGCGCATGACCGACAGCGCCCGCGCCCTGCTGGACGTGGAAACCCCCAAGACGCTGGATAACGTGCGCTCCCAGATCAACGGCAGCGTCCGGGAACTGTGCGCCGCCGCGGCCCGCACCTGCCGGGAACTGGGGTATGAGCCCGTGCTGCTGACCGACCAGCTGTGCTGCCAGGCCAAAGAGGCGGGCAGCTTCCTGGCCTCCATCCTGAAAACCCACGCGAACGAAGGCAAGTCCCTGGCGTTCATCGCCGGCGGCGAAACCGTGGTGAAGCTCACCGGCCACGGCCTGGGCGGCCGCAACCAGGAATTGGCGCTGGCGGCCGGTACCGGCATCCGGGGCATGAAAAACGCCGCCGTCTTCTCCGTGGGCAGCGACGGCACGGACGGCCCCACCGACGCTGCCGGCGGCTACGCGGACGGCGATACCTGCGACGCGCTGCTGGCCCGGAACCTGACCATTGACGGCGTGCTGCAGGATAACGACGCGTACCACGCGCTGCAGCAGGTGGGCGGCCTGATCATGACCGGCCCTACCGGCACCAACGTCAACGACGTGGCGGTGGCGCTGCTGCGGGCGTAAGGCAAACCGCACAGCCGGGGGCCAAGGACAATCCGCATGAAACAAGGGGCCGGGTATTCCCGGCCCCTTGTTGTGTGCCGGCAAAGCCAATGCGCAGCAAGGAATGTTTTTCTTCGGACATTTTGCCCGGCAGCCTCCTCATCCGCCCTGCCGCGCACGATGCTTTCCCCCATGGAGAAGGAAAAAGACTTCCCCTGGAGAGGGAAAGCTGCGCCAAAGGCGGCGATGAAGCGGAACGGCAGATCCTGCACCCGAATTCTCCGTAAAGAAGCAAAAGCGCGCGTTCCGATCCTCCTGAAGGATGGAAGCGCACTTTGATTATTGATGATAGTTTCTAAGGCCGAAACGCTTTGCTGTTTCCGGGGACGCGATTCCCCGGTTTTTCAGTCCTCGCCGCGAAGGAACGCAAGCACCCCGTGCCACCAGGGGAACAGGACGTCGTCCGGGGAACGGTAGATTTCGTGCCGGGATCCGGGCACCAGGGTCCTTTGGCCGTCCTTCAGGCGGCGGACGAACATTTCCTGGGCCTGGGGCAGCACGCTGTTATCCGTTTCCGCCGTGAAAACGCGCACGGGAACGCGGATTTTTTCAACGGCTCCGGGCGCCAGCAGCATCTGGCTCACCCGCAGGGACTGCAGCGTCCAGTTGTAAGTGGGGCCGTTGTTGTGGAATTCGGGGTGCGCCGCCTTTACGGCGTCGTACCAGTCAAACCGCTCCCGGCTGGTGGCGCAGGAGGTGTCAAAATCCTCCGGCCCGTCGTAGGGCTTGCTCATGAAAATGCGCCGGGCGCCTTTGTTGGCCCATTTGGCCGTGCGGCAGATCAGTTTGCCGATAAAGAACGGGATGCCGCCGCGGTTGGCCGCAATCATGGGCGCGCATAAGGCCGCCCGGTCGAAGTACCCGGGATACCGCTCCAGGAACAGGCCGGTCACCGCGCCGCCCATGGAATGGGCAAACACCACCCAGGGCTTGGGGCTGCCCGGCAGCAGGGTATCGCAGACGATTTTCAAATCGTTCACGTACTCATTGAAATCCTGCACGTGGGTCAGGGACGGATCGTCCTTGACCCGGTCGTCCCGCCAGGAACGGCCGTGGCCCCGCTGGTCGTACGCGCAGACATTGAAGCCGCTGAGCAGCAGGGAATGGATCAATTCGGAAAACTTGAACGCGTTTTCGGTAAACCCGTGCACGATCACCGCAGTGGCCTTGGGCGCGTCCGCGGTGAAAAAGGAGCAGAACAGGGGTTTTCCCCCGTCGCCCTGCACGGTGGTATCCCGCTGCCTTTGCCGAAGCGCAGGCAGCACCGTCTGGTCCATGGTTTCCTGATAGTGGGCGGAGAGAATCAGCCCGTCCTCGTTCAGCCGCTGTTCGGTCACGCTGGGCCCTCCTTACTTTTTCAGGATCTTGCTGTACACCCGTTTTTCGTTGTACATCATGAACAGCACGCCGCCCAGCACGCACACGCAGGCCGCGGCGATGGCGATGATGCGGTAGCCCAGGCCGATATCCTGGCGGATGGTGCCCAGGGAGGTGACCAGCAGCATGGCCACGGCCTGGCCCATTTTCATGGAGAAGGTGCGGGCCGCGTAGAACATGCCGCTGCGGTTTTCGTTGGTTTCGATTTCATCGCACTCGGCGATATCGGCCACTACCGCCTGGGGCAGGATGCCGAAAATGGCCATGGCCGGCGCCGCCAGGACGCACAGGATGTAGCCCTGGATTTCCGGCGCAACCGGCAGGAAGGTGCCCAGGGTGGCGGTATAGGCAAAGGCCACGGTGAAAATGCCGAAGGCGATCAGGATCAGCTTCTTTTTGCCGAATTTGGGGGTCAGCTTGCTCACCAGGGGGTAGAACAGCACGCTCAGCGCCGTCATGCCCACGAAATACAGGGTGCTCATGCCCTCTTCCAGCTTCAGCAGGGAGGTGACGAAATAAAGCATGGCGTTCTGGAACATGGTAATGCCCAGGAAATACACGATATCCGACGCCACAAAGATGCGGAAATCCTTGTTGCGGAAGGTGGCCGCCAGGGATTTCATGGCGGTGGACTGGCTGGGCGCAGCGTGCACGTAATCCGTTTCCTTGATGGTGAATACAGGCACGAACATGCACACCAGGCCGATCAGGCTCATCACCGTGAAGGTGACCCGGATAGCCATTACCCGGCTGCCCAGGGGGCCCTCCAGCATGCCCCAGATCATCGGCGCCATGTACGCCACCGCCATGCCGGCAATGAACGTGAAGGAAATGGAGGTGGAAATGCTCATGCGGGTTTTCTGGTCGGTGCCCAGTTCCGGGATCAGGGCGTTATAGGGCGTGCAGTACATGGTCATGAACAGGTAGAACAGCGTCAGCATCACAAACAGGAACGCCGCGTTGATCCAGCTTTCGCCGTTGACGGGGCTCCAGAAGGTGAAGATGGTGGCCAGGGAGAAGGGAATGGCCGCCGCCTTCATGAAGGGGATGCGCCGGCCCGCCTTGCTCCTGCACCGGTCGGACATGGAGGCGATCCAGGGATCGGTAACCGCGTCAAAGATACGGCCGAACCAGGTGATGGCGCCCAGAATAGTCAAAATGCCGAAAATCACCAGGCCCTGGGGAATGAAAATGGGCTGGCCCGCCTGCTGGGTGGCCAGATCAGGCTGGTAATAGCTGACCAGGAAGCTGGAAATCAGCGCGCTGAGGATGGACCAGCCGAACTGGCCGATGGCAAAGCACCATACCTTCCCCTTGGTAAGTTTTTTGGTTTCGCTCATAAGAACATACTCCTCCCGTTAGGCGGTTGCCTTTCATTTGTTATTGCTGGAAGCATTTTACCACGATTTCCATGCGGCTGCAAGAAGGATCAGCCCCGGTTCGATCGGAGCTTCTTCAGGAGAGCAGTCAGGGCAGCTTCATCCAGTTTATCCACGTCAAACACGTTTTCCAGCCTGATCCCCAGCTGCCTGCAGGCCGCAAAAATCTCCGTGCCGCGGAAATCCCCCACAGCTTCGGCCAGGGCTTCCCTGCCCCGGGGAAGCGGTTCTTCAGCGGCCGTCTTTTGCGCGGCAGGCTTTGCCGGCGCAAATTGCACCGGCGCGCCGAAATCCACCTCCACCCGGCGGGCGCCTTTCCGGATCTCCGCCATATCGTAGCTGATCCCGCGGCCCTTCTGGCTGGGAATGGCAAAAATATCCGCGTACCGGCAGGTGTCCGCCGCGTAGTCCACATACACCACGTCCAGGAAGTTGGCGCGCTTGTCGTCCTCGGAAACCATACCGGCCATGGCGGCCAGGGGACGGTCCAGCAGCGGGCTGCCCGCGAAAGCCTCGTCCAGCACGGCCCGCTTCATGCGCATGAACAGCTCCCTGTCGAACCGGAAGCCCGGCCGGGTGGGCGCTTCCTCCGTGCCGCGGCAAATCCTGTTGGTCAGTCCCGGTCCCCCCACCACGTAAGCAAAGGGCACGGGCGGATCCTGCGGACGGGACTGATAACAGAAAACGCAGATTGCCTTTCCGCCGTCCTTCTTATTCAGTTTCCACATTTTGATGACCTCTTTTATCATGATGATCCCATTGACCGCAAGGCCCAGGGACGCGGCAAACAGGGCCAGGGCGTCCACGGTATAAGGCAGGCGGATGGGGATTTCACCCCGAACCAGGCAGTAAAACCCGAACCCTCCCAACAGCACCGCCAGGACCGCCAGCACCAGATACCGCACGCCCTTCCGGGATGGGCAGATCCTTTGGCATGTAGTAAAAAGAAACCGCCACAAGCCGTAAACCAGGGCCATGTTCAGCAGGCCCAGCAATCCGTCGTCGATCAGGGTGTTTCCTGTCAGGAAGGAGGCGACTTTTTCCGGCAGTGCTTTCTCCGCCCAGCCCAGGACGGCGATCATCGCCAGGTTCCAGAAATACAGCGCCAGCAGGATGCCGGCAAGCTCCAGCACCATGACCGCCCACGCGCACAAGCGCTTCATGATCTTCCTCCCCTTTTCCGGTTCTGAAACAGCCACGGCCTCCGGTCACCGGTTCTGCACGTAGCCCAGGGTTTTCAGGTCCTCGGCGCTGTCCCGCCAGCCGGGACGCACCTTCACCCACAATTGCAGGTTCACGTGCATGCCCAGCAATTGCTCGATGTCCGTCCGGGCTTCCGCCCCGATCTTTTGCAGCATGCTGCCCTTTTTGCCGATGATGATGCCCTTGTGGGAATCCCGCTCGCAATAGATGGTGGCGTCGATTTCCATGAAATTGTCGTTCAGCTTTTTCATGGCCATCATTTCCACGCCGATGCCGTGGGGCACCTCGTCCCGCAGGTTGCGCAGGGCCTTTTCCCGGATCAGCTCGGCGCAGATGTCCCTTTCCGGCTGATCGGTGAGCATGTCGTCGGGAAAATACTGGGGGCCGACGGGCAGATGGGATGCCAGCTCCTGCTTCAACTGCTCCACGCCGTCGCCGGTCCTGGCGCTGACGGGCACGATGCCGTCGTATTTCGCGTCCTTGAAGGAGTCGATGATGCCCAGCAATTTTGACGGCTCCACCAGGTCGATCTTGTTGAGCACCAGCAGCTTGTACACCTTTTTATGGCTCATTTCCTCCACGATACTGCGGTCGTGGGGCCCGATGGCGGTGACGTCCACCAGCACCAGCAGGGCGTCGATGCCCTCCATGGCTTCCTCAATGGACTGCACCATGAATTCCCCCAGCTTGGTGCGGGGACGGTGGATGCCCGGCGTATCCACAAACACGATCTGGCATTTTTCGCCGCCCATCACGCCCATCACCCGGTTCCGGGTGGTTTGGGGCCTGGCGGAGGTGATGGCCACCTTTTCGCCCACCAGGGTGTTCAGCAGGGTGGATTTGCCCACGTTGGGCCGCCCTACGATGGTGGCAAAGCCGGAATGAAAATCACTTTTGGTCTGCATACGCTTGTTCCTTTTCTTTATTCTTTGCCCAGGAATTCCAGGGTGCCCTGCTTGGGGCCGAAGCCGTGGGGCAGCAATTCCGGCAGCGTGGCCTCGTCCCGTTCGTCCCCGCAGGCCACGATCACCCGCAGGTCCGGGGCGAACTCGTTCAGCGCCTGGCGGCAGATACCGCAGGGCCAGGGCATGGATTTTTCCGCCGCGATGGCGATCACGGTGAATTCCGTCACCCCTTCGCTGACGGCCTTGAACAGCGCCGTGCGCTCCGCGCAGTTGGCGGCGCCGTAGGAGCCGTTTTCGATGTTGCAGCCCTTGAACACCCGGCCGTCCTTGGAAAGCAGGGCCGCCCCAACCTTAAAGTGGGAGTAAGGAGAGTAAGAAAACTGCATGGCCTCTTTGGCCAGGGCGATCAATTCCTCGTCGGTGATCCGGTTTACGCCGGCCCGGTTCAGTGCTTTTTCTTCCATGGCGCGCATCCTTTCCTTGTCTGCTTCCCGCATATGGTCGTATCCCATCAGGTGAAATAAAGCGTGGGCCGTCAGGTAGCCCATTTCCCGCTGCAGGCTGTGGCCGTATTCGGCGGCCTGCTCCCGGGCGCGCTCCAGGGAAAGGATAATGTCCCCCAGGAAGCACAGGCCCGTTTCATCCCGCTCCCGCAGCAGCTTTTCCGGACAATGGCCCAGGGTGTTCTGCGGTTTGGCGTGGGTGGAGGGAAACGACAGCACGTCCGTCGCCCGGTCCGTCTGCCGGTATTCCCGGTTGATGCGCCGGATCGTTTCGTCGTCGGTGACGCGCACCTGGGCGTACACCGGCAGCGTCACGCCCTCCGCCTCCACGCAGGCCCGGGCGATCCTTTGCAGCATTTCCTCCGCCCCCGGCAGCGCTTCCCCGTCCCACTCCAGCATCAGGCGGATCATGGCGCATCCTCCCCGTCCGGCGTTTCCTCCTGCTTCACGGGCAGCGGCTCGATGTTGACCAGTTCGTCGATCTCCACCGGCTTGATGGTGGGCGGCACTTCAATTTCCACCGGCATATCCGGCGCCTGGGGCATCACCACAGGCATGGGGTCCCCGGCCTGCAGTTCCACCACGTTCACGCCTTCCGGCGTGGGCTCCGGCACCGTCAGGCTTTCCTCTTCCGCCTCCACCGGATGGATCACCCGCTGCTTGGGCTCCTCCACGTCCGGGTATTCGATGCGCTCATGGAACACGCCCACCAGCACCGTGGTGGCCGCGGCGCAGATTTTGTCAATGTCCCGCAGCGTCAGGGGACAGTCGCTCAGTTGGCCGTCCTCCAGTTTCCCCCGCACCAGCTTCACGATGAAATCCTCGATGCCCTCGGTGGTGGGGTTTTTCATGGTGCGCACGGCGGCCTCGATGGTGTCGCACAGCAGCACGATGGCGCCTTCCTTGGTGCGGGGCGGCCGGCCGTCGTAGCGGAAGGCGTCAATATCCACCGGATTGCCGTTGGCCTGCTGCAGCGCCTTGTGGTAAAAGTACATCACCGGCGTATCGCCGTGGTGCTCGCCAATGATGGTCTGCACCGCCTGGGGCAGCCGGTAGGCCTTGGCCAGGGCCACGCCGTCCCGGGTATGGGCGGTGATGATGGCGGCGGACACATGGGGATCGGTATGGTCATGGGCGTTAACGCCGCCCAGCTGGTTTTCCGTAAAATATGAGGGGCGCTTCAGCTTGCCGATGTCATGGTACAAGCCGCCCACGCGGGCCAAAAGCGGGTTGGCGCCCACCGCTTCCGCCGCGGCCTCCGACAGATTGGACACGATGGTGGAGTGGTGATAGGTGCCCGGCGCTTCCAGCAGCAGCCTGCGCAGCAGCGGCTGGTTGGGGTTGGACAGTTCCAGCAGCTTCATGGGCGTAGGCAGATTGAACACCATTTCCAGCAGCGGCTGCAGCCCGATGCACAGAAGCGTCGCCAGCACAGAGCCGCCGGCCTTCCACAGCCCGTTTTCGATAAAGCCGTGCAGGTCGCTGGCCGTCATCAGGCCCAGGGCCAGGATCACCAGGAAATCCACCGCCGCGCCGGTCAGGCCGCTGATCATCATCCACGTGCGGCTGACCTTCACGTTGGCCATCAGCGCCGCCGCGGTGCCGGACAGCAGGCCGGAAATAATGAGCAGCACCATGGTTTCAGTATATTCCTGGCTGCTGCCGGCAGCCAGCGCGGCCACCAGCACCGTCAGCGCCGCGCTGCAGATCATGCCCGTGCGGCGGCCCAGCAGCGACGTCATCAGCAAGGGGCACAGAAGCAGCGGCGACAGGTACACGTTCACCAGCCTGGCCGCCATGCAAAGGCCCAGGGAAATCAGCAGCACCGTGAACATCAGGATCAGCATGGCGGTGTCGTCCAGCACGCTGTTTTCCCGGCGGCGCAGCATCAGCAGCATGCACCCCATCGTCAGGATCACCAGCAGCGCCGCGCCCAGATACATGGACAGGTCCACTTCGCCGCCGGAAAGCAGCCCCAGGGTGGACAGCATGGCCAGCTGGTTGGCGCTGATGCGCCCTTCGCCGCGCACCACGATGTTCTGCCCCTGCTTGTACACCACCGGTTCCACCGCTTCCCGGGCCGCTTCCCGGGCTGCTTCCGTGGCCTCCTGGTCAATGACCATATTGGCCTGGATGCAGGCGGACAGCACCGCCGGCACGATGTTCTGCCCCAGGGGCAGGGAGATGCGGAAATCCACGATCTGGCGGATGCTGGCGGCGGCGGCGGCCTCCTGGCCCTCTGTCACATAGCCCAGCATGGCACTTTGCACCGCGGCATACACCAGGGAATAAGCGTCCTCCAATTCCTCCTGGGTGGAATGCAGCAGGCTGGTCAGCTGGTAATCCCGCAGTGACAGAAGCGTCAGCATATCCCGGGCGTACTGCATCTCTTCCTTGGTATACAGCCGGGTGGCCGATTGGTCCGGCAGCGTTTCGCCGTACTGGCGCACGGCCCGCAGCTGGGTAAACACCTGATCCAAATGGGAAAGCACCTGCTCCGTCACGCCTTCCTGATAGCGATAGGTGGGCGTGACCTGGGCGGCCGCTTCCTCGCGCTTTTGCTGGGTGCTGATTTCGTCCACCACGTCCTTGGTGGCGGCGATGGTGCTGGTGGGCACCATGCCCACCTGCAGGTTATAGCGCACCGGCACGATGGCCACCACGAACATGGCCAGCAGCAGAGTGATGCCCAGCACCGAAATCAGCAGTCTGAGCGCCCCGGGGGAACGCAGGTAAGCCCCCGCGCTTTTGCGGCGCTTCGCGGGCTTTTTGCCTTCCATGCTCATGCTTCCTCCTTTGCTTCATACGCTTCGTAGGCCCGCACGATTTTCTGCACCAGCTCGTGGCGCACCACGTCCTTGGCCGTCAGTTCCACAATATGCACGCCTTCCACGCCCCGCAGCACCTCGACGGCCTCCATCAGGCCGCTCTTTTTGCCTTTGGGCAGGTCGATCTGGCTCACGTCCCCGGTCACGATGCACCGGGAGCCGGCGCCCAGGCGGGTCAGGAACATTTTCATTTGCTCCGGCGTGGTGTTCTGCGCTTCATCCAGGATGATGAACGCGTCGCTCAGCGTGCGTCCCCGCATGAAGGCCAGGGGCGCCACCTCCAGCGTGCCCCGCTCCAGCAGGCGCTGGTAGCTTTCCACGCCCATGATTTCGTACAGCGCGTCGTACAGGGGCCGCAGGTACGGGTCCACCTTCTGGGTCATATCGCCCGGCAGGAAGCCCAGTCTTTCCCCTGCTTCCACGGCGGGCCTGGTCAGCACGATGCGCTCCACTTCCTTGTTTTTCAGTGCCACCACCGCCAGCGCCATGGCCAGGTACGTTTTGCCCGTGCCGGCAGGGCCTACGGCCAGCGTCAGTTCCCCGTCCCGCACAGCGTTCACGTATTCCCGCTGGCCCAGGGTTTTGCACTGGATCCGGCGGCCCCGGTGGGTTATGGCCACCACGTCGCCCAGGATCTCCTGGATCTCCTCCAGCCGGCCTTCCCGGGCCAGGGCCACGGCGTAGCGGATGCGGCTGGCATCGATGATTTCCCCGTGGCGCAGCATGTCGATCATTTTGCCGATCACCTGCTCCGCCAGGGCCACGTCCTCCGCCGCCCCGTCGATTTTCAGTTCCTGGCCGCGCAGGGTGATGGACACGTTCAATTCCTGCTCCAGCACGGCCATGTGCCGGTCGTTCATGCCAAATAAAGTCATATAGGATTCCATGTTTTCAAGTGATAACAGCAAGCCCCAGCGCATCTCCTTAAACGGCGGATCATCCGCCCGCGTTTTTCCGGCATCGTCCGATGGAAACCACTGTTTCCCCCGCGGCCTCCACCACGATAGTATCCCCTTCTATCATACGGAAATTAATCCATTTGTCAACTGTTTCCGCATTTTTCAGCCGTTCATTCAGCAGGCCGCCTGCTCCGCCTCCCGCAGCACCTGGGATGCGTCCCGCCGCTCCGTTTCCACCCGCGCTTCCGCATAAACTTCCCTTTGCAGCATCACCGGGAACCACACCCCTGCCACCGGCACGCGCCGGCACTGATAATCCCAGGTCAGGTAATCCGGCGTATCCTTTGCCGTCCAGGAAAAAAGGGCGTTTCCAGCACATCCCGTTTGGTTTCCCGGCCGGTGGGCTCCGTCCGCCACCCCGTCAGCGGCAGCCGTACCCGGGCCAGCGTCCACACCCGGGCCGCCGCTTCGCCCCGGGCCTTCACGGCCTTCCCCATTTCCTGTCCTTCGATCAGCACCTGCCCGGCCCGGACAAATTCGCCGATGTGATCTTTCCGCGGATCAGCAGATCCCGCACGCCGAACCACGCGATAACCAGGTTTTCCCCCGTGACTGCACACAGGCCCGCGCTGGTTCTTACCCGGACGCACCGGGTTTCATAGGAAACAGGCCGGCGTGCTGTTCGATCAGCAGTTCCTCCCGGCCGGTCAGCACCAGCCTGGGCGTATCGGAGCGCGTTTCCGGCGGTGCCAGGGACAGCAGATGCATGTTCATCACCTCGGCCCATTGTATGCCGCCGCCGTCCCCGGAAATGCAAAACCCCGCGCAGCTTGGCGCTGAGCGGGGCATGATCCTGCACAAGGACGGTTTATTTGATGGTGAACTGCTGGATATCGGCGATCAGGTCGTCACAGGTGTCGCTGTAAATATCCAAGGTGATGGGCTTGCTCAGGTCCAGGGAGAAAATGCCCAGGATGGACTTGGCATCCACCACGTGGCGGCCGGCCCGCAGGTCCACTTCATAGGGATAACGATTGACGGTGTTCACGAAGGTTTTCACTTCTTCGGCAAAGTTCAGCTTGATCGGAACGGATTTCATCGGGAAACGCACCTCCTCGTATTCATGGCTTGATTATACCGTGAAAACAGCAAAATTGCAAGAGGAAATCAACCAAAAAACACAAAGAAAAAGGAAGGGCGCTTCCCCTTCCCTTTTTCCTTACCTGCCCAGTTTTTCCAGGGCAACGCCGATGCGGCGCAGGGTTTCCTCCCTGCCCAGCAGGTACGCGATTTCAAACGCGCCGCCGGGGGTGGATTCCTGGCCGGAAATGGCGATGCGCATGGGCCAGAGCACCTGGCCGTTCTTTTTGCCCCACGTGGGGATCGCGACCATCACGGTGTCGTGGATGTTCTGCTCCGTCCACTCCCCGATGCCCTCCAGCACCGGCAGCAGCAGGGGCAGCACTTCCCGGGCCACGCTTTCGTCGCTCTTTTGCTTTTTGTTGAAGAATATGGCGGTGTCGTAATCCGGCAATTCCGCCAGGAAGCGGATCTTTTCCGGAATACGGCTGAAGATGTCCGTGCGGCTCTGCATCAATTCGGCCAGGCGGCGGTAGTCGATATTTTTGCCGGCCAATTCCCGGTCAAACCAGGGCTTCGCCATTTCCAGGTATTTGTCCGCGTCCATCCGGGCCACGTACTGGCTGTTCATCCAGTCCAGCTTGGTCACGTCGAAAATGCCGGGGGAATTGTTCAGCCGGTGGATATCGAACGCGTCGATCAGCTCGTCCATGGTGAAGAATTCCTGATCGGTGCCGGGATTCCAGCCAACCAGCGCCAGGTAGTTGATCAGCGCTTCGGTGAGGTAGCCCTTGCTGATGAAATCGCTGTAATAGGCGTCGCCGTCCCGCTTGCTCAATTTGTGCTGGGCGTCCCGCATCACGGTGGTCAGGTGGATATACTGGGGAATTTCCCAGCCGAAGGCGTTGTACAGCAGATTGTATTTCGGGGTGGAAGAAAGATACTCCATGCCCCGCATCACGTGGGTGATGCCCATCAGATGGTCGTCGATGACGTTGGCGAAGTTATAGGTGGGCATACCGTCCTGCTTGATCAATACCATATCGTCCAGGTCGCTGTTGGGGAAAGCGATATGGCCGAACACCACGTCGTCATAGCTGGATTCCCCTTCCGTGGGGCAGTTCAGCCGGATCACGTAGGGCACGCCGGCATCCAGCTTCCGCTGGATTTCTTCCTGGGAAAGACGCAGGCAGTGCTTGTCATATTTGAACACCTCGCCCCGGGCTTCCGCGGCGGACCGCCGCTCATCCAGCTCCTCCTTGGTGCAGAAGCAGTAGTAAGCCGCGCCTTTCTTCACCAGTTCCTGGGCGTAAGGCAGGTACAGGCTTTTGCGCTCGCTTTGCACGTAGGGGCCGTAATCGCCGCCCACGTCGGGGCCTTCGTCCCAATTCATGCCGCAGGCCTTCAGCGTATCGTAAATCACTTCAGTGGCGCCTTCCACGAAACGCTCCTGGTCGGTATCCTCGATGCGCAGGATGAATTTGCCGCCCATTTTCTTAGCGAACAGATAGTTATACAGCGCCGTGCGCACGCCGCCCAGGTGCATGAACCCGGTGGGCGACGGCGCAAAGCGGGTGCGAACTTGCGTCATAAAAGCTCCTCCTTTGAAATATTGCGGGGGAAACCGTTCTTTGAAGCCAAAGAACGGTTTCCCCCGCACCCCCTTCCAAGAAAGCTGCCTGGGAAAGGGAATGGATTCGTCCTTTGCTGCTTGCGTGTCCGTGCTGCTTATTTCTGGGGCTTGTAGCCGTCCTTCAGGCTGACCACGCGGTTGTACACGCTCTTTTCCGCCGTGGAATCCTTATCCTTGCAGAAATACCCCATCCGCAGGAACTGGAACACGTCGCCCACGTTGGCGTTCACCAGCGTATGCTCGCACCAGCCGTTGGCCACGATCAGGGATTCCGGGTTCAGGAAGCGGCGGAACTGGTCAAAGTCCTTCTTTTCCTCGGGGGCTGCGCTGTCCCATTCCTCAGTCATGATCTGGTCGTACAGCCGGGCCTCGAACGCGGCGCAGTCCCGGGCGTTGACCCAGTGGATGGTGCCCTTCACCTTGCGGTTGGCGCCTTCGCTGCCGGAGCGGGAGGTCAAATCGACCGTGCATTCCAGGTGGTCGATGCTGCCGTCCGCGGCGTGCACCACGTTTTCGCATTTGATGATGTACGCGCCCTTCAGCCGCACCTCGCCCTCGGGCTTCAGGCGGAAGAATTTCTTGGGCGGATCTTCTTCAAAGTCTTCCTTCTCGATCCAGATTTCCCGGCTGATGGTCACGTCCCTTTCGCCCATTTCGGGGTGATCGGGATGGTTTTCCATGGTCAGGGTGTCGTGCCAGTCCTCCGGCACGTTGGTCAGGATCACCTTCATGGGGTTCAGCACCGCCATCACCCGGGGCGCCGTTTCGCCCACGGCGGAGCGCACGCAGGCGTCCAGCATCTGCACGTCCACGGTGGAATCGGCCTTGGCCAGGCCCACCTGATCCACGAAAGCGCGGATGGCGCTGCCGGGATAGCCGCGCCTGCGCATGGCGCACAGGGTAGGCATCCGGGGGTCGTCCCAGCCGGACACGAAGCCCTGCTCCACCAGGTAGCGCAGGTACCGCTTGCTCATCAGCGTGCGGGTGATGTTCAGCCGGGCGAACTCGATCTGCCGGGGGCCGAAATACCCCTTGCCGTCGCCCTTGCGGAACCCGGCCTTTTCCACGAACCAGTCGTACAGCGGCCGGTGGTCCTCAAACTCCAGGCTGCACAGGGAGTGGGTGATGCCCTCGAACGCGTCGGACAGCGGATGCGCGAAGTCGTACATGGGATAGATGCACCACTTCTTCCCCATCCGCCAGTGTTCCTTGTACAAAATGCGGTACATGGCCGGGTCGCGCATGTTCATGTTGGGCGACGCCATGTCGATCTTGGCCCGCAGGATGTACTTGCCCTCGGGGAATTCGCCGTTTTTCATGCGGCGGAACAGGGAAAGGTTTTCTTCCGCGGGGCGGTCGCGCCAGGGGCTGTTTTTGCCGGGCGTGGTCAGGGTGCCGCGGTATTCGCGCATTTCGTCGGCGGACAGTTCGTCCACGTACGCCAGGCCGCGGTTGATGAAATCCTCGGCGATGTCGTACAGCCGCTGGTAATAATCGCTGGCGTAGTACAGTCCGCCGTTCCAGTGGAAGCCCAGCCATTCGATGTCGCGCTGGATGCCTTCGGCGTACTCGTTGTCCTCCTTGGCGGGGTTGGTGTCGTCAAAGCGCAGGTTGCACAAACCGCCGTACTTTTCCGCGGTGCCGAAATCCGTCACCAGCGCCTTGCAGTGGCCGATGTGCAGATAGCCGTTGGGTTCGGGCGGAAAACGGGTGTGCACCTGCTGGGCACGCCCCTCCGAAAGATCCTGGTCGATGGCGTCCCAGATAAAATTGCTGCGTGCGGCTTCGTTCTCCATAGCCCATCCTCCTTCAAAAATCCATACGGGAATATGCGCCCTTGCAGGCGCTTGCAACATTATAGCCGGATTTGGGGAAAAATACAAGAAAAAAATCCGCTTTCGTTGCCTGCCGGCGCATTTTATGGTATATTGGAAAGGAACCCGATATTTTCATAGGATGAAGGAGGTTTTTCTCCATGAAGCGCGTGCTGTGCCTGCTCCTTTGCTGGGTGATGCTCCTTTCCTGCTGTCCCGGCCTGGCCGAAAGCGCCACCGCCACCTACGTCCTTCGGGAAAGATACGCCCAGGCGGAATTGCAGCTGGCGAATAAGAACTATGCCGAAGCCGCCGCCCAGTTCGAAGCCCTGGGGGCCTATTCCGATTCTTCCCAGATGGCCATGTACTGCAAAGGCATGATGGCGGCGGAAACCCTTCATCAATACGAGCTGGCTATCCAGACCTTTCAGATGCTGGATGATTACAGGGACTGCAAACAGCTGGTGAACTATTACCGCGGGCGCAGCAGCGAAGCCTCCGGCGACGATATCAATCTGGAAACGGACAGCGATTTCATGCTGCAATACGCGGTTTCCATGTATGAGGATGCGGAAAAATACTATTCTGCTTTGGCCATGTTCAAAGACTGCCTGACCCGCTATTCGGATTGCGGCACGAAAATCATCACCATCAAAGCGGAACTGACGCGCCGGGATTTGGCCCGGAAAGAAGAAAAATACCAGCAGGCGCTGGCCTTGGAAACCGAAGGAAAATTTGAGGACGCCATTAGCGTCTATCAATCCATTTCCGGTTACAAAGACAGCGCAGACCGTATTGCCGCGTGCCGGACCGGGATCAAAGAACGAACCTATCAACAGGCGCTGGCCTTGGAAACCGAGGGAAAATTTGAGGACGCCATCAGCGTCTATCAATCCATTTCCGGTTACAAAGACAGCGCAGACCGTATTGCCGCGTGCCGGACCGGGATCAAGGAACGAACCTATCAGCAGGCGCTGGCCTTTGAAACCGTGGGAGAATTTGAGGATGCCATCCGCACCTATCAATCCATTTTCGGTTATAAGGACAGCGCAGACCGTATTGCCGCGTGCCGGATCGGGATCAAGGAACGAACCTATCAGCAGGCTTTGGCACTGGAGAATGAAGGCAAGTATCAGGATGCAATCAAAACTTACGAAGATATTAAAGAGTATAAAGACAGCAAAGACCGCATCGCAGCCTGCAAAACCGCCATCTTGGAAGGGATTTATCAGCAGGCTTTGGCACTGGAGAACGAAGGCAAGTATCAGGAAGCCATTGACATCTATGAAACAATCAAAGACTATCAAGACAGCCAAGACCGCATCAAAGTATGCAGCTATACTTTGGCTGTTGCGTATCAAAAAAAGAAGGACTATTCCCATGCCATTCCCTTATTGACGGCCGCCAAGGGATATAAGGATGCAGATAAACGCCACGATGCCTGCATTCAGGCCATGGCAAAGCTTATGCAGGGCTGCATCGTGGCAGGAGGTTATCATACTGTCGGATTAAGAAAAAATGGCACGGTCATTGCGGTTGGTGATAATGATGAAAAGCAATGCAACACCGCCAATTGGAAGAACATTGCCGCCATTGCTGCAGGACATGAGCACACTGTCGGATTGAGGAAAAACGGCACGGTCGTTGCAACCGGCTGGAATAAATACAAGCAATGCAACACCGCCAATTGGAAGAACATTACTGCCATTGTGGCTGGCCGCTATCATACAGTCGGATTGAGGAAAAACGGAACGGTCGCTGCTACCGGCGATAATGCCTACAAGCAGTGCAACACCGCCAATTGGAAGAACATTACCGCCATTGCGGCAGGCGACGTTCATACTGTCGGATTAAGGAAAAATGGCACAGTCGTTGCAATCGGCTTGAATGATGACAAGCAATGCAACACCGCCAATTGGAAGAGCATTACTGCCATTGCGGCAGGATGCTATCATACTGTCGGATTGAGGAAAAACGGCACGGTCGTTGCGATTGGTAATAATGATGAAAAGCAATGCAACACATCTGGTTGGAAAAACATCATTGCCATCGCGGCAGGATTCCATCATACAGTCGGCTTAAGAAAAGACGGAACTGTGGTTGCCGTAGGGAGCTACAGTTATGGCCAATGCGACGTATCTTCCTGGCACGACATCGTTGCCATTGCCGCAGGAGGATCTGATACTGTCGGTCTGAAAGCAGACGGAACGGTCGTCGCAACGGGTAGGAATGACTACGGCCAATGTAACGTTGATGACTGGAACCTGCTGAAATAATCCCATCCCCCGGCCATCGGCGCCGGGGCGCGGCGTTCCCCAACGAATCACGAAAGCGAGGGCTTCCATGAAACGGACTCTATGTCTCCTGCTGGCGCTGGCGCTGCTTTTGGGCGCGGCGTTCGCGGAGGAAACGGACACGGCCAACGCCGCGGCCTATGCCCAGGCGGAGCAGCTGATGCGGGACGGCCGTTACAGCGAAGCGTCGGCCCGGTTTGAAGCCCTGGGGGCTTACGCCGACGCGGCGCAGATGGCGGTGTACTGCAAAGGCCTGTCCGCGGCGGAGGACCTGCTGCTGTACGACACGGCGGTGGAGCTGTTCCTGTCCCTTTCCGATTTCCGGGACAGCGCCCGGCAGGCCGAATATTACCAGGCCCGGGGCCAGGAAGCCGCCGGCGACGCCGTCAACGCCGCCACCGCCTCCGACCAGGCCCTTTCCGACGGCCGGGAGGCCTATGCCCGGGCCCAGGCCCTGTACGCCGGCCTGGAGGATTTCCGGGACAGCCCGCAGCGCCTGGCCGAATGTCAGCGGAAAAGCGGCGTCCTGGACGCCGAAATCGCCCAGCGCACCGAGGAATGGAAGGAAAGCACGTACCAGCGGGCCGTCCAGCTGCAAAAAAGCGGCAAGTACCTGGACGCCATGGCGCTGTACCGCCTGATCCCGGAATACAAGGACAGCGCGGAGCGCGTGGACGACTGCCGCGCCGGCCTGGCCGACAGCCTGCGCTTCGTCATGGCCGCCGGGCCCAGGCACACCGTGGGCCTTCGCAAAAATGGCTCCGTCGTCGCCGTAGGTTCCAAGCGTTATCTGCGCTGCAACACCGCCGGGTGGAAGGGCATCGCCGCCGTGGCCGCCGGCTGGGCCCACACCGTGGGCCTGCGCAAAAGCGGCACGGTGGTAGCCGTGGGCGACAACAGCCAGAAGCAGTGCGCCACCCGCGGCTGGAGCGGCATCACCGCCGTGGCCGCCGGCGACTACCACACCGTGGGCCTGCGCAAAAACGGCACGGTGGTGGCCGTGGGCTGGAACAACGAAAAACAATGCAGCACCGGCAAATGGAGGAACATCGCCGCCATCGCCGCCGGGGGCTGCCACACCGTGGGCCTGCGCAAAAACGGCACCGTGGCCGCCGTGGGCTGGAACGACCAGAAGCAGTGCGCCACCGGCAGCTGGAAAAACATCGCCGCCATCGCCGCCGGCTGGAAGCACACCGTGGGCCTGCGCAAGGACGGCACCGTGGTAGCCACCGGCTGGAACGCCAAAAAGCAGTGCGCCACCGGCAGCTGGAAAAACATCATCGCCATCGCCGCCGGCCGCGCGCACACCGTAGGCCTGCGCAGGGACGGCACCGTGATCGCCGCCGGCAGCAACGACTGCGGCCAATGCGACGTGCAGGGCTGGACCGACATCGTGGCCGTCGCCGCCGGCTGGGACCACACCATCGGCCTGAAATCCGACGGCACCGTGGTGGCCGCCGGCGACAATACCTCCGGCCAATGCAACGTCGGCAAATGGAACCTGCTGAAATAATTCCCGTCAAAAAAAAACGGCAAACGCCATGCTGCGTCTGCCGTTTTATTCTTTTGTTTCCATCTCCTGCCGGATCGCCGCCACGGCCTCCCCCACGAATTCCTCCGCGCGCTGCGGCGTCAGGTAAGGATAGGCCCGGTTCAGGTTTCCGCGTTCCTCCGCGTAAAACGCCAGGATATGCCGCCGCTTGGCGGTGAAAGCGTCCGGCGGGAAAAACGGAAGGAAGGTGTTTTCAAACGCCTCCGTCCGTCGGTAGATTTCGAAGGCCCGCAGGGGCGGCTGATCCCGCAGGTACAGAAAGTCAACATCGTACCAGTCCCGCTTGAACAATAGCACCAGGGCGTAGGGGTCCCGCTTCCACGCGTCCAGGTTCCGGTGAATGGCCGGGCGGTGGATGCGCTGGGCCCACAGGCTGTCGGTGATCAGGTGCATCAGGTAGCCCAGGAAAAAGGAGTCCGTCCGCCGGTCGTAAGCGGCGCGCTGCTGCAGGGTGAAATATTGGCTGATAAAATCCCCGTAGCGGAACACGAAGCGCCCGTTTTCATCCCGGCCCAGGCAATGGGAAACGGACTTGGGCGGATCAAAGCTATCCCCCGCGGGCACGCCGCTGTCCGGCGCCAGATGGCCGAACACAAAGGCCGTTTCATCCACATCCGGAAGCGACTGCAAAAACCGCTCCGCGATGCGCAGGTGCATGATCCAGGACGCCATCTTTCGTCTCCTTCTGTGTTACTCCGTCCCCATCCGCTTCAGGCGGCTGACAGCGTGGCTGATGGTTTGCAGCGCTTCGTCGCCGCGGATGATTTCCATGCTGCCAAAGGGCGCGTCCAGCAGCCGCTCCCACAAAAACCGCTCCGCCTCCAGGATCTGGATCACCCCGGCGGTAGGGCCGCCCGATTGGATCAGCGCCGCCTCCTGCATCATGCGCTGGTAGCAGGCGGAATAGCTGTCCCACAGCAATTCCGGCAGCATAGGCAGGTGATAATGGAACTCCCCTTTTTCCTTCAGGAATTCCACCAGCCGCAGCATCTCGGGAAAGAAGGCCTCCTTCCGCCCGTCGATCATGGCTTCCATCACCATTTTGCCGTCGCTGATCCCCTGCAGGGGCAGCAGCAGCGCCACGGTTTTCTCCTCGCCGCTGCGGAAGGGCATGGCGTAGTAAATCAGGCCGTTCAGGCGGCTGACGGCGTCGTCGTACACCTGCTGCTGGAACGCCTGGTAGGCCCGGGCCGCCTGCTGGCGGCAGATTTCCAGCAGCACCTGCAGTTTGGATTCGTAATGATGGTAAAAGCTGCCCTTGCTGCAGTTCAGCCTGTCCAGGAAATCCTGAATGGTAGCGCCGGCATAGCCCTTTTCAAAGAACAGCGCTTCCCCCGCGTCCAGAATGGCCTGCTTGCGTAAATCTCCCTTGAGCATGGTATCCCCTTCATTCGTTGTACTCGATGACCTGCTGGATCATCTGATAGGTGGAGGTGCACAGCAATTCCCGGCTGGTTTCCCGGCCGTTGCGCTTGTACACCTTGTAGGTTTCCACCAGATAGCCGGTCCGGGCCTTTTTCTTTTCCTGCATGGTGCCCGGCTCCAGGGCCGGGTTCAGTTCGTAAATGGCTTCCTCCGGCGGCTCCATGGCGTACACCAGCTTGGTGGCCAGGCTGATGCTGCGGCCGGTGCCCAGGCTGGCGCCGTACAGTTCCACCGTGCACGTACGCTTTTCGTACCAGGCCACGATGAAGATGGGCGTCGATTTATCGTTGCGGAAGGTGAAATCCAGGTTCGGCCAGTTCACGGTGGCGTCCCGGCCCTTGTCCACGTAGTTGCTGGGCCAGGCGTGGGGCGTGCGGGAAAGGATGGTCAGATCCGCCATGGCCGCGGCGTTGAACAGCGTGCTGCTCACCTGGCACACGCCGCCGCCGATCTCGTCCACCGTGGCGCCGCCCTGAATGGCCGCCGCCGGCAGGTAGCCCTTTTCGATGGTGCGCTGGCCGGTGGCCTTGTTGAAGGAGAAGGTTTCCCCCGGCATCACCACCGTGCCGGATACCGCCCTGGCCGCCAGGTCAATGTTGGTATTGCGGTTGGCGTTGCTGGTGGTTTCCGTGGAATAGGAGGACACCAGGGAAAAGCTGTTCATCAGCTCCGCTTTCGTCACCGAGGGCGTGATCACCTGGGAGGACATCGTGATGGTGGCGCTGAAATCCCGGCGGTTCAGGGCGTCCACGATTTTGTTGTACAGCGCGTCGCCGTCGATCTTCGCCCCTGCCTGGTCCTGGGTGAAGGTGAAGGAACGGGTGTTGAAATCGAAGGTGGCCACCTGGGCGTCCACGGCGTCCCGGTTGATGTTGGCCTCGATGATGCCAACCAGCGACCGCACCGTGGCCGGGTCATATGTCACCACCGTGTGCAGATCCACGTGGGAAGCCACGGTGTGATACAAATGCTGATAGCGGTATTCAAAGGGCGTGGTGCCGGAAGCGATGGTTTCCACGGAGCCCTGCCGGCCGATGGCGTACGCCGTATCCAGCACCGACTGGGTGTTGCGCACGAAGGGCAGCTCCGCCGGCGTCAGGATCCAGGTCTTGTCGTCCACCCGCAGGGTCATGTGCAGTTCGCCGGCGGTCTGGGTAAAATCGGTTTTCAGCGCCTGCTCCGCCTGGGCCCGGGTCATGCCGCCCACATGGATGCCGTCCACCAGCACACCCTGGGCGATGGTATCCTGGCTCACGATGGCCACCTTCTGCCGGAACGGCGCGTAAGCCCGGTGCCAGCGCGACACGCCGTACAGGATCAGCACGATCAGCGCCAGGCAGGAAAACGCGATGCCCATCCAGATTCCCCGGTTCCTTTCCGGCGGATCGTAGACGGCGTCGGCGTCATAGGGCGGCGGCGTATGCTGAAAGGATTCGGGATGCCTTTCCGCCCGGCGCCGCGGCTGGTACACCATGTCGGGGTACAAGCTGTCCTCCGGCGCCGTGCCGCTCCAGGGTTCACTTTCGGCATCAGGCGCTGCGGGAGAATCGTCCTGAAACAGCCTGCGGCGGGCCGGCGCGTCCCAATCCGTCTGTCCGTCCGCCGTTTCGTCTGCGTCCTGCGGGGCAAAGCCGTCCTGTTGGGCAAAGCTGTCCTGCTGAAAGGAGGCGTGCAGCGGCGTCAGGTCCGCTTCGTCCTGCCATTGCAGCTTGATGTGCTGGGTTCTCGCCACACGACCGCCTCCTCTTCGTAAACATACCTGATTCTAATTCATTTTATCCCGGATTCAATGTTTTGTCAATCTTTCTGTATTTTATTTTACAAATTTTCTTAACATTTTCGAAATAAATAGGCTTTCCGACAGATTTTCCTTCCGTCGAAAAGCCTTCCGCGTTTCCGGTCGGTCGCCCCGGAACCGGTATGCGGATTCCGGTCCGGTTCCGCCGTACTTTCGTTTTATTCCGGTATGTTTACCTGCTCCAGCACAATCCGGTCCGCGAAGCCGCCGCGTTCCTGCGCCTTCCGCGCCCGGATCTTTTCGATTTCTTCCATCGCGACGCCGCTTTCCGCCGCGATGGCCCGGATCACCTCCAGCACGTCGGCCAGTTCTTCCGCCTCCCGGGACGCTGCGTACTCCGCCGCTTCCTCCTGCAGCTTTTTTGCCAGGTAATCCAGCACTTCCTCCCGGCTGACGGCGGCAAACACCGGCTCCTTGCCGCTTTTCCGGATGATCTGCGGGATCTTATCCCGCACCAGTTTTTGATACCGCACGGTTTTCATGGATTTTTCCTCCAAAAGAAAGGCTGAAATGCTATCGCCTTTTTCCCTGTTTTCCGCTATAATATACCGCAGGCCCGCCGGGCCTGTCAATCAATCTTGCGCAAGGAGCTGCTGTCATCATGGTTTCGCTGCTCATCGTCATCATTTACCTGGCCTTTATCAGCCTGGGGCTTCCGGATTCCCTGCTGGGTTCCGCCTGGCCGGTGATGCGGCTGGATTTCGGCGCGTCGATTTCCTTTGCCGGCGTCATTTCCATGATCATTTCCGCCGGCACCATCCTGTCCAGCCTGATGAGCGAAAGGCTGAACAAAAAGCTGGGCACCGGGCTGGTGACCGCCGTCAGCGTGGCCATGACCGCCGGGGCGCTGTTTGGCTTTTCCGTTTCCCGGTCCACTGTGCTGCTGTGCCTGTTCGCCGTCCCCTACGGCCTGGGTGCCGGCGCGGTGGATTCGGCGCTGAACAACTACGTGGCGCTGCACTATTCCAGCCGGCACATGAGCTGGCTGCACTGCTTCTGGGGCGTGGGCTGCTCCGTCAGCCCGGCCATCATGGGCGCCTGCCTGACCCGCGGCCTGGGCTGGCAAAGCGGCTACCGCACGGTGTCGCTGCTGCAGGTGGCGCTGACGGCGGTGCTGTTTTTCTCGCTTCCGCTGTGGAAAAAGAAGGCGGCGGAAACAGCGGACGGCGCGGAGACAGGCGACCGTCCCCTGCTGGGCCTGCGGGGCGCGGTCAGCATCCCCGGCGTTCCCTGGATCCTGCTGGCCTTTTTCGGCTACTGCGCCGCGGAAAGCACCTGCGGCCTGTGGGCCAGCACCTACCTGGTGGAATACCGGGGCGTGGCCGCGGAAACCGCCGCGCGCTTTGCCTCCCTGTTTTATCTGGGCATCACCTTCGGCCGGTTCCTGAACGGGTTCGTGGCGGACCGGATCGGCGACAGGAACCTGATCCGCGCAGGCGTTGCCGGCATGCTGCTGGGGTGCGTCCTGATCGCCCTGCCTGTCCGGGGCAACATCCCGGCCCTGGCCGGGCTGATCGTGTTCGGCTTCGGCTGCGCGCCGGTGTACCCCTCCGTCATTCACGCCACGCCGGCCAATTTCGGCGCGGAAAATTCCCAGGCCATCATCGGCATCCAGATGGCCAGCGCCTACACCGGCACCACGCTGATGCCGCCGCTGTTCGGGCTCATCGCCAACCACATCGCCGTGGGCGTTTATCCCTTTTTCCTGGCGCTGTTCACCATCCTGCTGCTGGTGATGACGGAAAAAATCAACTGCCTCAAAGAAGCGAAGTAAGTATCAGTATTCAGTTGTTACTTGTATGTCCAAGAAGCGTAATCGATATTATCCAATTCCACAATTTCACCGTTTGAATACATAATCTTATGAATACCGCAATAGACCTTTGATATATTGTTCCGATTCGGCAAAGTGACATAATCCGAGTATATCTTACCACCGGACTTGACGTTTTTATTCGTTGTCCAATAGTACACATTCCCATTATAAATATTATTTCCCCACACGTCAGTTGCATATGCGTATAATTCAAACGCTTTTATCTGCAAACCGCTATTGTAATTTGACACTTGGAAGCGTATCCTCAGTTTATTGTTTTTCAAGTCTTCCCATTCTGCCATTGAACCGTTGGGGAAATAAAGGGTCACCCTATTCTCCGGAACGACGTGGAAAGTTAATGTTGCGCTCTTTTTGCTGCCATCTGTAGTTGTGGCGGTTAACTTATAGATCCCTGGATAATAGAATTTTATACTTTCATCTTCACCAAGCTTAAACTGCTTTGACAATGACGGCTTTTCATTGTTGCTTTTTACTTTCCAGTTAAGCTTTTTGTTAATACCGGAAGACGGATTAAACTGAATAGCGTTGGACAGATTCTTCAATTCTTCATTCACACGTGCTATAAATTCTTTTCCATTTATGAGTTTTATACTTTTGATTTTATTGTACACAACGATTGAATACTGCAAAGATACTCCACCCTCATCCGCAGCAGTACAGGTGACGGTGCATTTCCCCGCTTTTTTAGCTTTTATATTTCCTTTTCCATCAATCGCTATGATCGTTGAATTGGATGAATTCCACTTCACTTTTTTGTTTTTAATATCCTTTGGAATGATCGTTGGTGCAAGTTTCTTAGATTCCCCAACATACAGTGTTAATTGGGTTTTTTTGTCAGTGATTTTGCTAATACATTCTTTTACGGTCACTTCACACGACGCAGATAATTCCTTGCCGTCTTTCTGCTTTGCAGTAACGGTAACAATTGCTTTTCCCGCTTTCAGCGCTTTTACTCTTCCGTTGTCAGAAACAGAAACGACCTGCGGATTGTTTGCTGACCATACAAGCTTTGAAATTGTCGCGTTTCCCGGCTTGATTCTCAATGAAATACTAAATGAATCTTTTGAATCCACATTCAACAACAATTGTTTTGAAGCATAATTCATTTCAATTTTTTCGAGCGGAACAAAAGCTATATCCGTTTTTGCGGTTTCTTTTTTTGCATCGTCTGTCACAGCAACTTCACAATATGCCATTTTGGGTTTTACATCATTTTCCTGATAAACAAAAACATATATGAGGGCTTTTCCTTCCTTTAGCGCATGAATGCTGCCATCCTGCTCTACTGAAACCACATTCGGATTACCGGAAGTCCACTTTACTGAAACATTCCCTTTCTGCACAGGAAAAATCCTGACATTCAATTTCAAAACAGCGCCGGTTTTCAGCGATGCTGATGATGGCTCTATGGTGACTTTGAATGGATTTTGTTTTGCGGTTGGTTTTTTGGTTGAAGACACGGTCGGCCTTGGTGACGGAGAAACAGTTGGCGTACTTTTTACAGGATTTGGTTTCGCAGTTCTTCTTCCGTTTCGCGATGTTCCTGCGATATCCCAGGACCTGGCTGTTCCCAACTGTTCATAATGTTTTTGGTCCCACTGATTATATAATTCGACCACTTCTTGAATCGGAATGGCTAATCCGACGTTTTCCGCATCTCTACCGACGGCGCTTGTAACTCCAATTACTTGTCCGTCATCATCAAATAAGGCGCCGCCGCTGCTTCCTTGTGAGATCGGCGCAGTAAACTGAATGAATTTCTTCCCATCCATTTCTGGAAAAGCACTTATATTTCCAAAAGCGACTGTGTTTTTCCACAATCCCTTAGGTGAACCAATCGTTGTAACCCTCTGCCCCCTTCGAAGCGATGCATTCATATCGATTTGCAATGCTTCAAACATTTTCCCCTCGGGAAAAGCCAGTATGGCAAGATCTTTTGCTTTGTCAGACATCAGCACCTGATCCAGACTATACTGCCTATTATCATCACTTTCAATCACCAAATATTGAGCCTGATCAATCACATGCTGATTTGTAATAAAAACATGTTCATTGAACGCAACAAATCCGCTTCCATAACCAAGAACAATATCGTTTAAGCCAATAATATGTACGAGAAAAACCGATTTCGTTTTTCTTTCAATTGCGTCATAGTCTTGCTGGAATGAGTAATCGGGAGCGCTGTTTAGCTTATATGGCAATACTGCCTCGGCATATCCCCCGATTGCAGAATAGCATAAAAGAATCACAAGAAGAAAATAAGCTATTTTTTTCATAAGTAGCCTCCGCGTTCGGTATTTGCTTATGACAGACAATTCTTTCCAAAAGTATTATAGCGGAGCCCACGAAAAAGATCAATAGCGTGAATACAGATTTACCGAATTCGTTTGCCCGGCCCATTCATTCCTTGGCATACGGCATTTCCCGAAAAAAACGATTAGGTCCTTCCTGATTGAATCGTCTCAGCGTTTTATGGTGGCTCCAAGTGAAATAAGCCGCAGCAAACGCTGCGGCTTTTGGCATGGAGCCGGGGTTCGTCCGGCGTTTTCAGTCGTTTCCCTGCAGGGGAAGATACACCTGCTCCGCCACCGCGGTCAAATCCAGGCCGTCCGGATTAACGGTGGAAACCGACAGGGAATACATGAGCCCCGGCGCGGCGTCATACCACTGGCACAGCTCCACCCAGTCCCGGCTGCCGGTTTGGGCCTGGCCGATCGTGCCGCGGCAGGGGCCGATGTTCACGCTCTCTTCGTTCTCCCAGGCAAAGTACATGCCGGAAATGTTCATCCATTCCCCTTCCTCCAGGGCGGCAGGCTGGATGCGGGCGCAGTACGAATCATCGTCCAGGGTAAACTGCATTTCCGCCAGATGCGCGCTTTCCAGCCAGCGGTACAGGACGTTTTCCGCGCCGTCCGGCACGCGGAAGGCCAGGCCGGCGGCCTGCTTCAGTTCTTCCGCCGTCAGCGTCACCCACGGATTGGCCAGGGAAACGAAATCCTCCGGGGCATACGGGGCGCTGCCCACGAAGCCGCTTTCATTCTTTTCGCTGTACAGGAACCAATCCTCCAACGCGGAAAGAGATTCCTCCCGCTCAAACAGATGCGCCCAGAAACGCATGTCCTCCGTCAGCCGTTCCACCGGCGTTCCGGGCAGGTACAGCCGCAGAGTGTCGCCTTCGCTGAGGCCGTAGGGCTCCGCCGTCACAAAGCGAGCGCCGTCCTGGATCGTTTCCTGCTCCGGGGCGTCGCCCAGGGTCAGGCGGTCGATATGCACCAGCCAGGTATATTCATCTTCCTGGGCAAGCAGCGCCATCTGCCCGCTGAAGGAGCAGACGTACACCGTGCCGTCGGGGTAGGCATCCGCCGCGTCGCCCATTTCGCTGTCGTGGAATTCCCCGGTAAACGTGCCATCCGCGGCGATGCGCATATCCGTGGACCAGGCGCCGGCGCCGCTGCTGAAGCTCCATTCCAGGGAAGATAGATCCGCAAAGGACAGGCCTTGCTTTTCAAACGCGACCGGCACGTCCCCCGCGTCGTCCCGCCACACGAGGCTGCCGTCCGCCTCCATCGTGAAGCTGCCCGCGGTGCCGTCCGCCGTGGGCTCGCCCAGGTCTTCTCCCTCCGCAGGAAGCGCAAAGAACGTGCCCTTTTCATACAGGAAGGCACCCTCCGCGCAGTCATAGAAAACCGTGGCCCGGAACACATACGCGCCGTGGGTCATGGGCGAAACGGCTTCCACGTCCCAGCCCCTGTCCTCATTTCGGACTATGGTCAGTTTGGTGAACTGCGTTTCCTTCTCCAGCCAGGCGCCGCTGATAAAGGCGTCCATTTCGTCCTCCGAAGGATTGGCCGTATGGGAGCCGCCGGTACATTCCACGATCCGGCCGTCCTTCACCAGCAGATCCCAGGTCAGCGCCTGGTCGCAGGCAGCGGCGCAGTAAAAATGGCGCACTTGAACGGTGGCGGCGCCGTCCGCCGCAGGCGCATACCGCACCACAAAGCAGCCGTCCTGCTTTTCGGCGCCGGCCAGCTTCACCGCGGCCGAATCCGCCGTTTCATCGGCATGCCAGCCTTCGTCGTTTTCCTCCACGGGGATCCGGATCACATAACCATCCTCCTGGATTTCACACAGGATCTCATTTTCCGCCAGGGCGGCGCTGGTCAGCAGCGCCATCAGGCACATCAAAACAATCGCCAGGGTTTTCTTCATCCGTTTTTCCTCCTTTACCGGGGGCGCTTTGTTATCCCGCCGGGGCCGTCCGCTTCATCAAAAGGACGGTTTCCCATCGCTGTGGGGTCTGTCCGTCATATAGACGGCGCGCGGCGCGGGTTTCTTCCCGTATTCAAAACTTTTCTGCATTTTCACAAAAACAGCCTTCCCCACAGTCCCTGCCGGCGCGCCGCGGACCGGAATGCCCCATTCGATAAAGAAACCGTACCGCCGGCCAATGCCGGCAGGATCCCCACGATACAGCGAAAGCGAGAAGAACCGTATGATCAAACAACTGCGCCGGATCAAGGTGTGGATTTCCGGATACAGCCGGGCCGCCGCCGTATCCAACGTGACGGCGGGCACCCTGGTGAACACGGGATTTTTGCCCAAGGAGGACGTGTACGCGTACACCTTCGCCACCCCCGCCGCTATCCTGGAGCCGCCCAAGGAAGGCTACGAGAATATTTTCAACATCATTGACCCCGCCGACCTGGTGCCCCAGGTGATGCCTGCCGAATGGGGCTATGGCCGCTACGGCGCCGACCTCTTCCTGCCGGTGCAGGAGTTTTCCTCCTATTCCGGGTTTCTGGGCAGCCTGATGCGCAACGCCGCCAACCGGAAACAGTACGCGTGGAATACCATTACAGCCCCGCGCTGACCCTGCGGACGCGGCTATTGATGTCCCTGGTGCTGAACCTGGCGGATAATCCTGCCGGCCCCATACCGGGGATAGCTTTTCAGCCAGATGTTTTGGGGCCAGACGATTCTTTTATTATGAAAACGGCGCTTTGATTATCCAATACAGCCGGACGCTGCCTGGTCCTCGGTATGCAGCGGCGGCAGCTCGTGAATATCGTAGGTGTCGTAATAGATTTCAAAGGCTGTTTCCACGTCGCCGGACAGCTCGATCAGCGCGCCGGCCTGGAACATGACGGACAGCGTCCCGCTGGGCGCGTGCCAGGCGGCGTTGCTGACCACGGCGGCGGCACTGCCCCGCAGGATGGCTTCCGCGCCGAACAGCAGCGTGCCGGTAGCGATGTGATAGTCGCTGGAAATGATGGCGATCCGGTTCACCTGCGGGCAGTGCTGCGCCAGGATGTCAAAGGTAAAGATGGCGTTCTGCGCCGTGGTAAGGGACTTGTCCTCCACATAGATGCGGGCAGGGTCCACGCCCTGTTCCCGGAGCCAGTCCGCCATCCTGCCGGCCTCCGTGGCAGTGGGGTCGTTGGCCGCCGTGCCGCCGCCGGTGCACACGATAACGGCGTTGGGATACTGCTGCGAAGCGGCCAGGAGCACCTTCAGCCGCTCCACCAGTTCCTCCCGCATCGTTCCGTCGGGGTTCAGCTGGAACCCCAGGGCCACCAGGCACAAAGTGTCATCCCGGGGCAGATCGTCCGGAAGGGCCGCATTGACCGCCGCCGGCGCTTCCCACAAATCCAGGATGCGCGTCCAGGCAGCCGCGGACGCGGGGTCCAGGGCTGCCAGCTCCTCCAGGGCCCGGCTGTCCCGTTCCCCGTAAGCGGCCCAGGACATCACCAGCCGCTCCACCAGCGCCTGGGCGGCAGGTTTTTCTTCCGCCTTCTCCGCCAGGCCGGGCAGCGCGGCGCAAAGGATCATCACCGCCGCCAGCAGGATGCATTCAAAGTGTTTTGCCATCTGTATTCCCCCTTTTCAGTCTATTGATCGTTCAGGCCAAAGTCAGCCTGCATGTTCATTTCCCGTCTGCGCCCTGAATCGTTACTTCCGGACGGAGTAGTAGACGATCCGGCCGCCCAGTTCGCTGAAGCTCCTGGCGAAGGCATCGGCGCCCATCACCACGGTGGCGCCGGCGTTGGGGTCCCGGTAGGTGAGGGTATCGCCTTCGTAGCCGCAGATCACCACCGCGTGCTCGCCGCCGGGCCAATGCACCGTTTCGCCGTTTTCATCCAGCCAGCTCCAGCGGTACATGATGTCCCGCATGGGCGCGGAAACGTACCACGCCAGCACGGGGTTGCCGGTGTCCAGGATGGCCCTGATGTCGTCCACGGCGGCGCCTTCCCGGGTCTGGACGCCCGGCATGAGCTGCTCCGCCACCCGGGCGATGGGGCGGTTGAACACGCCGTAGGAATTCTCGCTGCGGGGATCGCCCACAAACTCCCTTTCCGGGTTGGCGCCGCGGCGAACGCCCGTCTCGTCGTCATAGGGCTGGGCGCCCATGGGCAGCAAATCGTAGATCCGTTCCACCGTCCCATCGGCGACGCCGTAGTAATTCAGCAGCATATACAGGGACACGCTTTCGCAGCCGGTGGGATAATCGGGATACTGGCAGAACTCGATCACGTCCAGCAGCACGCCGGAGCCTTCTGTTTTCTCCTGAACCGAGCCGTCGGGCCTCGTTTCCCCCTCGTCCCACTGGTTCAGCCGCACGGGAATCAAAACACCGGTAAAGGCGTACAGCTTCCGGGAAAACGCCTTGGCTGCCTTCCTGGTAAAGAGGGGATTGTAATAATGCTCCTGCACGGCCAGCACCATGTCCGGCGTGATGCCCGCGGCGGCCCATTCCCCGATGGTGTGATCGTACATCCATTTTTCGCTGTAGCCCTTCTCCCCCAGCACAATGGTGCCGGGCGAGGCAAAATGGCGGATGGCCGCCGCCCGGTCGTCCCCCAGCAGCAAATCGATCTCCTCCCGGGTGAACGCCTTGCGGTGCACCATCCGGTCCGCGTCGGAAAGGACCCGGCGCAGCGCGTCACGATCCAGGGCATGGGTGTGGATAAAGGAGTAGATATTGGCGTAATCCATCAGGGCCAGGGCGTATGCGGGCTTGTCAGCCGCGTATTCATATTCCCAGGCATAGCCGCCCTCCGCCATCTGCATCAGCGCTTCTGGCAGGGAGGATAGCCGCTCGTTGCAGGGCATGGCATAATACGGCGCAGTGGTGCTGGCGGTGCCAAAGGGATCGCCGGGCATAGCCGCGTCCGGATCCGGAAGATTTCCCAGCACATCCGTCTTCAGCAGGTTCTTCGTCCTATCCGCCGCGGCGCCCTGGTTTCGGGCCGCTCCGTCCCGGAAATCTCCATCCACGCCTGTGTACACCTCCTCGCCCGCAGGGCTGCCTTTTCATGCGTCGCACCGTCGCCCGCATCGGCAAGGCCCTCCTGCGTCCTGCCGGGCTCCGGCTTTCCCGCGATCCGCCACAGCATTTCCGCCGCTTCGGCCACAGAAGCGCCGCGCAGCGGCAGGAAACAGCCGGTGGAACAAGCGTCCATCAGGCCCTTTTCCAGGCGAAAAGCGGCGGCGTCATGATAAACGGGTAATTCTGCAAACATACCGTTTTTTCCTTCTTCCAGCTGTTGCCGGGGCACATGCGCCTTGTTCGGCGCCTGCATCCAGGTCCTGCCATTGGGGCGCTTGATATTCAGGGTGCTGATCTGTACGTTCCCGGTGCGCTGCCGGGGCTTTTCTTTTCCCGCCGTCCTCCTTCCCATCCCTTCTTTTCCGTGGTATAATGGCAGCGGAAAGAAAGCGGCGCAGCAAGGAAAAACAAGGAATTTTTTTTCATAATGAACAGGATGAAAGGAGCGTTTTTGATGAGACTGATTGATAAAGTGATTGCCGTCAGTCTGGTGTTGACCGCAATGATTTGTCTTTTGAACACCAAAGCCCCCGCAGGGTTTGCCGGCAATCTGACTATGTTT
>CACYGB010000011.1 GCA_902773895.1 uncultured Eubacteriales bacterium
GGTGGAAGCCGGCGCCAAGGAAGTCAGCGAAGACGCCATGATGGACGCCATCCTGTACGGTCATGACTTCATCAAGCAGCTGGTGGAATTCCAGGAAAAGATCACCGCTGAAATCGGCAAGCCCAAATCCGAATTCCCCCTGATCACCACCGGCGACGACATCAAGGCCGCCGTGCGGGAATACGCTTTGGAAAAGTGCGAATACATCTATTCCACCTACGTGCGCAAGGAACGCCAGCAGCGCGACGCCGAAGTCAGCGCCGACGTGGCCGCCCATTTCGCCGACATCTTCCCCGGCCGGGAAGGCGAAGTAGCCGATGCCCTGTATTATCTGGGCAAAGAAGTGATGCGCCGCAAGATCCTGGAACAGGGTATCCGTCCTGACGGCCGCAAAGTGGACGAAGTGCGTCCCATCTGGTGCGAAGTGGGCGTTCTGCCCCGCACCCACGGCAGCGCTGTGTTCACCCGCGGCGAAACCCAGGCCCTGACCGTGACCACCCTGGGCATGGTCAGCGAAGCGCAGCAGCTGGACGGCCTGTCCAACGAAGACAGCAAGCGCTATATGCACCAGTACAACATGCCTTCCTACGCCACCGGTGAAGCGGGCCGCCTGCGCAGCCCCAACCGCCGCGAAATCGGCCACGGCGCCCTGGCGGAACGCGCTCTGGTGCCCGTGATCCCCACGGAAGAAGAATTCCCCTACGCCATGCGTCTGGTGTCCGAAATCCTGGGCAGCAACGGCTCTTCTTCGATGGCTTCCGTGTGCGGCAGCACCCTGAGCCTGATGGATGCCGGCGTACCCATTCATGCGCCGGTGGCCGGCGTGGCCATGGGTCTGATCCAGGATGCGGAAAGCGGCAAGATCGCCGTGCTGACCGACATCCAGGGCCTGGAAGACTTCCTGGGCGATATGGACTTCAAGGTGGCCGGCACCATGAACGGCATCACCGCCATTCAGATGGACATCAAGATCAAGGGCATCAACCGCGAGATCCTGTCCCGGGCGCTGAACCAGGCTTTGAAGGGCCGGCTGCATATCCTGGGCATCATGCTGGAAACCCTGGGCCGTCCCCGGGAAAACCTGAGCAAGTTCGCCCCCAAGATCATCACCTTCTCCATCAATCCCGAAAAGATCAGCGAAGTCATCGGCCCGCGGGGCAAGATGATCAACAAGATCATCGACGAGACCGGCGTGAAGATCGACATCGAGGACGATGGCCGGGTGTTCATCTCCACCGCCGATCAGGCGGCGGCAGACAAGGCCAAGGCCCTGATCCTGGGTATCGCCAAGGATATCGAAGTGGGCGATGTGTTCACCGGCAAGGTGGTTCGCATCATGAACTTCGGCGCCTTTGTGGAACTGGCCGGCGGCAAGGACGGCATGATCCACATTTCCAAGCTGGATAACAAGCGCGTGGAAAAGGTGGAGGATGTGGTCAAGATCGGCGACGAACTGGAAGTCAAAGTCTGCGAAATCGACTCCCAGGGCCGCATCAACCTGATCCGCAACGACATCACCTACGACAATCCCACGTTTACCCGCTCCGCTCCGGCCGGCACCCGTCCGCCGCGGCGCGATGGCCGGGACCGGAAATAACAAACGGTTCATAAAATGATTTTCAAGGGGGAAACTGAAAATGTTTCCCTCTTGTTTTCAAGTTGTAAAGGAGTAATCCATGGAAGAATTCGTGCTGAAAAACGGCTTGACGGTGCTGGTGGAGCCCATGGCGTATCTGCGCTCGGTTTCGATGGGCGTATGGGTCAAGGCCGGTTCCATTCTGGAAACGCCGGAAGAAAACGGGCTGTCCCACTTCATGGAGCATATGGCCTTCAAGGGCACCGGCAAGCGCACGGCACGGCAGATCGCCGAGGAAATGGACGCCGTTGGCGGCCATCTGAACGCGGCGACCAGCAAACTGTGCACGAATTACTATGCCAAGGTGATCGACGAGGATCTGCCGCTGGCGGCGGACATCCTGGCCGACATCGTGTGCGATCCGGCGCTGGATGAAGGGGAAACCAACAAGGAACGCGGCGTGGTGCTGGAAGAGATCGCCATGGTGGAGGATTCCCCGGAAGACGTGGTGTATGACGTGCTGGCGGAGGCGGTTTTCGGCAAGCAGACCCTGGGGCAGACGATCCTGGGCCCGGCGGAAAAGCTGCAGGTTTACACGCCTGCGGATCTGCGTTCGTTCCGGCAGCGGCATTACGGGCCGCAGAATGCGGTGGTAGCGGTGGCCGGCCACGTGGAGCCGGAAAGGGCGCGGGATCTGATGGAAGAAAAATTCGGCGCCTGGACGGGAGCGGCAGGCCAGGATTTCCCGCAGTCCGTGGCGGTGGATGAACCCCGGAAATTGGCCCGGGACAAGGATACCGAGCAGGTGCACCTGTGCGTTTCCTTCCGTGCCTGCGCCATGGGCAGCCCGGATATTTACCCGACGGCCGTGATGAACAACATCCTGGGCGGCGGCATGAGCAGCCGGCTGTTCCAGAAGATCCGGGAAGAAATGGGCATGGCGTACACGGTGTATTCCGGGCCGTCCAGCTATCCTTCCTGCGGGGAATTCACCATTTACGCCGCCACCAACCCCAAACACGTGAAAACGGTGCTGGAGCAAATGGACATGGAGATCCAAAAGCTGCTGGACAGCGGCGTGACAGAAAAGGAATTCATCATGAGCAAGGCCCAATTAAAGGGCAGCTATATCCTGGGCCTGGAAAGCGCCTACAACCGGATGAGCGCCCTGGGGCACAACCAGATGCTGCTGGGCAAGACCATTCCGCCGGAGGAAACTATTGCCGCCATTGAGAAGGTGAGCATGGAGGACGTGGCCGCCGCGGCGCACCAGATCCTGACCGGCCCCCGGGCCTACGCCGTGGTGGGACGGCATGCGGACAAATATCTGAAATATATGCGGTAAAGAGAAAATCAAAACCCCGTGCGTGTTTTCCGGACGCGCACGGGGGTTTTGTGTTCAGCGGCGGTTTATGATATTTTCCGGTATCCCCGGGGGGTCACGCCGAATTTCTTTTTGAAGGCGTCTTTGAAATAGTTGCTGTCGGAAAAGCCGCAGCGAAAGGCGATGGTGGTAATGGAATCAGTGGTGGAAACCAACTCCAGCGCGGCGTGATGCAGCCGGATGAACACCAGATATTCATGCAGGCCGATGCCGGTGGCCTGGCGGAATTTGCGGCTCAGGTAATTGGGGCTGAACCCGACGGCCATGGCGATGTCGGTGGTGGACAGGGAATGCATGTAATGGGCGCTGATGTACTGGGCGGCCTGCACGATCTGCTGGTCGGTGGTGTGGATGTCGGCAGGCGGATCGCTCAGGAAGGTGCAGACCCGGCTGCAAAGCAGCAGCAGCTCCTGCAGGCAGGTTTCCCGAAGCAGGGCGGAACGGGCATCATTGATTTTTTCCTCAGCCGTGATGCGGCCAAGGCACGCGCTGATTTGCTCCCGGTGGGCTTCCGGTGTCTGGAAGATCGCGGTTTCGGTAAAAAAGCGATCGGGCATCATTTGCCGGGCCGCGGCAGGAATGTGATCCTTGCTGAACAGCACCACAGTGCGCTTGCAGGGGCCGAACAGGTAACGGGTATAGTGCAGTTCCAGCGGCGGAACCAGAATGAAATCGCCTGCATGCAGATCGTAAATCCTTTCGTCAATCAGGAAGCGGCAGGCGCCGGATTCCACGTAGAAAAGTTCAAAGCAGTTATGGCAGTGATGGCCGGACATCACAAAATGCTGATCCCGCTGCTTGGTTTCCGCGTGGACGCCTTCCCATTTTCCCACCGGTTTGCGCAATTCTGTCATGGCTTCTCTCCGTCTGAATGTGTGTTGAAGAAACTGTGTTTTACAGAAATTATAGGATAAAAACGGTGGAAAATCAAGAAAAATTCCGATACAATATGGATTTGTGAAAAAGGGTAACGGGGCATACAAATCCGGCCCGGATGGAGGCAATCATGCTCAGACAGATTCGCTGGCTGTGGGAGAACATGGATAAAACGTATCAAAGGCGGCATATCGTGGCCCTTTGCATCAGCGTGTTCACCTGCATGCTTCTTTTGGTGAACCCGGCGCTTTCCCGGCGGCTCATCGACGATGTGATCGTGGCGCAGAACCCGGAACCCCTGATGGGGATCCTGCTGGTGATGCTGGCAGTGAAGCTGGGCAGGGAAGGGCTTCGCTATCTGATGGTGGTGTTCCTGGAAAAGGATTCCCAGAACGTGATTTTCAATCTGCGCCGCCGGCTGTTTGAAAAAATGCAGTACAGCGACATGCGCTTTTTTGACAATCACCGGGCCGGCGACCTGATGACCCGCATGAGCGCCGACCTGGATTGGTGCCGCCATTTTTTGAGTTATATCGACTATCGGATCATCGACGCGGTGTGCACCTTCCTGTTTGCCGGGGTTTATCTGTTCCTGGTGAACTGGAAGCTGACACTGCTTTTGATTGCCATTACGCCGGTGCTGCTGCTGATTACCAAATTCTTTTCCAAGCAAGTCCGGCCCCGGTTCGTATTCATGCGGGAAAAGCTCAGCGAAATGAATACGGCCGCCCAGGAGAACATCGCTGGCAACCGGGTGGTCAAGGCCTTTGCCCGGGAGGAATATGAAAAAGCCCGGTTTGAGGAGAAGAATGCAGCCTTTATGGAAAGCCACCTGCGCATCAACAAGCTGTGGCTCACGTTTTATCCCATGATCGAACTGCTGGCCAACGGCATGATGCTGGTGACGGTGTTTGTGGGCGGATTGTTCATTATCCGCGGGGAAATGACGCCGGGCCAGATGGCCATTTTCACCGGTCTCAGCTGGGCGCTGTCCAATCCTATGCGGGAACTGGGAAACCTGATCAACGACCTGCAGCGTTTTTCCACCTCGGCGGCCAAGGTGATGGAGCTGTACTATGCCCGGTCGGAGATTGTAGATGCGGCGGACGCGGCGGAGCATGAAACCATGCAGGGGAAAATCGAATTCCGCCATGTGTCTTTCAAAACGGACAGCAAACAGATCCTGGAGGATGTGGATTTTACGGTACAACCGGGGCAGACGGTGGCCGTAATGGGCCCCACTGGCAGCGGGAAAACCACGCTGATCCAGCTGCTGGCCAGGTTTTACGACGTGACGGACGGGGAGATCCTGGTGGACGGGTGCGATGTGAAACAATGGAAGCTGAAGCAGCTCCGGGGCGGCATCGGCACGGCCACCCAGGATGTATTCCTGTTTTCGGACACGGTGGAAGGCAACGTGGCCTTTGGCAACCAGGAACTGACCATGGATGAAGTGCGGGATTTCTCCCGGCGCGCGGCCGCCGCGGAATTTATTGACCATTTGCCGGAAAAGTATGACACCATCATCGGGGAACGCGGCGTGGGGCTATCCGGCGGCCAAAGGCAGCGCATCGCCCTGGCCCGGGCGCTGGCGGTCAAGCCCAGCATCCTGGTGATGGACGATACCACCTCAGCCGTGGACAGTGAAACGGAGCAGTACATTCAGCAGCAGCTGCGGCAGCTTCCCTTCCCGTGCACCAAATTCATCATTGCCCAGCGCATCTCCTCCATGCGGGACGCCGATTTGATCCTGGTGCTCAAGGACGGGAAAATCACCGAACGCGGCACGCACCGGGAACTGCTGGCGCTGCGCGGGTATTACTGGCAGACCTATTGCCTGCAATACGGCATTCCCATGAAGGAGGCGGTATAAATGGCGCGGAACAAATTTGACGTGGACGAGCGGCTGGAATCGCCGTTTCAATGGAAGCATCTGAAGCGCGCCGGAAAATATATAGCCCGGCACAAGTACAAAATGATCGCTGCCCTGGCCCTCAGCGCCCTGGCCAGCGTGGCCACGCTTTACATTCCCAAGGTGACGCAGTGGGTGCTGGATGAAGCGGTGCCGCAGAAGAACACCGCCATGATCGGCCAGATGGCGCTGCTGTTCGTGGGCCTGATTCTGCTGAGCATCGTGTTTACCACCATCCGTTCCCGCATGATGGCGCACGTGAGCCAGCGGATCATTCATGACATCCGCAGCGATCTGTTTGCCCATCTGCAGAAGCTGCCCTTCAGCTATTACGACAGCCGTCCCGCCGGCAAGATCCTGGTGCGGGTGATCAATTACGTCAACTCGGTTTCGGATATCCTGTCCAACGGCATCATCAACATGATCCTGGAGATCATCAACCTGATTTTCATCGTCGTCTTTATGTATTCCACTAACGCCACCCTGGCCACGGTGATCGTGGCGGGGCTGCCGGTGTTCATCGGCGTGATCCTGCTGATCAAGCCGCGGCAGCGCCGGGCCTGGCAGAACCAAAGCAACAAGAACAGCAATTATAATGCCTATCTGGCAGAATCCATCGACGGGGTCCGGGTAAGCCAGCTGTTTGACCGGCAGGAAGTGAATATTTCCATCATGGAGCGGCTGGCCTCCGCCTGCCGTCAGGCGTGGCTGCGGGCCGTTTATATCAGCAACACGGTGTGGCTCAGCAGCGAAACCATGACCCAGATCGTGCTGACTTTCCTCTATATCGCCGGCGTCTATTGGATGGGCGGCGGCAAGATGGTATCCTTCGGCGTCATTCTGGCCATGGGGCAGTATGTCAGCCGTTTCTGGCAGCCCATTACCAACCTGGCCAATATCTACAACTCCTTCGTCAACAACATCGCGTACCTGGAGCGCATTTTTGAAACCATGGATGAGCCGGTGGTGGTGGACGACGCGCCAAATGCGGAAGAGCTGCCGGCTATCAGCGGCGAAGTGGACTTTGAGAATGTGACCTTTGCCTATGAAGAAGGGATCGATGTACTGGAGCATCTGGATCTGCACGTGAACGCCGGGGAGAGCATTGCCCTGGTGGGTCCCACCGGCGCGGGAAAGAGCACCATCATCAATCTGCTCTGCCGGTTCTATAATCTGAACAGCGGCAGGATCCTGCTGCACGACGCCCGGGGCGGCGTGCATGACATCAGCGGCGTCACCCTTCATTCCCTGCGGACCCAGCTGGGCATCATGCTGCAGGACAGCTTTATTTTCTCCGGCACGTTGATGGAAAACATCCGATATGGTAAACTGGATGCGACGGACGCGGAAGTGAAGGAAGCGGCCCGGCGGGTGCGGGCGGATGCGTTCATCAGCAAAATGCCCCAGGGCTATCAGACGGAAATCAGGGAACGGGGAAACAACCTGTCCCAAGGCGAAAAGCAGCTGGTAGCCTTTGCCAGAACGCTGTTGTCCGATCCGGCGATCCTGATCCTGGATGAAGCTACCTCGTCCATTGACACCCAGACGGAAAAGCTGCTGCAGGAGGGCATTCAGGAAATGCTCAAGGGCCGCACCAGCTTCATCGTGGCGCACCGGCTGAGTACCATCAAAAACTGCGACCGTATCCTGTATATCAGCAATAAAGGCATTGCCGAAATGGGAAGCCATGAAGAACTGATGGCCCTCAAGGGGCTGTATTACCAGCTGTACACCGCGCAGGCCCAGGAGGAAACTGCATAAGAAAGGAAGAATGTCACAATGTACCAGGTACGTGGAAAATGGGCGCTGATCACCGGCGCGGCCCGGGGGATCGGCCATCTGACCGCCCGGTTTATGGCGGCGCAGGGGTGCAACCTGATCCTGCACAGCCGCAGCCTGGCCCATACGGAAAAGGTGCTGGAGGAAGTAAAAGCCCAGGGCGTTTCCGCCTGCGCCGTGGAAGCAGATCTGAATGATCTGGCTGCGGTTGAGCGGATGCTGAAAGAGATCGACGCGATGCAGCTGCCCGTGGACATCGTGCTGAACAACGCCGGGCTGCAGATCGCCTACCACACCGATTACCTGAAAACGCCGGTGGAGGATTATGAGGTCAGCTTCCGGGTGAACACCATTGCGCCGGCCATGATTTGCTATCATTTCCTGCCGGGCATGATGGCCCGGGGAAGCGGCCGCATCCTGAACACTACCAGCGGTATCGCACTGGACGTGTGCCAGGCGGGCTATTCCGCCAGCAAGGCGGCGCTGGACAAAATCACCATTGATCTGGGCAGCAAAGTGCAGGGCACCGATGTGCTGATCAACCTGACAGACCCCGGCTGGTGCCGCACGGATCTGGGCGGCCCCCAGGCCCCCAACGCGCCGGAAAGCGCCATCCCCGGCATTGTGGTGGGCGTGTTTGTCAACGATGGAAGATCCGGCCGTTATCTGGGTGCCCAGCATTTTGCCGGCATGACGCTGGAGGCTGCGGTACGCAAGGCGGAAACGGAATTTGACAGTCCGTATTGAGAAAGGAAAAGACGATGCTGTCTTATGTGATCGTGGGATCCGGTTACAGGTCCCAGTATTTTGCCAGGGTAGCCCGGCGGTATCCCGGGCTGTTCCGTGCGCTGTATCTGTGCCGCTCGATGGAAAAGGCAACGTGGATCGAGGAGCAGACCGGCGTGAAGGCTACCACTTCTGCGGAAGAATGCGAAGCGTTTCACCCGGACTTTATCGTTATCGCGGTGGACCGGGGGCATGTGGCTGACGAAACCATCAAATGGGCGGAAAAAGGGTATCCGGTGGTTACGGAAACGCCGGCAGGCGATACCCTGGAAAAACTGGAAGCATTGTGGAAGCTGAAAAAAGAAAAGAATGCCAGAATCGTCTGCTGCGAACAGTACCACCGGCAGCCCTTGCTGGCTGCCGGGCTGAAGGCGGTGCGGGACGGTGTGATCGGTACGCCGTCCAGCGCCTATTTATCCTTCCTGCATGATTACCACGCGGCCAGCCTGATGCGCAGAATGCTGCTGACGCAGCCGGGGGAAGCCTATACGCTTCGCGGGATGCGCCTGCCCAACCCTGTCACGGAAACGGATTCCCGCGGCGGCGCGATCATGGACGGCAGGGTCAAGCAGGCCTTGCGGGATATGCTGGTGGTCTCCTTTGCGTCTGGGAAAACGGCGGTGTATGATTTCGAATCGGTGCAGTACCGCTCCTACATCCGTTCCCGGCATCTGACCGTGCGGGGCGACCGGGGGGAATGGACGGACAACCTGATCCTGGCCCCGGATAAGGAAAACCGCCCGATCCGGCAGTACCTGACCCCGGAAATCCCGGAGGCGTACCGCTGCCTGGATACCCAGGAACTGCGGGATCGCCGCCGGGCCTGGCAGGCGGAGCTGGCGCCGGATACCGTGCAGGATGAGTACGCCATCGCGGCCATGCTGCTGGACATGGAATCGTACCTTTCCGGCGGCGCGTCTCCCTATCCCCTGGAGGAGGCGCTGGATGACGCGTACTTCTGGCTGCTGGCCCAGGAAGCCGTAAAGACCCCGTGGCAGGAAATTGTTTCCCGGAACATGAACTGGCACCAATAAAAGGAGGATGAACATGGAGAACTTCACGTTTTACTCTCCCACCTGCTTTGTTTTCGGAAAGGATACGGAAAGCCGGGCCGGCGCGCTGGTGAAGCGTTTTGGCGGCGCCAAAGTGCTGATTCATTACGGCGGCGGCAGCGCGGTGCGCAGCGGATTGCTGGCCCGGGTACAGACCTCTTTGGAAGCGGAAAAGATTCCCTTTTGCCTGCTGGGCGGCGTGCAGCCCAATCCCCGCAGCGGGCTGGTCTATGAGGGCATTGAACTGTGCAGGAAGGAAGGCGTTGACTTTGTTCTGGCCGTGGGCGGCGGCAGCGTGATCGACTCCGCCAAGGCCATTGCCGCGGGCGCTCTCTATTCCGGGGACTTTTGGGATTTTTACAGCGGGAAGCCCATTGAACAGGCGCTGCCTGTGGGAACCGTGCTGACCATTGCCGCCGCCGGCAGCGAGGGCAGCCCGGACAGCGTGATCACCCGGGAAGAAGGTATGTTCAAGCGCGGGGCCAGCGGCGACGCCATTCGGCCCAGGTTTTCCATTCTGAATCCGGCTCTGACGCAGACCCTGCCGCCGTACCAGACCGCCGCCGGGATCACCGACATCATGGCGCACCTGTATGAGCGGTATCTGACCAACACCAAAGAGGTGGAGGTGACGGACCGGCTGATCGAAGCGCTGCTTTTGACCATGATCCATGAAGGCCCGCGGGTGATCCGGGATCCGGACAATTATGACGCCCGGGCCAACATCATGTGGGCCGGCATGATGGCGCACAACAATTCCTGCGGCGTGGGGCGCAGCCAGGACTGGAACAGCCACAACATAGAGCACGAATTATCCGCCCTGTACGATTGCGCCCACGGTGCCGGCCTGGCGGTCACCATGCCGGCGGTATTCACCTACGTGATGAAGCACGACGTGATGCGCTTTGCCCAGGCTGCCGTCAGGATCTGGGGCTGCCAGATGGATTTTGCGCATCCGGAAACCACAGCCTTGGAAGGCATCGAAAAGCTGCGCGCTTTCCTGACTGCCCTGGGTATGCCGCGGAATTTTGCCGAACTGGGCGCAAAGGAAGAGGATATTCCCCGGCTGGTGGAAGCGCTGTGCCGCGGCGACGGCCGTCCCGGCTATATCAGCGGTTTTGTCCGGCTGGACGAAAAGGACTGCGCGGAAATCTATAAAATGATGGTGTAATTCATCGGATGCCTGAAAGGATGGAAACACGATGAAGGCTGTGACCGGGGCGCTGGGCGCCATCCTTCCGGTGCTGCTAATGCTGTTCCTGAACGTGCTGCGCAGGAAAAACGGCTGATTGCACCAGGCGCTGAAAATGGCGGCGGTGCAGATCTGTCTGCCGGCTGTTCTGCTGCATACCTTGGCCGTGACGCAGTACGGCCTGATGGATGTGGTGATTCCCGTCCTGATGTTTTTGATTTGCGCGGCCGCATGGGCGCTGGGCAAGGCGCTGGGACGCGCTTTGGCATGGCCAGCCTGTTCATTCCGGTTCTGACCACCGGCTTTGCGGTGCTGGCCTGTCTGGGTTCCGTATTTTGAGATATGACCGCCGGGAAACCGGCGGTTTTGTTTTATTTGGGCAGTTTATGGTCAAAACTGCGCAGCTTTTTCCTGAATTCAGGTGGAATTGACGAGGGGAAACTGATATAGTAAAAGCAGAGAAGAACGTTTTACGAACGCAGCAGACCGGGAGGGATCAATTATGGACGAACGGTACGGCGGATTTACATTGCCCGGAGAAGCGGGATATGAAAAACTGACGCTGGAGCTGGCGAAAAAGTGGGGCGCCGATGTGATCCGGGACAGTGACGGCACCAAACTGTCCTCGGAAATCGTGGATGCGGGATACCGGATCTATTCCACCATCTGCATCATCCGGGAACACAACGCCTTTGCCCTGGAGCATCCCGAAACGCAGCAGCAGACATTTCTGTCCTCCGATCCTGTGCTGGCTGTTTCGGATACGCTGGAAATAGCGCCGCTGGCCGGTTATTTTGACGAACAGTTCCAACTGAACGACTCCGAAGACGCGCTGCCGTTCTGGCAGGTGTGGGACCGGACGGAGGATGCGTTGGTGCCCCGGGAAAACTGGGATTATGCCGATGGGATCATCACGGTGCGCGGCTGCGTTCCCTGGCACCGGTACACCGCGTCCTTTCTTTGCTGGCGGGTGTGGGAGGAAATCAACATGTACAACCACACCACCAACCACTGGACCAGCGAGCATCTGCGCCAACTGGATCCCCGGCATCCATTGGCCTGGGCGTACCTGAAAAAATGGCTGAAGGACTGGTGCGATCAGAACCCGCAGACCAACGTGATCCGGCTGACCTCGCTGTTCTACAATTTCGTGTGGATTTTCGGCAGCGATTTGCGCCGCCGCTCCCGTTTCACCGATTGGGCCAGTTACGATTTCACCGTCAGTCCCGCGGCGCTGAGGGCTTTTGAAAAGGAGTACGGCTATGCCCTGACGGCGGAGGATTTTATTCAGAAAGGCTGGCTGCAGGCAACACACCGTCCGCCCACCGGGCAAAAGCGGGATTATATGGATTTTATCCAGCGGTTTGTGGCAGACAGGGCCCGGGAGCTGGTGCAGATCATTCACGAGGCCGGAAAACAGGCGTATGTGTTTTATGACGACAGCTGGGTCGGCATGGAGCCGTACGGGCCGTATTTTTCCTCTATTGGATTTGACGGATTGATCAAGTGTGTTTTTTCCGGGTTCGAATGCCGGCTGTGCGCCGGGGCGGATGTGCCGGTGCATGAGCTTCGGTTCCATCCGTATCTGTTCCCCGTGGGCCTGGGCGGCTTGCCGACCTTCTCGGAAGGTGGGCACCCGGAAAAGGACGCGTCGGATTACTGGCTGCATGTTCGCCGGGCGCTGGTGCGCCAAAGCGTGGATCGCATCGGCCTGGGCGGTTACCTGCATTTGACCCGGGATTATCCCGCGTTCCAGGATGCCATTGAGCAGATGGCCGTTTCCTTCCGCAGGATCAAGGCGCTGCATGCCCAGGGCGCGCCGGCAGTGCTGCCCATCCGGGTGGCGGTGCTGCACGCTTGGGGCTGTCTTCGTTCCTGGACGCTTTCCGGCCATTTCCACGAAACGGACGGGAATGCCCTGATCCACATCAACGAAGCGTTGTCCGGGTTGCCGGTGCAGGTTCGGTTCATCAGCTTTGAGGATGTGAAGCAAGGAGCGCTGCGGGATGCGGATGTGGTGATCAGCGCGGGCAGGGCAGGGGATGCCTGGAGCGGCGGAGACGCCTGGAGGGACACGGCTGTCTTGACGGAAGTTACCCGGTTTGTATACGAAGGCGGCGGCCTGATCGGCGTGGGGGAACCCGCCGCGGTTTCCGGACGGGACACCCGTCTGGCGCTGGCCCCCATTTTGGGCGTGGACGTGGATCACGGCGAATACGCCTGCCATGCTGCCTGGCAGTATGAAACGGACGAAGCGCCGTTCCCTGTGGATACCGATGCCCTGGGATTCCTCCGGGGCGTGCGCCTGATTGCGCCGGATACCCGGGTACTGGCGGAAAAGGAGAATACGCCTGTCCTGACAGTCCGGTGCTTTGGCAACGGAAAGGCAGTCTATCTGGCAGATTTCATTTACAGCCCGTCCGCAGCCAGGATGCTGTTGGATCTGCTGCTGTTCATGACCGGAACGGACGGAAGCGCCGCCGCCCTCAGTGATCAGTGTCTGGTGGAATGCGCCTGGTTCCCGGCCAGTGGCGCCCTGGCGCTGCTGAACAACAGTGAAGAGGAAACGGAAGTTCGGGTCCGTTATCCCGGCGGCATCCTGGAAGAAAAGCTGGCGCCCAGAGAAGAAAAAATCGTGTATCCCAAGGGTTAACGGAGAGTTTATGGTCGTTTTTGCACAGGATTCAGTAAAAACAAAGTAGATTTGACCGCATTGTTGCTGTATAATACAAGTAAGAATTGGTGGAAAAACGGAAGATTGAAACAAACAGCATCTTTGTGGCAGCGTTTTTACGTTCCTGAACAGGAGGATGTGTATGCAGAAAGCGGAACTCAGCCGCGCAAGAAAGCGCGGAATGCGCATCGCCTATTTGCAGAACAACTGGCAGCTTTACCTGATGCTGCTGGTTCCCGTCGCGTTTGTGATCATTTTCAAGTACGCCGCTTATCCCGGCCTGCGGATCGCTTTCATGAATTACAAGCCGGCCAAGGGGTACGCCGGCAGCCCGTGGGTCGGCCTGGACATCTTCCAGAAGATTTTCAAGGATAAAGACTTTATCCGGGCATTGAAAAACTCCCTGGTATTCAATTTTCTGGACCTGCTGGTGGGCTTTCCGGTGCCGATCATCCTGGCGCTGCTGCTGAATGAGCTTCGGTTTGACCGCTACAAGAAGGTGTCCCAAACCATCCTGTATTTGCCCCATTTCCTTTCCTGGGTCATTATCGCCAGCGTGGCGCTGAACTTGTTCAAGCCCGAAACAGGCCTGGTGAACATCCTGCTGCGCAACGCCGGGGCTATTGATAAGGGCATCCCGTTCCTGACGGAAAAATGGCACTGGGCAGCCACTTACCTGCTCATCGGCGTGTGGCAGAACATGGGATGGGGCTCCATCATTTATCTGGCGGCCATCACCGGCATCAGCCCGGATCTCTACGAGGCGGCTACCATTGACGGCGCCGGGCGGCTGCGCAAGATCTGGAACGTGACGCTGCCCTGCATCCGGGGCACCATGGTGACGCTGCTGATCATGAATCTGGGCCGGGTGATGGGCTCCAACTTTGAACGGCTGGACTCCTTCGGCAACGTGCAGGTGAAGGAATTCCAGTATCAGCTGGCTATTTACATTTACGAAAAGGGCCTGGCCGGCGGCAATTTCAGCCGGGCTACGGCCGTGGGCCTGTTCCAATCCCTGGTGGGGCTGATCCTGGTGCTGTCTTCCGACCGCGTTTCCAAAGCGCTGGGCGAAGACGGCCTGTTGTGAGAAGGGAGGGGATAGGCTATGACAGCGATTCCTGAAAAGAAAAGGTCGTTCCACGGCGTCAACCGCCTGCGGGTCAGTGATTTTGTGATCGCTTTCGTGATCCTGCTGCTGTCCCTGACCTGTATCGTTCCGTTCCTCCATATTGCGGCCAAAAGCGTTTCCTCCAACACGGCTGTTATGTCCAAGCAGGTGTACCTGCTGCCCAAGGGCCTGAACGTGGACGCCTATGTGTCCATTTTCAAGGATGGCCAGCTGACCCATTCCATGCTGTATACCGTGTGGATGACCTTCCTGTTCACCCTGATCGGCATGGTGATCACGATCCTGGCCGCCTATCCGCTGGCCAGGCGGGAATTGAAGGGCCGGTCCCTGATCGCTTTCATCCTGATGTTCACCATGTATTTCAGCGCGGGCCTGATTCCGGAGTATCTGCTCTATAAGGATCTGCATCTGATTAATACCATGTGGGTGCTGGTGCTGCCCCTGTCCTTTTCTCCCTACAATATGCTGATCATGCGCTCTTTTATCCGTGCCACCATCCCGGACAGCCTCTATGAGGCGGCCAACCTGGACGGCGCGGATCACTTCCAGATCCTGGTGCGCATTGTATTGCCTCTGTCCAAGCCCATCCTGGCCACCCTGGCGCTGTTTTACGCCGTGGGCCGGTGGAATGCCTATGCGGATGCCAAGTACTATATCACCACCAAAGCCCTGCAGCCGCTGCAGTATCTGCTGAGCAACATGGTGCTCAATTCCGGCCAGGATGCCGTCAGCCTGTCGGAGGCGGCGGCGGTGGAATCCACCCCGGAAGTGCTGCAGGCGGCCGTGGTGATGTTTGCCACGCTGCCCATCATGATGATTTACCCGTTCGTGCAGAAATACTTCGTGCAGGGTACCATGATCGGCGCTGTGAAGGGATAAAGATTGATTTCAAGGGCGGAGAAGCCCTGGAAATAAATATCGAAGGAGGAAACAAAACATGAAGAAGTTCGTTTCTTTGCTGCTGGCTCTGATCATGGTGCTGAGCCTGACGGCCCTGCAGGCCACCGCGGAAGAGGCCGCCGGTATGGATGCGTGGGAACCGTTCGCCCAGCGCGTGAAGATCACGGTGCCTGTGTATGACCGCTCCAAGGTGGGCTATCCCCCTGTGGATGACAACTATTGGACGAAGTGGATCCAGAGTGAATTCGGCGATAAGTACAACATCGACGTGCAGTATGTGGCCATTCCCCGCGGAGACGTGATGACCAAGTACTCCATGCTGATCGCGGCCGACGAAACCCCCACCATCCTGATGGAATACGACTATCCCAAGGTTGCTCAGTGGGCCAACGACGGCGCCATGACGGAAATCAACCTGGATGCCTTTGCCAAGGTGGCGCCCACCTTCTTCCAGGCCATGGTGGAGCACAACCAGCTGGGCTATACCGACATCAACGGCAAAACCTACTTCGTGCTGACTGAACGCCCCTACCACGACACCACCTTCGCGTATGCCACCTTCGTGCGTATGGACTGGCTGCGGAAAGTGGGCTATGACCATGTGCCCAAGAACTATGAAGAGCACAAGGATGCCATGAACAAGATCATCGCCGCCGGCCTGACCAAGCAGCCTCTGGGCCTGGGCGTTCCCACCAGCGCGTACATCACCAACTTTGGCTATCGTGATTTCCCGGTGGACGAAGCGGAATGGGCCATGCATTCTTCCCTGGGCACGCCCTGCTTCCCCTGGTATCCCACGGCCCGGATGCTGAAGCGGCTCAACGATGAATACCATATGGGCTGGTACTCTTCTGAATTTGATCTGGAAAAGGACAGCCGCGGCGCCGCCACGGACCAGACCCAGACCGACTTCATCAACGGCGTCACCTACCAGTACGGCGGCTATATCGCCAGCAATATGCCCTGGCTGACCGCGTTCTATGAAAACAATCCCGATGCCGAACTGGCTGTGGCCAGCAGCTATGCCGGCCTGGAAGAAGGCGTGAACACCGCCTGCATCCGCGCCGACAACCCCTTCGGCATGATCGTTGGCTTCTCCAGCAAGGCGACGGAAGACCAGCTGAAGGCTGCCTGGATGCTGATGGAATGGATGATCCAGCCTGAAAACCTGTTCGTGCTGGAAAACGGCATCGAGGGCGAAACCTATAAGCTGGGCGAGGATGGCCTGCCTGTCATGCTGGATTACACCGGCGAACATATGCTGAACCACAACAACAACATCGACATGACCTGCCTGGTGCATGCCTCCAAGAAAGTGGGCACCATCGAGCAGACCATCGCGCAGATGAGCCCCGTGGGCCTGCCCCAGGATTTCACCCAGATGCTGATCGACAACTACTATGAACTGCGCGAAATCGCCGATAGCGGCAAAGCGTATTCCGACCCCGTGTTCGCCGTGGCCATCGAAAGCGAAAGCGAATACAGCGCCACCCTGCTGAGCCTGTGGCAGGAATACTATGTGAAGCTGATCAAGTGCGATCCCGCCGAATTTGACGCCCTGTTTGCCGAGTACAGCCAGAACTTCCTGGATGCCGGCTATCAGGAAATCATGGATGAGCGTTTGGAAGCCTACAAGGCTGGCAACACCACCAAACTGCCCGAGCTTCCCTGAGTAAACCAGGAATCAAGGAGCGGAGCCTTCGGGCTCCGCTTCTTTTGAAAAAAGAGAGGAAGATACGCCATGTATATGCCTGCCAAGGACCGGTATGCAAAAATGATCTACCGCCGGTGCGGCAACAGCGGGGTGATGCTGCCGCTTCTGTCTCTGGGATTGTGGCACAACTTCGGGGACATTACGCCCTTTGCCACCCAGCAGGCCATGCTTCGCACTGCGTTTGACAACGGGATCACGCACTTTGACCTGGCCAACAATTACGGCCCGCCTGCCGGTGCGGCGGAAGAAAATTTCGGCCGGCATATGGATACGGATTGGCAGCCCCATCGGGACGAACTGTTCCTGTCCACCAAGGCGGGCTATGGCATGTGGGAAGGCCCTTACGGCGATTGGGGCAGCCGGAAATACCTGATTTCCAGCCTGGACCAAAGCCTGAAGCGCATGCATGTGGACTATGTGGATTTGTTTTACCATCATCGGCCCGATCCCCATACGCCCATTGAAGAAACGATGGGCGCCCTGGACCAGATCGTGCGCAGCGGCAAAGCGCTGTATGTGGGCATTTCCAATTATGGGCCGGAGCAGGCCCGGGCAGCCATCCGGGAACTGAAACGCCTGGGCACGCCGTGCCTGATCCATCAGCCCCGGTATTCCATGCTGGACCGGTGGATCGAAAACGGACTGACAGACGTGCTGAAGGAAGAACAGGTTGGCTGCATCGTGTTCCAGCCCTTGGCCGGCGGGTTGCTGACAGGAAAATACCTGAACGGGATTCCGGAGGATTCCCGGATGAAAACGGACAGCCGCTTTTTGAAGCCGGACAGCCTGACCGAGGAGAACCTGAAGAAGATTCGGGCGCTGAAAGCCATTGCGGATGAACGGGGCCAGAAGCTGCATCACCTGGCGCTTCAATGGGTGTTGCGGGACGAAACTGTCACCTCCGCCCTGATCGGCGCCAGCAGACCGGAACAGATCACGGATAACCTGGCTATCCTGGACGCGCCGAAGCTGACAGATGAGGAATGCCGGCGAATTGAAGAAGCACTGCGGTAAAAAAGAAAATCCGTCTGCATAAGGCGGATTTTTTGATGTTCCTGTTTTGAAATGACCGTTTTGTTATTCCGGATCGTTGCCCGAGGGCAGTTTTTCCGCTTCCGTCCAGCCGCTGAAGGTCAGCAGGGAAGGCCGGTTCTGATCCTTGGAGGTTTTTCGCCACACAGTAGGCGTGCAGCCCATGGCCTGAATGAAGTGCCGGTTATAGCTGCTTAGGGAATTATAGCCTACCAGTCCGGCAATTTGGGCAATGGAATACTGGGACGAACGCAGCAGCGTGCAGCTTTTCAGGATCCGGGTTTGATGCAAAAATGCCAGGGGAGAAGTGCCTGTTTGCTCCTTGAACAGGCGGCGGAAATGCGTGGGGCTCAAATGGCAGGCGTTGGCCAGCGTATCCTGCGGAAATTCATGCATGTAATGCTCGTGCACGTAATCCAGCGCGGGGGAGATGACGTGCAGATCGGGATCGCGGATCGTTTCGGAATCCTCCCGGCTGTACACCCGCAGCATGGAAATTAACAGCACCATGCACAGGCTGATCACGCATTGCTGGTATCCCGGTGCGCAGGAGGTCATTTCTGCCAGGATGCCGTTCACCAGCTGGGCGGCCCAAGGGTGCTGCCCCGGCGGCAAAAGCAGATGGCAGTCCGACAGAAAACGCCCGGCATCCCGCAGGCCCGCCTGCTGCTGCATCACGGCGGCGCCCAGCAGCGCTTCCGGGTCCAGAAAAAGATAACTCCACAGGCTGGGCTGGTCCGGATTGGACCAGGTGGTGTGGGGCACGTTGCGGGCGATGCAGGTAACATCCCCGGCGTGAAAATCCACCCGCTGTTTGTCAAACAGCATGGTGCCGCCGGAAGAATGGCAAATGCCGATTTCCAGACAATTGTGGAAATGCAGATGCTTGCCCGGAATGGGGCTGATGTGCCATTGATCGCCCGTCAGGGCCAGAATGGGAAAGTCGGCGGGCAGTTCATAGTTGCGGTATTCCAGCACGGTTCTTTTGGGGCGTGCCAATGCTATCCCTCCCGATCATTCCAGCAGAAACATCTGCCGCAGCTTGGGCTGGGCGCCGGTTTCGGGGTCCATGACCAGGTCCAGCACATCCTGCATGTAGTCGTTCCATTTGTCTACGATGGGGCTGCCGGCCTGGGCTTTTTCCGCATACTCGATGCCTTTTTCACATTCATAGTAACCAAAAACATCCCGGCCGTCACTCCAGATGGAATAATTGCGGATGCCGGCGCTTTTAAGAAGCGCCTTCATTTCGGGCCAGATTTCGTCGTGCCGGCGCTTGTACTCCTCCTGCATGCCGGGCTTGATGCGTCCTTTCCAGGCAAACCGTTCCATGTTTTTTTCCTCCTTCTTATTTCTTGGATACTTCGGCACAGGAATCGCGAATGACCATTTCCCAATCGGATTCCTCCCGCGTATTTTCTCCGTTCAGCAGCATCTGCACAGCACGGGCCCCCATTTTTTGCTGATGGGGGTTGACGCTGGTCAGGGGCGGTGTCAAATACGGCGCGCAGAACAGGTCGTCGCACCCGACCACCGACAGATCCTGGGGCAGGCGCAGGCCGTGCTCCCTGGCAGAAAGCTGGCAGCCCATGGCCACCAGGTCGTTCAGGGCAATAACGGCCGTGGGCCAGTATTCCTTTTTAAGATGCCCCAGGATGCTGTCCAGCGCCTTCTTTCCTTCTTCCGGTGTGGCCTTGCCGTACACCCGGTAGGAGGCAATATAGGGCAGCTTGGCCTGCCGCAATCCGTCCTCATAGCCCACATCCCGCCGAAGCGCGTCGGTATCCTCCTGCACACCGCCGATGAAGGCGATGCGTTCATGGCCCAGGGAAACCAGGTAGGCTACGATTTCCCGCATCAGGGCGGCGTTGTTGTTGATGATCGCCGGAAAATCGTATTCCGGCGGAACACAGCCGATCAGCACCACCGGCATGAATTTGCGCAGCTCCCGCAGGGAAGAAAGCAATTGCTCGGTTTGATCCGGGGGCAGGTATTCCACGCAGACGATCACGCCGTCCAGCCGCCGATCCGCCAGCATCAGTGCCGGGTCGTAAGCGCTGGTGTGCAAGCTGGCCCAGGGGAACAGGCTGACGGTGCAGCCGTTTTTCCGCGCTTCCTCTTGGGCACCGGTGAAAATCATGGCGTAATGCGGATTCAGCAGTTTGGGCAGCACGATGCCCAGGGAATGGGTGACCTTGCTGGTCAGGCCCCGGGCGATGGAACTGGGCCGGTAGTTGCGCCGGGCGATGGTTTCTTCCACTTTGATCCGGGTTTTTTCCGAAACGCTGCTCTCACCCCGCAGAACCCGGGATACCGTGGCGATGGACACGCCCGCTTCCGAAGCAATATCGTAAATAGTGGGATTTTCCCTGTTCATGGCTGCTTCTCCTGTAACAGAAGGCCGGATATGGAAGATCTGGCCGGAATATAACTATGTAAGCGCTAACATTATACAGGAAAAGTACAGAAAAAGCAAGAGGAACAGAAGAAAAATAATGGCAGGGATTCTTGCAATATGTATTGACACGGGAATGGAAAAATATTATAATGTAAGCGCTAACATTGACATGATATGCAGGGGGCGATCCCATGGATTACCGGGAAACGGCGAATAAGGTGCTGGCTATGCTGCAGCGGGCAGACGGAAACGATCCTTCCCGCGGGCATTTGACGATGAACAACTGGGAATGGCCCACCGGCGTGGCCCTGTACGGCATCTACAAGACTTATCAGCAAAGCGGCGACCCGGACATCTTAAAGTATCTGGTGGGCTGGTATGACGATATGCTGTCCAGGGAGGAAAAGCCGCACCGCAACGTGAACACTGTGGCGCCTGTGCTGACGCTGACCTGCCTGTACGATGAAACGAAAAATGCACAATACCTGCCTGTGATCGAAAGCTGGATCCAGTGGGTGATGCAGGAGATGCCGCGGACCGAGTACGGCGGGCTGCAGCACTGCACTGTGTGGAACAAGCATTATCAGCAGCTGTGGTGCGACACCCTGTTTATGGTGTGCCTGTTTTTGGCCAAGGCCGGCGTGGTGCTGAAGCGGCCGGAATTGATCGAGGAAGCGGAATACCAGTTCCTGATGCATATCCGATACCTGCAGAATAAAGTGAGCGGCTTGTTTTATCACGGATGGACGTTTGACCGGCGGCATAATTTTGCCCAGGCTTACTGGGCCCGGGGAAATGCCTGGTTCACAGCGGCAGCGGTGGAACTGTACGACATCACCCGGCGGGACAACGCCGCCATGCGCATGATCCATTCCGCCTGGCTGGACCAGGTGCTGGCCCTGTGGAAGTACCAGCGGGTGAACGGACTGTACACCACGCTGATCAACGTGGAGGAAACTTACTGCGAAACCAGCGCCACCGCTGCCATTGCCTACGGCGTGCTGAAGGGCACCCGGATCGGCTGGCTGCCCAAGGAGCCTTACAGCCAGATGGGGCTGCTGTCGGCCCACGCGGTGCTGGATCAGATTGACGAAACCGGCGCGGTGCAGGGCGTTTCCGGTGGCACCGGCATGGGGCATGATCTGCAGCATTATAAAGATATTATCGTAACGCCCACGGCCTATGGCCAGGGGCTGACCTTCCTGATGCTGACGGAATTGATGATTCAGGACGGCTGACGAAGAAAGGTTTTTCTGGCTTGACTGGAAAGGAGGAGGAACCCGTGAGCACCAGGGCGGAAGTGAAACGCATGCACGGTACCGGGAAAAAGTATTGGCAAAAGCTGGGTGCGGATTTGAAACGGGACAAGTGGCTGTATCTGCTGCTGCTTCCCGGGGTGATTTACTTCATCGTATTCAAGTATCTGCCCATGTTCGGCATTGTCATCGCGTTTGAAAACTACGTGCCCTTTTCCGGCGTGCTGGGCAGTGAATGGGTAGGAACGAAGTGGTTCAATTATTTCTTCCGCTTCCCCTCGTGGGTCACGTATCTGACCAATACGCTGATCCTGTCCCTGATGAATATTATTTTCTATTTTCCGGCGCCCATTATCCTGGCGCTGCTGCTGAATGAAATGCGGTCCCTGCGCTACAAAAAGCTGCTGCAGACCTTCCTGTATGTGCCGCACTTCATTTCCATCGTGATCGTGGTTTCCATCACGTTCGTTATGTTTGGGCCTTCCGGCATCGTGTATAAGAGCACGGAAATGCTGCTTGGGCACCCCATCAACTACATGGGCTCGCCGGACACCTTCCGCTGGATGATCATCGGGCAGACAGTCTGGAAGGAAACGGGCTGGGGAACCATCATTTTCCTGGCGGCGCTGACCAACGTGGACACCCAGCTCTATGAAGCTGCCATGGTGGACGGCGCGGGCCGTCTTCGCCGGCTGTGGCACATCACCCTTCCGGCCATCCGCTCCACCATCGTGCTGATGCTGATCCTGCGGATGGGCAGTGTGCTGGATACGGGCTACGACCACCTGATCCTGATGGCGAACCCGCTGAACCGCAAAGCGTCCCAGACGCTGGACGTGTTCGTGTACCAGCAGGGCATCCAGCAGGGCCAGTTCAGTTACGCTTCCGCCATCGGCCTGATGAAGTCAGTGGTCAGCGTGACGCTGGTGGTGGCTTCCAACAAAGTGGCGCACCTGCTGGGCGAGCAGGGCCTGTATTGAGGAAGGGGGGAAGGCACCATGACGCAGACGAAAGCGATTTCTCCCAATCAGCGTAAGGAAAGCAGCGGCCCGGTAGGCCAGAACGCCACCGTTGGCAGCCGGATCTTTGATGTGCTGAATTACGTGTTCCTCTCCCTGATTGCTTTTACCACGCTTCTGCCGTTCATCTATATCATCGGCGCATCGTTTGCCACGGAATATGAACTGGCCACCCGGCCCATGTTCATCATCCCGCAGGATGTGACGGTGAACGCGTACCGCTTCATTTTTTCGTCCAATAAGATCCTGCAGGGCTTTGGCAACTCCGTGTTCATCACGGTATGTGGCACAGCCATCAACCTGTTCTTCACCGTCACCATGGCCTATGCCATTTCCAAAAAGCGCCTGCGCGGAAGGAACTTCTTCCTGAACATGGTCATCTTCTCCATGTTCTTTTCCGGCGGCATGATTCCGGGCTACATCGTGGTAGCCAATATCCTGGGCCTCAAAAACACCTACTGGTCCGTGCTGCTGCCCGGGGCTATCAGCGCGTATAATCTGATGATCGTGAAGAACTTCTTCCAGGGCATCCCGCAGGAACTGGAAGAGTCCGCCTCCATCGACGGCTGCACGGATATTGGCGTGCTGTGGAAGATCGTGCTGCCCCTGTCGCTGCCGGTGCTGGCCACCTTCGGCCTGTTCTACGCGGTGGGCCACTGGAACGCCTACTTTGGCGCCATGATCTACATGACCGGCGCCAAGCAGAAGTGGCCCTTGCAGGTGCTGCTGCGGGAACTGATTATCATGAGCAACGGCTCTGCCGGTGATATGGCCAATATGGATCCGGACTTTGTGCAGCCGCCGGAACAATCCATCAAAATGGCCGTCATCGTGGTGTCCACCATTCCCATCATGTGCGTGTATCCTTTCCTGCAGAAATACTTTGTGAAGGGCGTCATGGTGGGCGCGCTCAAGGGCTGATTTCCCTGTTTCCGATGCAAAGGCCGTTGTGCCTGAACATAAATATCAAAGGAGGAAAAACTCATGAAAAAGCTGGTTTCCCTGTTTCTGGCGCTGGTGATGCTGCTGTCCGTGACAAGCATCGCCTTGGCTGACGAACCCTTCGTCATCACCGTCATGCTGCCCGAATTCCCGTCTGAAGTGGATTTCGCAGCGGAAAACAACCCGGTGCTGGATGCTATCGAAGCGGCCAGCGGCGTTCGGCTGAACGTGATCTGGGGCCCCAACTCCACCTATGGCGATCTGCTGAACACCACCCTGGCGGATTCCAAGCCGCCGATGCTGATTGCGGCCACCGACGCGCGGAATCCCCTGATCATCAACTCTGCCCGCGCGGGTGCTTTCTGGGATCTGACGGACTATGTGAAGGATGCTGAAAACTATCCGCATCTGGCTGCCGGCAACGCGCAGATTTACAACAACATTTCCGTGGATGGCCGTGTGTACGGCATTTACCGCAGCCGTGTGTTCCCCCGCGGCGGCGTGTACTACCGCACCGACATCGCCAAGCAGATGGGCTTTGACAAAGAAGTGACCACCCTGGCGGACCTGACCGAACTGGCGGAAGCGCTGGCCAAGTACAGCGACGACACGTATGCCCTGAATATGTGCTCCTATACCGCCGGCACCATCAGCGTGATTACCGTGGCCTTCGGTGCGCCCAACAACTGGGGCGTGGATGAAAACGGCAACATCTATCCCGCGCACCTGTCTCCCGCTTACCTGGAGGGCCTGAACTGGCTGCGCCATCTGTATGAAATCAAGGGCATCGACCCCAACTTCGCCCAGATTTCTACCTCCGACTGGGACAATATCGAACGCACCGGCAAGGCCTTCATGCGCTTCGACTGCCTGGACAACGCGCATCGTCAGCAGGAATGGTTTGAAAAGAACGCCGGCGTTACCGAGCTGATCTGGCAGTCTGTGGGCCCGCTGGCCAAGGAAGACGGCTCCATCACTGTGTGGCCCCAGAATGCCGGCTTCAACGGCGAAATCCTGATCACCAAAACCGTTTCCGAAGCGGACCTGCCCAAGGTTGTGAAGTTCCTGGATTGGTGCAACAGTGATGAAGGCGCCACCCTGCTCAACTGCGGCGTGCAGGATGCGACCTACTGGCTGGATGCGGACGGCTACCGCATTACGCCTTCCGCCGAAGAAACTGAAAAGACCAATGCCACCAAGATGTATCTGCATGACCTGAATCAGCTGGGTATGCAGGTGACCGGCAATCCCATCCTGCCCGCTTTGAAGCTGACTGCCCTGCGGCAGCGCTATGAAGACCTGAATGCGATTCTGGCGCCTTACGCGGTGCTGGATCCCTGCTATCCGCTGGTGAGCGAAACCAACGTGGCTTTCGGCACCCAGCTGAGCCAGATCATTTCTGACGCTGCTGTGCAGTACATCGCCGGCCAGATCAGCGAAGCGGAACTGCGTGCTGCCTGGGAAGACTGGGCCATGCAGGGCGGCGATATGATGACGCAGGAATACAACGAAGCGTATCACGCTGCGCAGAACTGATCATCCCTGATTCTTCGGGGCTGCCGCAAATGGCGGCAGCCCCATTGATATGCGGAGGAAACATGAACAAGGTATATTGCTGCTTTCCCGGTGGAAAACACAAAGCGCTGACCATGAGCTATGACGACGGCAAGATCCAGGATCGCCGTCTGGTGGACATTTTCAATCAAAACGGCATCAAAGGCACGTTTCATCTGAACAGCGGTCTGTTTACCGATGAAAGGCGCATCCGGCCGGAGGAAATACCTTCCTTGTACCAGGGCCACGAGGTGGCATGCCACACGGTGACCCATCCCACCATCGCCCGCTGCCCGCTGCCCGAGGTAGCGCACGAGGTGCTGGAAGATCGTAAATTTCTGGAACAGTATACCCAATATCCCGTTCGGGGGCTGAGCTACCCCAACGGCTCTCTGAGCCCGGAAATCGAAAAACTGCTGCCGGCCTGCGGCATCCGTTATTCCCGGGTCGTGGGCTCTTCGGACAGCTTTGCGCTGCCGGAAGATCCTTATCGCTGGCAGGCCACCTGCCACCATAACCACAGGCTGATGGAATTGGGGGAGCAATTCCTGGCGCTGTATAAGAAGCAGTATCTCTACCTGATGTATGTGTGGGGACACAGCTATGAATTTGACGATAAGGGCAACTGGGACCTGATGGAGGATTTCTGTCGCATGATGGGCGGAAAGGACGACATCTGGTACTGCACCAACATTCAGTTCCTGGATTGCATGGATGATTATGCCCGGCTGCAGTTTGCGGCGGACAACCATTTTGTTTATAATCCCAACGCCCGGGACTGCTGGATTTCTGTCAATGATCAGCCTGCCGTTTGCATTCCCGCGGGGCAAACGGTGCAGCTGTAAGCGCGAAGGAGGAGGAAACCATGGAAATTTATCGCGACAAAATAACCGGCTATGAAGTGCGCCGTTACGCCCATGGTCCGGAAAGGAATTCCAAACTGTATTTTACCTGTGAAAACTTTTCCACCGACGATCGGTATTTCTTCTTTATGAAGCAGCAGCTGGAAGGGAAAACGGACGGCGGCTGCTACCGGGCCAACGTGGAAACAGGGGAGATCGAGCGCATCACCGATTATTCCTTCCGGGGCTTTGCCACTGACCGGGAAAAGAACATCGGCTACACCTGCAGGAATGAAACAGAGGTTTTCGCCGTTGATCTGGACACCAAGGAAATGAAAAAAATCGGCGACCTGCCCAAGGGCGGCCAAATTACCGGCCACCTGACGGCCGCGAATACCGGCCGTATTGCCTGCAGCTATCATCTGTCCAACAAGTATTATGGCCTGGTGATCCTGGACCCCGGCCAGGAAGCCCAGGTGGTGTATCAGAGCGATTACCGGCTGGGACACGCGCAAATCTGCCCCACGGATGAAAACCTGATTTTCTACATTCATGAAACCGAAGGCGACGCCTTCCAGCGCACCTGGATGTTCGACGTGAAGGAACGCTATGTGCGGCCCTATTATGTGGAGCATCCCAGTGAATGGATCACCCATGAGGTGTGGGCGTCGGACGGCACGGAAATGGCCATGATGAAGCTGGACCCGGCGGGCTTTGTGGATGGGGACAAGGGGGAATTCCACACCGGCAATATCATCATCGGTGACAAGGACGGCCGCCATTTTGACGTGGCCGCCCAGAGTATGCAGCTGCTGCACCCCTGCATCAGCCGGGACCACAAGTGGCTGTGCGCGGACCGGATCAGCTATCTGGGCACCACCGTGCAGGAAGGCGTGGTGCTGATCGAACGGGCCACAAAGAAGGCCAAGCTGATCGCCACCACGGGCCGGTGCAAAACCGGTGCGGATCACCAGCATCCCTCCTTCAACCGCCGGGGCGACCAGATCCTGTTTTCCAACCCCGATGAAAACGGCGTGGGCCAGGTGTGCGTGATCGACCTGAACCAGGTTTGGAAGGATTGGTGAAGGATGCCGACGATCTGGATCATTGGTGATTCCACGGTGGAGGACAACAAGCCGCCGTTCCGGGGCTGGGGCTGGGCTTTGCCCCGGTTTGTGCGGGAAGGAGTACGGGTGCGGAACATTGCCCTCAGCGGGCGCAGCAGCCGTTCCTTTCGGGAGGAAGGATTGTTTTCCCCGGCGGAAAAAGAGATGACAGCGGGGGATCTGCTGCTGATACAATTCGGTCACAACGATGAAAAGGACGATGAAAGGCACACCGATCCCGACACCACCTTCAAGGAAGAGCTTTGGCGCTATTGCCGTATTGCGCTGGAAAGGGGCGCTCAGCCCGTGCTGCTGACGCCCGTTTCCCGACGCTTTTTTGTGGGCGGCGGCAGCATGCTCTACACCCACGGGGAATACCCCCGGGCGATCCGGGAACTGGCGGCGGAAAAACAGGTGCCCTTGTGCGACCTGAAAAAGGACAGCAGGCAGCTGTATCTTTCCTTGGGAGAGGAGAAAACAGCGGAGCTGTTCGTCCGCCTTGCGCCCGGGGAAAACCCCGATTTTCCCGACGGACATGACGACAAAACGCATTTCAACGAAAACGGCGCCGAGAAAATTTGCAGCCTGGTGGTTCAGGAACTGCGGCAGTATCCCGTATGCGCTGCTTTCCTGAAGAGGGAATATGCGTAACAGGTATTTTTTTCATCAAAACTGGCGTTTCAGGCTGGCCAACGCTTTTCCTTTGGAACAGGCGTTGGCCGCCTGCCGGGACCGGGAAGGCAGAAGCCCCACAGACCGGCTTTATGACGATGCGGATTGGGAGCAGGTGACGCTGCCGCATACCTTCAACGGCGAGGATTTGTTTGCAACGCCTATTGAGGACGGCGGCAGCGGACAGAAGCGCACCTGCGCTTTTTACCGGAACCGCCTGGCTGTGCCGTCCGTGCATCGGGACAAGCGGGTCGTCATGACCTTGGAAGGGATCAGGCAGACCTGTTATTTGTATGTCAACGGCTGCCTGGCCGGGTATTATGAAATGGGCGTTGGTCCCTTCGGGTTTGACCTGACGCCGTTTTTGGACGCTTCCGGCGATAACGTGATCGCTGTTGCCACCGACAACACCAGCACCCGCAATATTCCTTTCTGCATCGCGGAAACGCCCAACGCGCCGGATGCCGCGCCGGGCAGCTATCTGCAAAGCCAGGAGGAAAGCGCGCTCCTGGAAGGCGTGGGCTTTTCCTGGAACTGCAACGACTTCAATCCTACCATCGGCGGCCTCAGCCAGCCGGTGCAGGTATATTTTAAAAACAGCGTTCACCTGACGCTGCCGCTGTACGCCAATCTTCAAAGCCACGGGACGTATGTTTTTGCGGATGCGTTTGATTTTTCCGCAAAGACTGCCCGTATCCACATCGAGGCGGAGGTTCGCAATGTATCCGGCTGTATGGCAAACTGCCGTGTGACGGCGCGTATCCGCATGTTGGACGGAAGAGAAATTGGCGTTTTGTCGTCGGAAATGGAATCTGTTCCTCCTGTTTCCTGGGTTCCGCCGCAAACCCTGGTGCCGCCGGACGCTTACCGCTGGGAAAACGGCCGCTATGTGCCCCGGGAGGAGGACCGGGTGCAGCCTACCTGCTTCGGCGCTGTTGCGGCGCAAACTATTCGTTTTTCAGCGATGGTATCCGGCCTGGAATTCTGGGAACCGGCGCATCCTGTGCTGTACCGGGTGGAGATCCTGCTGGAAGCCGATGGGCAGACGGTGGATACGGAAGAAATAGAAACAGGTTTCCGGAAAACCGGCTATGATTCAAACCGGGGCATTCTGATCAATGATCATCCGGTGTGGCTCCGGGGCTATGCCCAAAGAGCGTCCAACGAATGGGCGGAAAGCGGCATCGTGCCCCAGTGGATGCATGACATGGACGCGCGCCTGATCCGGGAGAGCGGCGCCAACCATATCCGTTGGATGCACGTGGCGGCCAGCCCTGCGGATATCCGCTCCTGCGACCGCTGCGGCATCGTGTGCACACAGCCAGCCGGGGACAAAGAACGGGAAACCTTCGGCCGCCAGTGGGATCAGCGGGTGGAACTGATGCGCAACGTGATCCTGGCCTATCGGAATCAACCGTCCATTCTGTTCTGGGAAGCCGGAAACAACGTGATTTCCACTTTGCATATGCGGGAAATGCGGCAATTGAAGCAGGCGCTGGATCCGCAGGGCGGACGGTGGATGGGCTGCAGGACCATCAATACGGAAGAAACCCTGAACGAAAGCGAGTATGTGGGCACCATGCTGAACCGGCATGCGGCCCGTTTCCTGGCGGAGCATGGGCCCATTACCGAGACGGAGTACAGCCGGGAGGAGGCGCCGCGGCGGGTTTGGGATGATTTTTCCCCGCCTGATTTTGATTACCGCTGCCGCTACCTGGGCAAAGGCGGAAAGAAGCAAAAGGGTCTGGATTTCTATGACCTGACCAGCGAAGACCTGGCGCTGGCCAATGCCCAAGGGTACAGTGAGTTTTTCTTTGACCGCATTGGCGGCGCGTCCGGCAAAAATCTGTACAGCGCCTGCGCGGCCCTGTGCTGGACGGATTCCGCGCAGCACGGCAGGCAAAGCTTCAGCGAGAACGGCCGCATGAGCGGACGGGTGGACGCCATCCGGGTGAAAAAACAGAGCTTCGATGTGTTCCGGGTCATGCAAAGCGTCCAACCGCGGCTGAAAATCCTGGGCCACTGGAATTATCCGCCGGAGGATGGGCGGAATTACCGGTATTGCGTCAAGCGCTTCAACGGCGTTTTCTGGGAGGACAGCGGCGGAACGGCGTTCCGTGATCCCAAGCATAAAACTGTTTACGTGGTGGCCGGCTACGCCGTTGCCCGTGTGGTGCTGCTTGTCAATGGCAGGCAGATCGGGGCGTGCTGCCGCCCGGAGCATGGCTTTGTATTTGCTTTTCCCGGCGTTGATGTAACGCAGCCCGGGTACGTGGAAGCCATCGGTTACGATTTTGACGGGAAAGCCGTATGCCGGGACCGCCTGGAGACCGTCGGGCAGGCCGCGAGGATCACGCTTGACGTCCATACAGCGCCGGGCGGCTGGCGTGCGGACGGTCAGGATTTGGCCTATGTGGATGTGAAAATCGTGGATAATCAGGGCAGGATTTGTCCGCTGGATGATCGGAAAATCAGTTTTCGCCTGTCTGGTCCAGCGGAGTTCCTGGGCGGATACAACAGCGGCCGGTTTCAGGGAAACGGCCGGCAGGACAGCGTGATCCGCCAACCCTTTGTGTTTGCCGAATGCGGTGTGAACCGCGTGCTGCTGCGTTCCGTCCGGGCAGCCGGACGGGTCAGGCTGACCGCTTCCGCTGCAGGCCTTCCGGATGCGGAGGCTGAGCTTCATTCCGCCGCCTGTGATCTGAACACGCTTACCGGCGGGGAATGGGCAGATCAGCCGACGGAAACCGCCGGTTTTCCAGGCAGGGAAGAAGACTGGTTTTTGCCCATTCCGGCTTCGGACGCTGCCAAGTATGTGCCGGAGGCAGAAAACTACTGCAAGATCCTGGTGAACGGCCAGGAACCCGATTTCCGCGGCGTCCGGGCTGTAAACCGCAACGGCGCCGTTTGGGGCAACGTCCTGTGTGTGCTGGAGCGGATGAAGCAGCTTGCTCCGGACTGCCTGGATTATCAATGGGACGGAACACGTCTGACGATCCACTCAAACGGCCATACGGTCATTGCCCGGATCGGAGAAACACATCTTCTGGCAGACGGCGGGGAAAGCCTGATGGACGGCCAGCCCTACCGGACGGAGGAAGGCATTTTGGTGATGGAGGTCAGCGCCGCGGTCTCCCGGGTAGACGGGGCGCAGGTGCAGTACGACGAGAAAATCGGCGCGCTGCGCATCACTTTGAAAGGAGAAAAACAATGAACATCGGCATTCGGCTTCATGACACGGTTCCAGGCACCCTTCGGCAGCGACTGGCATTTATCCGCCGCCAGGGCTTTTCCTGCGCCCACATCGCGCTGAGCAAGGTCATCGATGGCTTTGATATGGCAGAAGCGCCGGAAAAACTGAAGGAGGAGCTGGCTTCCTCCGTTCGGGAGGATTTATTGGCGGAGCATATCGAATGTGCCGTTCTGGGCTGCTATTTGAATCTGGCCGATCCCAACGAGGAGGAGCGGCAGCGCACCCAGGCGATCTACAAGGCGCATTTGCGGTTTTCGCCCATGATCGGCGCCCGGGTAGTTGGTACGGAAACATATGCAAATCCGCACTCCCATTTCCCGCAGGGCGCGGCAAGAAGCGAAGAAGCGTTCCGGCTCTTTATCGACGCGCTGCGGCCTGTGGTGCGCTGGGCAGAGGAAGCGGATGCCATTCTGGCGGTGGAGCCGGTGTATCATCACATCATTTCCACGCCGGAGCGTGCCCAGCGGATGCTGGATGAAGTGCCCAGTGATCATCTTCAGATCATTCTGGACGCCGTGAACCTGATCGGTCCGGACACTGCAGACCGCGCGGAAGAAATCGTGGAGGACGGGATCCGCCGGTTGGGCGACCGGGCTATGGTGTTGCATATGAAGGATTACGTGCTGCGGCCCAATGAAGTGCATTCCATTGCCTGCGGCACCGGCGTGATGCGGTTCGAATCGCTGCTTTCCCTGGCCAAACGCCACAGCCTGCCCATGACGCTGGAAGACACTACCCCCGAAAACGCCGAACAGGCCCGGCTTTTCCTGGAAAAACAGGCGGCCGCGCTGTGAGGGCGAACGATCATGACGATCTACATTTGCGGCGACTCCACCGCCGACACCTATGATCCGGAAAAAACGCTGATGGTGGGCTGGGGCCAGCTTTTGCAGGGCTATTTGCCTCATGTGCGTGTGGAGGATCGGGCCAAAGCGGGGCGCAGCACCAAATCCTTTCTGGCCGAGGGACGGCTGGAAGACATCCTGCGGGAAATATCACCGGGCGATCTGATGCTGGTTCAGTTTGCTCACAATGATGAAAACGAGAAGCCGGAGAGACACACGGAACCGTGGACGGATTACCTGGCCAATCTGACGGTGTTTGTGGATTCTGCCCGGGAAAAGGGCGCGATTCCCGTTTTATTGACGCCCATTTGCATGCGTGAGTGGCAGGATGGCAAGCTGCAGGAAACCCATGGGGATTACAAGCGTGCCATGCGTGCCCTGGCGGAAAAAGCCGGCGTTCCGTGCATCGATTTGTATGCGGAGAGCTTCCGGATCGTGCAGGAAATGGGTGAGGAAGGAAGCAAAGCGCTGTTCATGCATGTTGCAGCCGGGGAAGACCCGCGGTATCCGGAAGCGCTGTGTGACAATGCGCATACCAGGTTCCCGGGGGCGGACCGGTTTGCGGCTTATGTGGCCCAATCCCTGAAGGAACTGAAACTGGTATAAAAAGCAGCCGCCCTGATTTCGGAAAGACCGGTTCAGGGCGGCTGTTTCTAAGTTATATACGATGTTATTTGCGCAGCCTGTCAGTCCAGCGTCTTGAACAGCCGGGCGTACCAGAATTCCATGCCCAACTCATCCAGATAAAAATGCAGGATGGCCCGGCTGTTTTTGGCCGCGGCGGTCAGAAAAATGCAGGAAGCGCTGCCTTCGCATTTGATTTGATGCTCCATGGCCTGAAACAGCGCTTTCCCAATGCCCTGGCAGCGGAAAGCGGGCTGCACATAAATTTCATCAACCTCCACGTACGGTGTGCCAGATGGCGCAACGCTGGACGCCGCCGCAGTTTTTCCTTCGCGGCAGAGCAGGTAGCCGATCAGGTTTTCATCTTCCCAAGCCAGAAAAACCCGACAGCCTTTCAGGTCGTCGGGCTCATTTTTCTGATAACCGCGGCAGCTGCCTTCTTCCGCCCAGGCAGCGGACAGGGCAAGCAGCGCATCGGCGTACAGCTGGGGGCAGCGTGCTTCTTCGATCTTCATTTTTTTACAGGGCGGCGATATCCGCTTCCGCTTTTTCCATGACAGCCACCACGCTGTCGGTGAACCGGTCAAATTCGGGATCCTCCGTCTGCAATTCCGGATGGCTGAGGAAATACGCGGCCGATTCCCGGGCGGCCTGTTCGAAGGTTTTGCGGATCTGGAAATCCGGCACCAGCCGATGCAGCAGGCTGTTGTCAAAAATCACGGTGTTGGATTTGTCGCCCAGCAGGCCGCCTTCAAAATCATATTTTGCCGATTTGGACAGGATGGACGTGGGAACGAAGCAGGGAAGATACGTTCCGCCTACAGCCCTGGCGATGGAAGCCATGATCTGGTTCCAGGTCAGCAACTCTTCACCGGTGATCTGCACAGCCTGCCCAATGGCATGCACGTTGCCCATCAGGCCAACGAACGCGGGGGCGAAATCCTCGCTGTTCATAACAGCCCACAGGCTGCTGCCATCCCCGGGAACCAGCACCTTTTTTCCTTCCATCATGCGCTTCATTACCTGCCACGGGCCCTTGTCCCCGTGAATGGCCACCGGCATGGAGCGGAAGGAGAAGGTGTGGCTGGGCCGCACTGCGGTGAAGGGGAAGCCCTCCTCCCGGTAGGCCTTTATCAGCACTTCCTCGCAGGCGATTTTGTTGCGGGAGTATTCCCAATAGGGATTGGCCAGGGGCGTGCTTTCCCGGATCACCGGATGGGAGAGGGGCTTTTGATATGCGGAAGCGGAACTGATGAAAATGTATTGGTCGGTTTTGCCGCGGAACAAACGGATATCCCGCTCCACCTGAGAAGGAACGAAAGCAATGAAGTCGGCCACCACGTCAAAATGCTGCCCTTCAATCGCCTTCGCCGCGGCGTTTTCATCGTTGATGTCCAGTGTCAGAGAATGCGCGCCGGGCACGTCGCTGCTGCGGCTGCCGCGGTTAATCAGGGTCAGATCCCACCCCTTCGTCAGAAGAAGCCTGGAAATGGCTGTGCTGATGACGCCGGTGCCGCCGATCAAAAGTGCTTTCATGGGAATCCCTCCGTTATGAAAATGATTCTGTATCCAGCATAGCATATTGGCCGAAAAAAGACAACCGGGAAAAATCAAATCATGAAAGGGACAGACTACCGTTTTTCTGCATTTTTTCCAGGGCACACTGCAGGGCCAGCTTTCCGTGCGCATATGTCAGGCCGCCCTGAAGGTAAACGGTGTAAGGGGCGCGCATGGGGGCGTCGGCGGATAGTTCGATGGAAGCGCCGGATACAAAGGTGCCTGCCGCCATGATGACCTGGTCGGCATAGCCGGGCATATCCCAAGGCTCCGGCACGGCGCTGCTGTCGATGGGGGACGCTGCCTGAATCCCCTGCACAAAGGCGATCAGCCGGTTGGGATCACCCATTTCGATAGCCTGGATGATGTCGGCCCGGGGCGCATTGGAAGCGGGCGTGGTTTTCATGCCCAGCAGTTCAAACACACGGGCGGACAGAATGGCGGTTTTCAGCGCCTGCGTCACGGTGTGAGGCGCCAGAAACAGGCCCTGATAGAAGGGCTGATACGAAGCGGCGTAGCTGCCTACTTCGCGGCCCAGCCCCGGCGCGGTAAGCCGTGCCTCAATACGTTCGATGGCGCGCTTCGTGCCTGCCAGGTACGCGCCGGTGGGGGCCATGCCGCCGCCGGGGTTTTTGATCAGGCTGCCCACGCACACATCCGCGCCGAAGTGCGTCGGCTCCGTTTCGCAGATGAATTCGCCGTAGCAGTTGTCCACCATGATGAAAATATCCGGCCGGACGCTGCGGACGGCGCTGATGAGCGGCGCCATTTCTTCGGGGCGCAGGGAAGAACGCCAGGCATATCCGCGGCTCCGCTGGATCAGGATCACCTTTGTATGGGGCGTGATGGCATCCAGCACGCCTTGCACGTCTATGCGGGTTTGATCATCCGCCATGTCCACCTGAGAGTAGGAAACGCCCATTTCCTTCAGGTTCCCGGGCGCGTGGCCGGACAGGCCGATAACTGTTTCCATGGTGTCATACGGCGCGCCGGTGGCGGATAGGAGGTGATCCCCGGGCAGCAGAAGGCCGAACAGGCACAGGCTCAGCGCCGCTGTGCCGCAGGCGATGCCGGGACGGACGATGGCGCATTCCGCGCCAAATAGCCGGGCGAACACCGCTTCCAGCTTGTCCCGGCCAATGTCGTCATAGCCATAGCCGGTGGTGGGCGCAAAATGCCGGACGGCAATGTCTTCTTCGTGAAACGCGTCCAGCACCCGGCGGGTGTTGCGCATCTCGGTTTCTTCCAGGGCGGAAAACAGGGGCTGACAATCCTTTTCAGCGCGGTTAATCAGGTCGTGAATCTGCATGGGAAACTCCTTCCAGCCAGGAATTGATGATGATTTGGGCCAGCGGCGTCATATTCCCGTCGGCGGGCCAGGGGAGCCAGCGGATGCGTTCGTCCCGCCGGAACCAGGTCAGCTGCCGCTTGGCATAATGCCGGGTGCGTGTTTTCAGCAGGGTAACGGCGTCATTCAATGCCATATCCCCACGAAGCACCGGCAGCATTTCCTTGTAGCCCAGCCCCTGCATGGACTGGGCTTCGGGGGAAAGCCCGGCCTCCGTCAGCGTGCGTACTTCGTCCAAAAGACCGTCCCGGATCATTTGATCCACCCGGGCGTCTACACGCTGATATAACATGTCCCTTGGCATGTCGATGGCGTACAGCAAAAAATCATACGGCGCATCCTCCGGGCCGGGCATCGTCTGCCGGGACAGGGGAACGCCGGTCAGCTCGTATACTTCCAGCGCCCGGATTACCCGGCGAAGATCGTTTGGATGCAGACGGTCAGCGGATGCGGGGTCCACCAGGCGAAGCCTGTCATGCACCGCCTGGCTGCCTTGCGCCTCGGCCAAAGCGTGGTATTTTTGCCGGATCGCTTCATCGCCGCCTACGGCGCCGTAATCCATGGGCAGGCTCAGGGCCTGCAGGTACATGCCTGTTCCGCCCACCAGAATGGGAACGTCCACACGTTCGATTACTTCTCGGGCGTCCTGGGCGTACTGGGAAACAGAATACGCGGCGTCAGGGGGCAGAATATCCACCAGGAAATGGGGGACGCGGCGGCGCTCCGCGGCAGTGGGTTTGGCGGTGCCGATGTCCATGCCGCGGTAAATCTGCATGGAATCCATGCAGACGATACTGCCGTGCAGCGCCTGGGCTGCCTGCAGGCTCAGGGCTGTTTTTCCGCTGGCTGTGGGGCCGACGATTCCGATCACACGTTTTTTCATCAGCTTTGAATACGCCGGAACCGTTTATCCAGCTCGGTATGGGTCAACTGCACCATCAGCGGCCTGCCGTGGGGGCAGGTGGGGGTCACTTTTTGATCGACCACATCCCGGATCAGCGCCATTACGCTTTCGTTGCTGAGGCGTTCACCGCCCTTGACGGCGTGCTTGCAGGCCATCTGGATCACGCGGCTGGTGCGGTCGGCAATGGGGGACGCGGCGTCGTCCATCAGTTCATCCAGCGCTTCCATCAGGCATTTTTCCGCCTGCGGCTGCCCCAGAATGATGGGCACGCCGCGAAGCTGCACGGTGTCATCCCCAAAGGGCGACAGGTCAAACCCGGCTTTTTGCAGCGCTTCCTGGTTTTCCTCATAAGCGGCGTATTCGCCCTTGGACAGTTTTACGATCAGCGGCACCAGCATGCTTTGGCTGGCCGGCGCGGTAGCGGTTTCACGCATGAAACGTTCGTAAAGCAGCCGTTCGTGCACCGCGTGCTGGTCAGCCAGGATCAGCAGCTCGCCGTATTCCATCAGGATATAGGTGTTGAACGCCACGCCCAGCAGCTTGATCGGTGCCTGCGAAAACGCGCTGGCAACGGCAGGCGTCTCCGTTTGATCTGCCTGCAGAGGAGCGGCAGACGGGACGCCGGATGCGGCCGGGGTGGTGGGCACAGCCGGGGCGGCGGGAACGAACGGCTCCGCGGCAGAGGCGGCAGCCGGCCGGGGCGGCAGCAGGGATGCGCCGGAATCCCGAAGGACAGCGGGGCGTTTTTCCGCCTGCGGGATCAGCACCGGGCGGTTTTCCCGGGGGATAACGGGATCAAAGGAAGGCAGGGTGGAGCCGTCTTCCGTAAACGCGGCCAGCTTCCCGGACGGCGCGGCGGAGGGTGCCGGATGAGGAAGATCCAGCGGCGGCGGGGACGCAACCTCCGTAACCTGGATCCTGGCAGGGGCGGGGACGGGAGCCGCGTCCTGGGGCTGCAGGAACATAGGCGGGATGGGCGGCGCTTCGTTGGTTTTTTCCAACACTTCATATACGATGGTTTCTACCGCCTGGCGCACGCCGCGCTCGTCCTGAAAGCGCACCTCCCACTTGTTGGGATGCACATTCACGTCGGCGCTTTCATAAGGCATATCCAGGTGCAGCACGCACAGGGGAAATTTGCCGATCATCACCCGCTGGCGGCAGCCGCTTTCCACGGCGGCGGAAAGCAGCGGGCTTTTCATGGCGCGGCCATTCAGGAAAAAGTGCTCATGGCTGCGGTTGCCCCGGCTGACGTCGCCGACGCCCACAAAGCCATGCAGCAGCACGCCGTTCATGGAGCCTTCCACCCGGGTCATCAATTTCAGCGTTTCCATGCCGTACACGCTCATGATGGCGCTGTCCAGCTTCCCGTCGCCGGCGCTGAAATATACCAGCTTCTGGTCCGCCATGAAGCGGAAGGACACGGCGGGATGGGACAGGATCAGCCTTGCCATCAGTTCGCTGACGGCGGCGGTTTCCGTGCCGGGCTTTTTCAGGAATTTCCGGCGCACCGGCGCGTTGTAAAACAGTTCCTTTACGGTGAAGGTGGTGCCTTCGGGGCAGGCTGCCTCCTTGATCTCCAGAATTTCTCCGCCCTCATTGCGCACCAGCAGGCCGCTGTCCTGTCCCTTGGCGCGGGTTTGGCAAATCACTTTGGCGACGGCAGCGATAGAAGCCAGCGCTTCTCCCCGGAACCCCAGGGACTGAACGCCGTACAGATCCTCCGCCGTTCGGATTTTGCTGGTAGCGTGACGGGCGAAGGCCATGCGGATGTCGGCCGGCTGGATGCCGCAGCCGTTGTCGGCTACCCTAAAAGAAGTCAGGCCGCCGTCCCGGATATCCACAGTAATGGCAGTGGCTCCGGCGTCCATGCTGTTTTCCACCAATTCCTTGATGGCGGCGGCAGGGCGCTCCACCACTTCGCCGGCGGCAATCTGACCGATCACTTCCGGCGGCAATGGACGAATGTGTGCGTATTCCATGGGCTCTCCTTATAGTTTCATGGCTTTTTCTTTCAGCAGAAACAGCTTGTTCAGTGCGTCGATGGGCGTCAGAGCCATCACGTCGATGGCGCGGACTTCCTCGATAAATTCCGTTTTTGAATATTCCATCAGGTCTACCTGCTCGTTCTTTTTCCTGTGGCCCGCGCCCAGAATGTTCTGGCCGATGGAGGCGTTGCCGATGTTGTTGACCTCCAGCCGGGCCTGGATCTCCTGGGCCCTGGCCACCACGGGCCGCGGTACGCCGGCCAGATGCGCCACATAAACGCCGAAGCTCTTGTCCGCGCCGCCGGGAATGATCTTGCGCAGGAAAATCACTTCCTCGCCGTGTTCCTTCACCGATACGCAGAAATTCTTCACGCCTTCCAGATGGCCTTCCAGCTCGGACAATTCATGGTAATGGGTGGCAAACAGCGTTTTTGCGCCGGATTTCTTTTGGTCGCACAAAAACTCCACGGCTGCCCAGGCGATGGCCAGGCCGTCAAAGGTGGAGGTGCCACGGCCGATTTCATCCAGGATCACCAGGGAACGATTGGTGGCATTGCGCAGGATGTAGGCCATTTCGCTCATTTCCACCATGAAGGTGGATTGGCCTGTGGCCAGATCGTCCGACGCGCCGACCCGGGTATAAACCCCATCCACCAGGCAGATGCTGGCTTCCCGCGCGGGAACGAAAGACCCCATGTGGGCCATCAGCGTGATCAGGGCCACCTGCCGCATATAGGTGCTTTTGCCGGCCATGTTGGGGCCGGTAATGATCTGCATGCGGTTTTCATCCAGATCCATATAGGTGTCGTTGGGCACGAAGGCCATGTCGTTCATCATGGCTTCCACCACGGGATGGCGTCCGTCCTGGATGTGCAGGATACCGTCCTCGGTGATGGTGGGCTTCACATAATGGTTGCGCAGCGCCACCCGCGCCAGGGACAGAAGGGCGTCCAGGGTTTTATATGCCATGGCGGTGGATTGCAGCGGCCCCATATGGGCGCTGATGGTATCGCGCACTTCCTCAAACAGGGCCATTTCCAGTTTGGCCGCCTGCTCCTGGGCGCCGGTCAGCTTGCTTTCGATGGCGCGTAGCTCGTCCGTGGTGAAGCGTTCGCTGTTTGTCAGCGTCTGGCGGCGCTGATACCGCAGAGGAACCAGGGAATAATTGGATTTGGTGACTTCAATGTAATACCCGAATACCCGGTTGTACTGGATGCGAAGGTTTTTGATGCCCGTTTCTTCCCGTTCCTTGGCTTCCAGATCCAGCAGCCATTGCTTTCCTTCGGTGGATGCCCGGCGCAATTCGTCCAGCTGGGCATTATATCCGGTGCGGATGATGTTGCCGTCCGAAAGCAGCAGCGGCGCGTCGGGGGAGATGGCCCGGCTGAGCAGATCCGTCAGCTCCGGCAGGGGATCCAGCAGTTCCTTCAGGAAGGAAAGCGCGTCCCCTTCCATGCCGTCCAGCAGGCTCAGAATATCCGGCGCCTGCTCCAGGGAGCGGAGCAGGGACAGGCAGTCCCGGGCGTTCAGCGTGTGATAGGACACTTTGGCAAGCAGCCGTTCCATGTCGTAAACGCGCGTCAGCTTGTCCCGCAGTTCTTCGCTGAGCACGTGCTGGCTGTACAGCGCTTCCACGGCGCACAGGCGGGCGTCGATTTTTTCCTTGCTCAGCAGCGGCTTTTCCACCCAGGAGCGCAGCAGGCGGCCGCCCATGGCGGTGGCTGTTTCATCCAGCACGGACAGTAAAGAGCCCTTGGCCGTTCTGCCCCGAATGGATTCCGTCAGCTCCAGATTCCGCCGTGTGGAGGCATCCAGGGGCATGACGTCGCCTTTTTCCTGCACGCGGATGCGGGCGATGTGCTGCAGAGCATTTTTCTGGGTTTCGCTCAGGTAGCGCATCAGGGCGCCTGCGGCCTGGGCCGCTACGCACAGGGAAGCATCCAGGCCCAGCGCCATCAGGGCGGACACGTGGAAATGGGAAAGCAGCGTATCCCGGGCGTTCTGGCTCTGGAATGCCGCGGCGGTGTAGTTGCGTGCCGGCAGCAGGGTGCACAGCTTGGCAAAAGCGGCGTCGTTGGTGATGATTTCCCCGGGATGCAGGGCGTCCAGCGCGGCTTTTACCGCCGTTTCACGGGCTTCCATTTGCTGCACGAAAAATTCACCGGTGGATACGTCGCAGGCAGCCAGACCGGCGCGTTTTCCGTTGACACACAGGGAACACAGGAAATTGTTGCGCTTTTCTCCGATGACGGTGCTGTCGGTCAGGGTGCCGGCCGTAACGATCCGGATGATGTCCCGGTCCACCAGCCCCTTGGCCAGGGCCGGATCCTGCATCTGTTCACCGATGGCCACCCGATAGCCTTTTTCCACCAGCCGGGATACGTAGGTATCCACCGCATGGTAGGGAACGCCGCACATGGGCGCGCGCTCTTCCAATCCGCAGTCCTTTCCGGTCAGGGTCAGCTCCAGTTCCCGGCTGGCTGTCAGGGCGTCGTCGAAAAACATTTCATAAAAATCGCCCACGCGGAAAAAGAGCAGGGTGTCGGGATTCTGCTCCTTTAAGCGCATATATTGCTGCATCATGGGGGATAAAGTCGCCATACATTCACCTTTTCCCGGCGGCCCGAGAAAGGGCCGCCTGTATCATCGGTCAGTTGCAGCCGGAGCAGGCGGAGCAGTTGCCGCTGCAGCCGCCGGACACGCCGCCGGGGTTCAGCGCGGCGGACAGTTCGCCGTTGACGCCGTTCATCATTTCGGAAAACTGTTTCCGCGCACCCTGCAGCGCCATGTACATGGGCTGCTTTTTGATTTCTTCCTGCACCGTTTCCAGATCCCGGCTCAGATCGCCGATGGCGTCAAAGTTGGGCTCTTTCTTCATGGTTTCTTCTTCCACCTGGCTGCGCAGGGCGTTGTACCGGTCAAACAGCACGGACAGGTTTTCGTCCTGGCCGGCGGCGTCCTCGGTGGCACGCATGGTGATGTATTCGGGGGACTGGGCGATGACGGCGGCCAATTCCTTGGCCTTTTCAAGAACAGCTTGATTCATGAGAAATCATTCTCCTTTCCAGATTTCACCCTTCAGGGTGGTTTTGCTGGCGGCGGTGATCACAACCGGCACGATGCGGCCGATCAGGTCGTCGCTGCCTTCAAAGTTGATGCTGATGTTCCGGGAGGATTTGCCGGTCAATTGGCGCGCGTTCCGCTTGGAAGCGCCGGTGACCAGCACGGTTTCCCGGGTGCCGATCAGGGAAGAAAAGACGCCGGCGGTTTTTTCTTCCTGCAAGGCGATCAGGCGCTCGATACGCTCCGTGGCCAGCGCCGGGTCGATGCGTCCCGGCATATCCGCGGCGCGGGTGCCGGTGCGGGGGGAATAAATGAAGGTGAAGGCGCTGTCGTAGCCCACCTGGCGCGTCAGGGACAGCGTGTCTTCAAAGTCCTGGTCCGTTTCCCCGGGGAACGCCACGATCAGATCGGTGGTCAGGCCCACATCCGGCGCGGCCCGGCGGATTTTTTCCACTTTTTCCAGATAGCTTTCCCGGGTGTAGCGGCGGTTCATGGCGGCCAGGATCCGGTTGCTGCCCGATTGCACGGGCAAATGCAGATGGCGGCACAGGGCAGGGTTGGACGCGATTTCTTCAATCAACTCATCGGAAAGATCCTTGGGATGGCTGGTCATAAACCGGATGCGGGGAATGCCGGTCTGGCTGACCCGGTGCAGCAGCTGGGGGAAGGTGACGCCCCCCGGCA
>CACYGB010000012.1 GCA_902773895.1 uncultured Eubacteriales bacterium
AAGTGTGCAAGGCCGGCACGGAGGTCAAAGAGGGCGACGTGATGGAAATCCGCTTCGGCAACCGCGTGGGCCGCTACCAGATCACCGATGTCAGGGAGGTCGTGCGCAAGGAAAACGCAGCCGAAATGTACCGGGTGCTGGAAGAAAGCCCGGAAATGGCGGCGGAACGGGGAGAATAAAAAAACCCGCTTTTCTTTGCGGGAAAAGCGGATCACGGAAACAGCGCTTTATCTTGATTTGTACACGCGGTTGATGGCGCTGCGGACTGTTGGAATACTGACGATCACCAGGCACATCAGGATTTCTATGCCGATGTAGGTGCCGTTATAAACCAGCGAGTAAAGCGCCGGCGTGTAAGGGGCGTATTTGGCGTAGACCGTCACGCCGCTTAAATAGCTGCCGATCAGGCGGCCGATGCCGCCAAGCAGAATCCCGGCGTGGAGGGCGATCTTATTGGGAAACTTATGCCCCAGCGCGGCCAACGCCAGCAAAGCGAAGGCAATGGGATAGTCCAGCAGCGTGCCGATCAGGTCGGCCACCGCGGGCTGCTTTTGGATCAATTGCAACAGGCCGTACCCTAGACCTGCAAGCAAACCGTGAGGCAGCCCATAGGTGTAAGCAAAGAGCATGATCGGCAGCATGCTGCACAGGGTCACGCTTCCGCCCAGGGGCATTGAAAACAGCTTGATGTAGCTCAAAAGAAAGGACAGCGCGATGCTCAGCGCGCCCATGGCCAGCATTTGCGGCGTCCATTTCTTGCCCTTCCTGGCGATGATCAGCAGGATGACTGCCAGCGCGATTAAGGCGCCGATGGCAATCCAGGTAACAGGCGTCAGCTCTCCCAATTTGCCGAACGCGGTTTCAAACCAAGAAGGCTTTGGGGCCGCCTGGATCGCTTCAGCGTCTTCTGCGGCCGCCGTCAGGAAAAATGAGAAGTACATTCCGATCTACCTCCATTTTGCTTTTGTTGCATCCGGCAAACAAAAACCCACACGCTTTCGCATGTGGGAAACGGGTTGAACGCAGCTTGGGTACTGCGCGCCGCTTCCCTTCGGTAGGATGATCTACACAGGTTCCAAGGGTGTTTCTCAGCCGCTTTTCGCGGCACCCCCAGCGGATGCACGTCTGCATTATACCACAATCCACTTTTCTGTCAAGGAGAATGCAATTATGGAACATCATTTTTTTGCGTATATCACGCGGATGAAATTTATCCAGCGCTGGGGCCTGATGCGCAACACCATGCCGGAAAACGACATGGAGCACGCCCTGCAGTGTGCCATGTTCGCCCACGCCATGGCGGTGATGGGCAACGTGCGCTACGGGCGGCGCTATGATCCGGAATATGTGATGGCTTTGGCCATGTACCACGACGCCAGCGAGGTGATCACCGGCGATCTGCCCACGCCCGTCAAGCATCACAACCCCATGATCAAACAGGAATACAACAAGCTGGAGGACATGGCCGCAAAGCGCCTGATTTCCATGCTGCCTCAGGATTTGCAGGCGTATTATACGCCGCTGATCGCCCATGACGAATCCACTCCCGAATGGCGGCTGGTCAAGGCGGCGGACCGCATCTGCGCGTATATCAAGTGCCTGGAGGAGCGCAAGGCCGGCAACCAGGAATTTGAATCGGCCCGGAAGACGGTGAAAAAATCCATCGACCAGATCGACTTGCCCGAGGTGCAGGATTTCATGAGCGAGTGCGTGCCGGGCTTTTCCATGACGCTGGACGAAATTTCCGAGGAATGAGGCACGGTTCGGTATTTGGCGGAAGCATCGGCCTTGCCGATCAGCAGAACGCGCTTTCCCGGCGGGGAAAGCGCGTTCGTTTCAATTTGCGGATTGTTATAAGGGCCAGGGATCTTCTTCCGTCCATACGGGGATGCCTTCATTTTTCAGCAGTTCCGCGGTGACGCCGTCGCCGCTTTTCAGGGTGCCGGAAAACGTGCCGTCGTACACCTGGCCGCAGCCGCAGGAAGGGCTGCGGGCTTTTAATACGGCGCCCTGGCAATTCAAGGCGCGGCAGAGCTTCAGCGCCTCCGCAGCGCCTTTTCGATAGGCGTCCGTTACGTCCTGCCCCTGCTGATTGATCACCCGCTCTCCCCGGATTTCGGACGGAGTGCGGGGCGTGGGCAGGCCGCCCAGCTGCTCCGGGCAGACGGGCACCAATTCGTGCTTTTTTGCCAAAGCAAGCGCCGCCTTGCAGGGTTTGCTGCCCCCGTCGTAGCGGCAGGCGCAGCCCAGCAGGCAGGCGCTGACCAGCAGCCTCACGCGATTTCCAGCGCGATTTCCATCATCTGGGTGAAGGTTTCGCGCACTTCCTGGGCCGACAGGCTTTCCCCGGTGAACACGTTGTCGGAAATGGTCAGCAGCGCCAGGGCGTTTTTGCCGGCCCGGGCGGCGTTCAGGTAGAGGGCGTAGGCTTCCATTTCCACACACAGCACGCCCAGGTCCTTCAGCACGGCGGCAGGCTTGGGCTCGGAGGCGTCGTAGAAGGTATCGGAGGAATAGATGGGGCCCACGGGCATGGTGACGCCCATCCGCCGGGCGGCGGCCACGGCCTTTTCCAGCAGGTCAAAGGAGCAGCAGGGAGCCAGGTTGCCCTTGAAGCCGAACTGGGCGCCGAAATTGCTGTTGCTGTAGGCGCTCATGCCCGCCACGATGGAGCGGATCTGCAGCTTGGGGCTGATCATGCCGGCGCTGCCCACGCGGATGATGTTCTGCACGTCGTATTCGTGGAACAGCTCGTAGGAATAAATGCCGATGGAGGGCATGCCCATGCCGCTGGCCATGACGGACACTTTCTTTCCCTTGTATTCGCCGGTGTAGCCCTGGATGCCGCGCACGTTGTTCACCAGCCTGGCATCTTTCAGGTAGGTATCGGCAATGAATTTGGCGCGCAGCGGATCGCCGGGCATCAGGACGGTGGGCGCGAAATCGCCTTTCGCGGCTGTGTTGTGCAAAGTGGGCATGGCTTTTTTCCTCCTTTGATGGTGTTGATTTCAACGCTTATTTTTCTCCGGTGGAGCCGAATCCGCCCCGTTCGGGGCCGGACAGGAATACCACCGGTTCCATTTCCACCGGCGGCATTTTTGCCACGATGCGGAACTGGCAGATGCGGTCGCCCTTTTCAATCACCGTATCCCGCATGGCCAGGGCGGAAAAATACCACAGATCCTTGTCGCCGCAGTAGCTTTCGTCAATGATGCCCACGCTGTTGGTCATCAGGATGCCCCACTTTTTAAAGGTGGAGCTGCGGGGCGCCACATGGGCTTCATAACCGGCGGGCAGCTTCATGGACACGCCCAGGGAAATGAGCCGGTATTCCCCGGCCTGCATTTCCACCGTTTCGGCGGCGCGCAGGTCGATCCAGTCTCCCTGGGGCAGCTTTTCCAGCGGGGGAACGTCCCCGTGGTAACGCACCTGAATTTTCATGGCCGGGCCTCCAGAAGCGCCACCGGGGGCTGTTCGCTCAAATCGCCTTTTGTGATTCGCAGCAGGGGCATGGGCTGCAGCTTTTCGCAGCCCAGCAGCCGCAGGAAAGGCTTTTCATCGGTGATGGGCCAATCGCTGTTGACGCTGGTTTTATAGTGCATGGGCACGATCACCCGGGGCCGCAGGGCCAGACACGCATCCAGGGCCTGGGCCGCGTCGATGGTGTAATAGCCGCCTACGGGCACCATCAGCACGTCCACCTGCCCCAGGGCGCTGATCTGCCGGTCCGTCAACGGGCAGCCCTGGTCGCCCAGGTGCACCAGCGTCAGCCCTTCCAGCGCGATTTTCATGATCAGGTTGGGGCCGCGCTTGGCGCCGCCGGCGTCGTCATGGCAGGAGGGAAGGGCGGTCACGGTAACGTCCGGCGTGATGCGCCATACCCCTTCGCTGTCGATGATGGCGGGGGCACCCAGGGCCTTGGCGGTGAAATTGTGGTCGCCGTGGCCATGGGAAACGGTGACGGCGTCGGCGGGATACCGGCCCATGGCATAGCCTACGTGGGCGTCGTAGGGGTCGGTCAGCAGCCGGAAGCCGTCCGCGCTTTCCAGGTAAAATTCCGAATGGCCGTGAGAGGTGATCAGCATGGCGCGTTTCCTCCTTCCCGGTGGGACAAAAAACAAAAAATGAGACGGCCCGCGGCAGCCGGCACCGGTTGATGGCAGCGCTGGCGCCGGGCGGCCCAGGCGGAAAAATCTTCGATGGCGTGTTCATCCCCGGCGTCCAGGCGCTTGGCAAGCGCGCCCAGGGCCGGCAGCGCCGAAGACGTGACGGGATCACCCCGGTCAAGGAGCCGCCTTGCCAGGGACCAGGAAAACAGCGTGCCGTCTGTGGGCGCGGGCGCTGAGGACGGCAGCGCGCCGGCCAGGGCGGCATATTTGTCCGCCGTGCCGTCCAGATGGGCGACGCCCTTTTCGATCGTTACCCGGTACCCGGCGCCTTGCAGGCGGGCCGTGACCGCGTCTGCGTCCGGAAAGCCGGGGTAATCGCTGGCAAATACGCCGGAGGGGCTTTGATCGCGCCGCAGGAACCACCGGGGGATCAGCCCCCGCAATTCCCGCCGCCATGGCTCCAGCGGCTTCATGCCTTTCCGCCGGAGGGGCAGAAGCGGATGCGCAGTTCGTGCATGGCGGCAAACTGCCCTTGCAAATCCAGCTGGTACGTCAGGTTTACTTCCCCGGTGGCCTCGTCGTCCACCCGGTACTTGACGTGGGTGGGGTAGACGCCCATGGCCAGCGCGCCGTAGGGGGTCTGGTAGCTGCCTTCAAAGCGCCGGCCCTGCTCAAACACCATGCTGGTGGCAAAGGAACCCTGCCGCTGCATGGTGACCACGCCCTTGCCCATGGTCAGGGTGACGGCGTGGGAATCGTTGTCGGGCTGTGTTTCCGTATAGTCAATGCGCCAGTCTTCCCTGGCGCCGCTGAAGGTGCCGGTGGTCAGGAGACGCACGGATTCAGGCTGATCCTCGTCATCCTTCGTCCAGCCGGTAACCGAAACAAGCACTTGCTGTTTTTTCATGCAATCGCCTCCCTGCTGAAATTATACCAGAAGATGCGCAAAGGCGCAATAAACAAAAAGGGCGCCGAAGAAGGCTTTCGACGCCCGATACAGGCTTCATCGCTTCAGAAATTTCCATTTGGGGCGGATGCGGTTGGCGTACAGCATCACCATCCGGGGCAGCAAGGCGTCGTAGAGCAGCATGCAGCCCACAAACACCAGGCCGAAGGCGGCCGTCAGGACATAGCCCATTTCCCGGAATTCCCCCAGCACCTGATCCACCGGGAATAGCAGCGCCAGCAGGGCGTACATCAGCACCAGGGACAGCGAGAAGAACAGGATCTTCATCAGCAGCCGCAGGGGCTTTGCGCCGATTTTGTCGATTTTCCATTTGATGATGGGGTAGTACCCCAGGAAAAGATAGAAAAACGCGGCTTCCTTGTCAAAGCCCAGCAGCAGGGCGATCAGCGCGGTGCCCAGAAAGGTGGCCCAGGCCGCCGGCGCGTCAAATTCCAGCAGAACGGGCAGCAGGATGAGCCCGCACAGCATGGGAACGGCGTAGGTGGCGATGGGGATGACGCCGCCCAGCAGCATCAGCGCGGCCGACAGGGCCGCCACCATGGCGCAGAAGGCCACCCGGGTGCTTTGCCTGCGTGCGGTGGAACGGTTGGACATAGCGGGGCTTCCTTTCTTTCTCAAAGCTCCTGCCGGGCAATATCCTTCAGCTTGGCGGCGGACTGGCGCAGGGCCTGCTGCTCCGCGTCGCTCAATTGGATGGGCACCAGGCCTTCCATGCCGTTTTTGCCCACGATGGCCGGCATGCTCAGCACCGCGCCGTCGATGCCGAAGGCGCCGTGGATCATGCTGGACACGGGCAGGATGGATTTTTCGTCCCGGATGATGGCCTCGCAGATGCGTTTCACCGACATGGCCACGCCGTAATAGGTGGCGTGCTTCTTTTCGATGATTTCATACGCGCTGTTTTTGACGCTTTCGGCGATGCAGTGCATGGCGGCCTGGTGGTTGAAATGACCGCGCATTTCGCAAAAATCGTTGATGGGCACGCCGGATACGTTGGCGCTGCTCCAAACGGCGATTTCGCTGTCCCCGTGCTCCCCGATGATGAAGGCGTGCACGCTGCGGCTGTCCACGTCCAAATGCTCGCCCAGCAGGTATTTCAGCCGGGCGGTGTCCAGCACCGTGCCGGAGCCCATCACCCGGTTTTCCGGCAGGCCGGAAAACTGCAGCGCGGCCTGGGTAAGGATATCCACCGGATTGGCCACCACCAGCAGGATGCCTTCGCATTGCAGCGGACGGATTTCCGCCATGATGCTGCGGAAAATGGCCACGTTCTTTTTCACCAGGTCGATGCGCGTTTCCCCGGGCTTCTGGTTGGCCCCGGCGGTCACGATGATCACCGCCGCGTCGGCGATTTCCCGGTAATCGCCGGCATGGATGTCCATGGGCCGGGCGAAGGGCAGGCCGTGGCTGATGTCCAGCGCCTCGCCTTCCGCCTTTTCCCGGCTGCTGTCGATCAGCACCAGTTCGGAAAATAAACCGCTCTGCATCAGCGCGAAGGCCGATGCGGAGCCCACAAAGCCGCAGCCGACGATGGCTGCCTTGCGTAAATTGAGCATAGCGTCTCCTTTTTGTGCCGTTAGGATGCCCCGTGGGCCTCGATCATTTTCGTGATTTCCGCAATAATCTGCTGGCTGGGAAAGCCGGTGCGGGCGCTGGCGTCTGCCACGGTGGCTTTTTTCAGCAGCATCCGGCCAATGGGCGTTTTCAGCAGACGGAAACGGTCGTCCAGCCGGACAGCCTCGTCAATCAGCCAGGGATAAACGGCCAGAATATCCCGCAGCGGTGTGTCCTCCCGGATCGTCATCATTCAAATCGCCTCCTTGACAGGGTATGATTCGGCGGCCCCGGGCGTTTTTCCTGCCGCGCTTGATGGCAGGCCGCGCCTGTGCTATAATGCGGAAAGAAACAGGAAAGGATGAACCGCGATGCCGGAAATGACCACCAGCGTGCAGATCGTGCTGCCGCAGCACTGCAACGGATACAAAAAACCCCGCCTGTTCGGCGGGCAGATCATGGCCTGGATCGACATTACCGGCGCGGTGGCCGCCCGGCGCTACGCCAGGGCGGCGGTGACCACCGTGTGCGTGGACCATTTGAATTTTATCGCCCCTGCGTACCTGAACGACACGGTGGTGCAGGAAGCCTGCGTCACCTGGAGCGGCCGCACTTCCCTGGAGGTGCGGGTGGACAGCTACGTGGAGCAGCTGGACGGCAGCCGGACGCTGGTGAACCGGGCCTATGCGGTGTATGTGGCGCTGGATGAAAACGACCAGCCCCAGGCGGTGCCGGAATTCGTGCCGGAAACGGAAGAAGAAAAACAGGAATACGTGGCCGCCGTGATGCGAAGGAAAGCCCGGCTGGCGAGGGCATAACCAAAGAAGACTGCTCAGGCAGTCTTCCGAGCATCGACAAAGTCGATGCTCTGCCATCGAAAGTCTGCAAGCAGTCTTTCGATGGGTACATCCATTTGCTATAAAATGGCATTTCCGGGCAATAATGCCCGGAAACGCTCATTTTACGGCCGCAAATGGATAGAGGAAGCAGCATTCTGTTGCTCCTCGGCGACGCACATGTCGCCGCCTGCGGATATAAATCGAAGGGGCTGCGGCCCCTTCGATGCATCCCTGGAGTTTGTTGATAGTTTGAGGACTGCGCAGGCAGTCTTTTTTTGATTCCGTTATTTCCGCAGCCGCAGCGCGTCCCGGTAAAAGGCCTTCAATTCTTTTTCGTCGGGGAAAACAGCGATGTACATCTGGTTGCCCATGGCGTCGGCCAGGGCATCGGGCATCCGTTCCATCATGCGCAGCTGTTTGGCGTATTTGATGGCCAGGATGTCGTTGCTCAGGTAGAAGGGCTTGCCGTCCCGCCGGCCCATGAACGCGCAGTAGAAATGAGGCCCCTGGGGCTTGTCGCTGCGGTCGAAGGCGATCATGTCGGCCCAGATTTTGTACACGTCGGTGCTGTGGGCAAAGTTCATCATGTCGGGGGAAAAGCCGCCGCAGGGCCGCATATTGACCTCCAGGGCCACCACGTCGCCTTTTTTGCCCATGGGCTGGTCCTTCGTCAGCCGGAAAAACTCAAAATGGACGAACCGGCTTTTGACCCCGAAGCTCTTCACCGTTTTCCGTCCGGCTTCCCGCACGTCGTCCGGCAGGTCCCGGACGATGTAGTACAGGGCGTTGTCGGCGTTGTTGACGATGTCCATGATGGAATGGGGGGTCACGTTGCCGGTTTCAAACAGCGGTTCGCCGTTGCTGTCGATGATGGCGTCGTAGCTGTTGACCTCCGCGGTGATGAATTCCTCCATGATAAAGCGGGTATCCGGGTCCTTTTCCTGCAGGAAAGCGGCCAGCTCCTCCGGGCTGTCCAGCTTGTAGGTGTGGGACGCGCCCACGCCGTTGTCCGGCTTGACGATGACGGGAAAGCCTACATCCCGGATGAACGCCATGCAGCCCTTTTCGTCGTCCACGATGTGGTAGCGGGCGGTGCGGATGCCGGCCTGCTGGTAATAGGGCTTCATGCCGCTTTTGTATTTGATTCTGTCCAGGTCGCCGGTCTGCCAGCCGCTGAGGATGTGGAAATCCGTGCGCAGCATGGCGTCCCGCTCCAGCCAGTATTCGTTGTTGCTTTCCAGCCAGTCGATGCGGCCGTATTTGCTGATGAAAAAGGCCACGGCGCGGTACACCTGGTCGTAGTCCTCCAGGGTGTCCACCTTGTAGTATTCGTCCAGGCTGTCCTTCAGTTCGTACGCCAGTTCATCGTAGGGCTGGTCGCCGATGCCCAGCACCCGCAGCCCGTCGTTTTTCAGCTCACGGCAGAATTTCCAGTAATTCGTGGGAAAATTCGGGGAAATAAAAACGAAATTCTTCATAAAATCCTTCTTTCACGGTCAGTCCAGCAAATGCGGCACGTGGTAGGCGACCTGCTTGTACCACCAGTCCCAGTCGTGGGCGCTGTCGTAGCCCCAGACGTCCACCCATACGTGGATGCCCTTCTGCTGGCAGATGTCCCGCAGCCGGAAAGTGGTTTCCGGAATCTCCCAGGGGCCTTGGCCCACCACGATGATGCCCCGGTGACGGTTGTATTCCCGGATATAGGGATGGTCGGGGCTCATGCCGGCCAGGTAATCCACCGGGCTGTTCAGGTACACCTTTTCGTCCATATAGGGGCCGAAGCCGTAGGAAGCGGTGTAAATGCCGCTGAGCGCCAGCAGCCCGTCAAACAGATCGGGCCGGCGGAAAAACAGGTTGGCGGCGTGGGTGGCCCCCAGGGAACAGCCGAAGGCGATCACCCCGGGCCGGCCGGAGCTGCCGTTGCGGGCGTTGACCGTTTCCCGGATGAAGGGCACCGCCTCGTTGAACAGGTACTGCATCCACTGCTCGTGCCGCCAGGCGCGCCAGCCGGCGTCGCTGTCAAAATTGCTCCAGGTCTCCTGGTCCAGCGTGTCCACGGAAAAGACCATCACCCGGCCCGCGTCGATCCAGGGCCGCCAGACGTCGGTCATGTGGAAATTCTCAAAATCGAAAAACCGTCCGTTCTGGCAGGGAATGAACAGCACGGGACGGCCCCCGTGGCCGTACGCCTTCATTTCCATCTCCCTTTCCAGGGTCGGGCTGTACATTTTGAAGTACTGGGTTTCCATGTTCCGTCACGCCCTTTCGTAAAACAGGATCCGCATGAAAATGGGAATTTGCTCCTCCCAGCAGGCTTCGCAGTGATCGCCGTTGGGCACGATGCGGCTGGTCAGCAGCACGCCCTTTTCCAGCAGGGCGCTGCCGGTGTCGGCAAAGGCGGCGAGCATGCCGGGGTGGTTCCCCATTTCCCGGGAGCCGTAGTCCATGTACACCACGGTGCCGTCGGGGAACGGCGTTTTCCGGATCAGGTCCGCCATCCTGCCGCCGGTGAGCCACACGGAAGGGGAGAGGGCCGCCGCCCGGCTGAACACCGCGCTGTAGGCGGTTACGGCGTACAGGCTCATCAGGCCGCCCATGCTGCTGCCGGCGATCCAGGTGGTTTCCCTTTGCGGCAGGGTCGGGTACCGTTCGTCGATCAGGGGCTTGAGGGTGCCGGTGAGAAAATCCATGAATTTTTTGCCCCGGCCGATGACACGGCCCAGGCGCTCATCAGTGAAGGTGAAGGGGGAATACTCGCTGAGCCGGCCGTGGGGCGGACGGTGGTTGCAATCAATCGCCACCACGATGAGTCCCACATTTTCCCGGTCCAGATATTCCCCCATGCCCCAGGATTTTCCGTACGTGGCGTCCGTATCGAAAAACACGTTGTGCCCGTCGAACATATACAGCACGGGGAACCGGGCCTCCGGATGCCTTTTTGCTTCCCGCGGCAGGTACACATACACGGTGCGCGGCGCCTTGCCGGTGATGGACGGAATCGGAATGCCCCACTTCTCGATCATACGCTGACCATCCTGCAAAAGAATCGGCTGCTGCCTGGAACAAGTTTAGCACAGGCGCAAAAGGGAAACAAGGGAAAGAACGGATAAAAACTGCATTTTTTCTTCCGTGGGTTTCACTCGTGGGGAACGGTGCGCACAAGGCGTCCGTTTTCCTCCGTGATCACCCGCAGGCCGCACGGCCTCCCAGCCGGAGGGCTTCAGGTTCCTTTGACATTTGCGCTCCGCTTCGTCAAAACTTTTTGAAGCGTGCCGTCTGACGTGTGAAAGGCGACCCGGGCCGTGGGCGGCAAGGACGTTTTTCCTGTTCCGTGCGGAATCCCTTGCCTGTATTGTACCAGATCCGGCGCAAAGGGGAAAGCACAAAATGTCCTTTACAGAAAATAGCCGCCGGATAAACGGCGGCTTGATCGTGCAAATCCCGGGAAAGCTCCCGTGCTCAGTTGAACAGGGTGGACAGGACGTCCTGATGATCTTCCAGCGCCTGCAGCACCCACACGCTCCAGTGCCGGGCGTCCCGGGTGGAAGAGCCGAACACATAGTCCTCCTGGCCGTAATCCATCACGTCGAAGCCGGGGCAGGCCTTGCTGGCGCCCCGGACGCGGTAGCGGGCCGCGTCTGCCAGGGTGAAGGATACAGCGCCGTTTTCATCCAGGGTGACCCAGCTGCTCAGGTCGGTGCCGGTGGGGGATTCGCTGCTGCCGTTGGCTGTCTGCTTTTCTGCCGCAGGCTTGGAAACGGCGGCGCCCTCCAGGTATTTCGCAACCATTTCATCCACGTACAGCGCCAGGGAATCGCCGAAGATTTCGCTGGGCACGTGGCCGCCGTCCCACTGCCATTCAATCACGGCGTCGGTGCCGTTCTGCAGCCAGGCGAGCTGCAGGTTCAGGGAATTGAACATGGAAATGTCGCCTTCCGCCGCGCCGCACAGGATGCGTGTCCACACGGGGCTTTCGGTGCCGTCGGCGCCGATGTAGTTCAGGGGATTGTACAGGTCCACCAGGTTCTTTCCGTAGGCGTCGCCCGCCTCGATCTCGGCGATGTCCTGCCGGTAGGCGGCCAGCAGCTCGTCGAAGGACGCGTAATTCCTGGCGTCGGCGGTGCCGGAAGCGGACTGCGTGGTGCCGGCGTCCGGGGTGCCCACGGCCATTTCATCGCCGTTTCCGGGGAAAGCGTCCGGCAGTGTGCCGCCCGGGAAGGCGCCGCCCTCCGGCGGGGTGAAATCCGCCTTGCCGCCCATGCCGCTGGGCAGGCCGCCGGGCCGTCCGCCGCCCATGCCGCCGCGTCCGCCCATACCGCCGCGCCCGCCGGAGCTGGCCTTGGCGTACCGGCCCTGGATGAAGGCGGCGGCCTTCTCGGCGGCGGTCATGGCCGCCACCGCTTCGTCGGACAGGGCGCTGCCATCCGTGTCAAACCAGGTCCAGCCCGCGGCGTAATCCAGGCTGTCCACATACCACTGCAGGTTTTCGGTGAATTCAGCCAGGTACAGATCCAGATACGTGCCGCCGTAGCCGTTGGTGTCGGCGTACTTTTCCGCGTCGTATTCGATGGTCAGGGCCACGGTGCTGGTTTTTTCGCCGTCTCCGTCCAGGTCAAAGCCCACCTGGGCTTCGTTCACGGTCAGGTTTTGGCTGTTGATGTAATCCATGTATTCCTGGCTCAGGTACCCGGCCAGGGCTTTCTGGAAATCGGTGCCGAAGGCGTAATCGGTGTCCAGATTGTATTCAAAGGCCATGGCCATGTCCGCTTCGTACAGGCTGGTGATGGCGCTGTACGCCACGCAGCCCCACGCTCCGTCGGAAATCTCCGCTTTTTCGCCGTTGATGGTGACGGAGGTATCGTAGCTGCCGTCCGCGTTGCGGTACACGCCCACGGCGCCCACTTCGATCTGGTAATCGTAGAAATCGGGATGGTTGCCGGTGGCGGCGAACATCACGGCGTGGGCGCCGCCGCCGCTGCCGCCGGTGGACACCCAGGATTCGGTGCTGCCCGGCAGGTTGCCCAGCAGAATGTTGTATTTCACGAACCGGGCCGCCGCTTTCTGGTCAGCCAGGCAGGAAGGCGCGTCGCCGGTGTAAACGGTGCTGCCGTCGGCGGCGGTGTAGCTGTCCTGCTTGCCCCGGTTGCCGCAGGAGACGTTGATGTAGCCCTCGGCGGCGTACACGCCGGATGCGGCGGTGCTGCTGCTGTTGCCGTAGCCCGCGGCGCCGGTGTTCAGGATCACCGGGGCGGTGGCGGCGGTATAGGTTTGTCCGTGGGTGCTGGTGACGGTGGCGTCATAGTCGATCACCAGGCTGCCCTTCACCGCTTCGCCGTCCTGGGCGTTCGTCACGTCGGCGGCGCCGTCGCCGTCGGTGTCGATGCCTTTCACGTACGCGCCGGGCACGCAGACGGACACGCCTTCCTCGCTGGCGATCACGGGATAGGCCACCGCCGGCACCACCGACAGCGTCCACGCGTCGGAGGATGCGCTGTACGTCCATTCCTGGTCGGGGTTGTTTTTCAGGTTCAGTTTTTCTTCAATGGCCTGCCGCTCTGCCTGGGTGGTTTCCGCCGTTTCAGCCAGGGCCTGGCCGCCGGAAACCAGCAGCAGGGCACACAGGATCGAAAGAAATCTTTTCATGGTGTTCTCCCTCCTTGATGACGGGCACAGCATACCCCGTCAACCTTAAAATAGCCTGAAAATGCAAAAGAAATGGGGCAGAATGTGGCTGGAAATCAGAAAATTTCCGCCGGAGGGGATGGAACGCGCGCACGATCTCTCCCTTTGTGGTATAATGGGAAAAAGGAGGACGCCATGAAAAAAGAGACAGCCGTGCGGCGGAAAAAGGTATTCCCGGAAGCGGAGGGACGGCAGGCCCTGGAGGAAATCCTGGCCCGCTCCCGGCGCGTGGTGTTTTTCGGCGGGGCAGGCGTATCCACTGCCAGCGGCATACCGGATTTCCGCTCGGCGGAAGGCTTGTACCGGCAAACGGGCCCCGATCCGGAAATGATCCTGAGCAAATCCTATTTCTACCTGGACCCCGCGGGCTTTTTCGATTATTACCGCAGGCACCTGCTGTATCCCCGGGCCCGGCCCAACGCGGCCCACCGGCGGCTGTGGCAGCTGGAGCAGGAGGATAAGCTGCGGGGCATCGTGACCCAGAATATCGACGGCCTGCACCGCCTGGCCGGGAACCAGCGGGTGTATGAAATCCATGGCACGGTGCACGATAACCGCTGCATGGACTGCGGGGCGTTCTTTCCCATGGAAACGGTCCTGAACAGCCGCGGCATCCCGCGGTGCCGGTGCGGCGGGGTGATCAAGCCCTCGGTGGTGCTGTACGGGGAAGGGCTGGATCCGTACGTCTGCATCGGGGCGAAAAGGGAAATTTCCCAGGCGGACACGCTGATCGTGGCCGGCACGTCGCTGAGCGTGGAGCCCGCAGCCTCCTTCCTGGAGGGTTTTGAGGGCAAAAACCTGGTGGTGATCAACCGGGAAAAAACGCCTGCGGACCGCCGGGCCACCCTGGTGATCCGGGGCGGCGTGGAAAAAGTGCTGACGGACGAAACGGAACAGGAGGAAACGACGATGGACCCCAAACGGGAGCAGCAGGAGCAGGAATGGGCGGACCGGATCGACGAAGACAGCGAGGAGACGGAAACCGAAAAGACCTACCGGGACGGCAGCCTGGCCAACGAATGCTGGGCGCAGGACAGGGAAAACGTGTGAAGCGGAAAATCGCACGGCCGGAATCCGGGGCTTTTGCGTATGAACAAGGAAAGACGCGCTTTTCACCCTCTTTCGGGGGATGGGAAAGCGCGTCTTTTCATAGGATCCGCCATGTATTTGGTTTTTCCTTCCAAAGCCCGTTCTGCAAGGCAAGGATGCCCCGGCAGCGGGCGCTCACAGCCTGCAGGCGGGGACGCTTCGCTTGAACCGGGTCAGTAGCCGATCTCCCGCAGGATGCGGTCCATCACCCGGGCGTTCATCAGGGAAAAATCCCGGGAAACGGCGGGCGCTTCTCCCAGCAGGATGCAGCGGTTCATCTGTTCTGCCTCCAGGCTGTAGTTGTTGGGGGCGTGCACGGTTTTGGTTTCCCGCGCGCCGTCCCGGATCACGGTATAGGGGATGTCGCCCTGCTGGTTGAATTCCACCGGGGACACGATTTCGCCCAGGGTGCCGTGCAGGCGGAACCGGTCCAGCCGGCCGCGGGGCAGCAGCATCCCACAGTCCAGATTGGCCACCGCGCCGTTTTCAAACAGCAGCAGGGCGGAGGTGAACAGGTCGATGCCCTGGGGCGCGAACTGCGCCGCCGCGCGCACGGTTTCCGGCTCCCGGCCCATCAGCCGCAGCGCCATGCTGACGGCGTAGCAGCCCAGGTCGTACAGCGCGCCGCCGTAGGTTTCCTTCCGCAGGCGGATGTCGGTGTCCGGCCGGCGGCCCGTCAGGAAGCCGGATTCCAGGTACCGGATCTCGCCGATGGCGCCGCTGTCCACCTCCGCCTGCACGGCGGTCACGAAGGGGCTGTGCAGGTAGGCGAATGCCTCCATCAGGTGCACGCCGTTCTCCTGCGCCGTGCGGAACATCCTTTGCGCCTGGGCCTCGGATACGGCCAGCGGCTTTTCGCACAGCACATGCTTGCCGACCTGCAGCGCCCGGATGGTCCATTCGCAGTGCAAATCGTTGGGCAGCGGGATGTAGACGGCCTCCACTTCGGGGTCGGCCAGCAGCGCGTCGTAGCTGCCGTAGGCTTTTTCAAAGCCGAAATCCTCCTGGAACCGGCGCGCCTTTTCCAGGCTGCGGCCGGCAATGGCATACAGGCCGCAGTGCTCTGCCTTCTGCATGCCGGGAATGGTCTGGCCCCGGGCAATATCCGCCGTGCCCAGAACGCCCCAACGGATGGTACGCATATCGTTTCCTCCTTACCAGTCGATCGGGTGGATCACCGTCGGGTCCATGTGCGCCATATCCGGGATGCCGGTGCGCACCATCATGGCTTTTATTTCGCCCGTCATCTCCCGGATCACCCCGGCCATGGCCTCCGGGCCGCCCTCTTCCAGCGGCTGCATCAGCCGCCGGCCCACGGAAACGGCGTCTGCCCCCAGCGCCAGGGCCTTGAAGGCGTCAAAGCCGTCCCGGATACCGCCGTCCACGATCAGCGTCAGGTCCTTTCCCACTGCCTTGCGCAGGTCGGCCAGCAGCATCGCGGGCGGAACGGCCCAGCGCATCAGGCCGTTGTGGTGGCTCAGGATCACGCCGCGGCAGCCCAGATCCCGGCACGTCAGGGCGTCCCGGACGCTGAGGGCGCCCTTGACCAGGAAGGGCAGGTCCGTGTGGCGGATGTAGCGCTTCAGTTCTTCCAGCGTGGGCAGCTTCATGGGAAAGCCCGCCACCAGGGAATCTTCGTCGTCGCGCACGTTGACGGCGTGCTCCACATCCATGCCCACGGCCAGCGCCCCGTGGTCCCGGGCACATTCCAGCCGCCGGTAGATTTCGTCCGGATCGGCGTAGGGCTTGATGATTTTAATGATTTTCGCGCCGGTTTTCAGGGCGTCCTCCAGCTGGGCGCAGTCGCCCATGCCGATGCAGCAGGCGGCGCCCGCTTCCTTTGCACCCCGGGCGAAGGCGGTCATGCCGCCTTTCAGGTGGCTCAGGGCGGCAGTGATGACGGGCGTTTCAAAGGCGCAGCCAAGCAAGGCGGTTCGGGCGCTGGGGTGAACGCTGCCCACGATGCGGCCTTCCACCAGCAGGCGGTCCAGATAACGGCGGTTCAGGGCGATGGAATCGCCGGGCAGGGAAGAATCCATGGTTTTCTCCTTTCTGCTTACACCGGAATCCCGGCGCGCGCCGCGGCCGCGGCCACGATGTCGTACGCGGCGGCATATTCGTCAAAGGTATGCATATGTTCTAGCAGCACCGGGGCGTCCGGCGGCAGGTACCGGTCCATGATTTTCAGGATGGCCGCGAAATCCAGCGCGCCTTCCCCGGGGCAGCATTCCTCCAGTACGGTGGTCAGGCGGGTCAGGCCCATGCGGCTGTCCTTCAAATGCGTGCTTTTGATGTATGGTCCCAGCTTCCGGAAACATTCGTCAATGAACGCTTCGGCTGCCAGGAAACGGCGGGGAGAATGGATCATGTTCACAAAATCCATATGAACGGCAAAGGCGCTCCGGTCCACATCCCGCATCAGCTGCAGGTATTCGTCCGGCCCGTCGGGCACCATCCAGGGCATGGGCTCCAGGCAGTAAAAAGCCCGTTTGGGCTGCACGCTGTCAATGATTTCCCGGACGGACGCGACGATTTTTTCATACGTTTCCCGGGTGTAATTGGAAGGGTCCGCCGCGTCCCAGCCGGCTTTCGAGGCCGTGCCCGCGATGTTGACGCAGCAGGAAATGCCCCATTCCTCCGCCACGGCCAGCTGTCCCTTGGCATAGGCCATGGCCTCCGCGGCCTTGCCCGGATCGGGATCAAACAGGTTTTTCCACACCCCGATTTCGGCGATGACGGCGCCCTGACGGTGGGCCGCCGCGCAGTAGGCGGCGATCTCCTCCCTTGGGGTCAGGCAGGAGAAGGGCGCGGTGACGGCCTTGAAACGGGATGCGGCCAGCAGCTTTTCCCATTCCTCCGGATTGCGGAAAGCGCCGGCGACGGTTCCGCCCAGCAGCATGGGCAGCGCCTCCTTTGACCATGTTTTTTCCTATCATAAACCTTTCGGGATAAGCGCGTCAATCCCGCCTGGTATTTTTTCCCTTGCGCGCCATGCGGCCGCCGGCGAGCCGCGGGAGGAAGGCGCGGTGTATGCCGGAAAGACGGCCGGGGGATCCCGTGATCCGGCGAAAGGAGGGCCATATACTCCGGACAGCAAAAGAAATCACGGGTTTCCAAGCGAAAACCCGTGCCTTTGCCGGGAATCTCCCGGCAGCCGGACAATCGGCCTGAACGGCTGTTATTTGCCGCTCATCTGCTTTTCCTGCTGTTCGATCATGTGCTTGACCATGTAGCCGCCGATATAACCGGCCTGGCGGGAGGGCAGGTCGCCGTTGTAGCCCTGCTTCAGGTTAATGCCCAGTTCGCTGGCGATTTCAAACTTCATGTTGTCCAGGGCGGCGCGGGCCTCGGGCACATTGGTGCGGCTGCTGTTCTGGTTTCCGGACTGATTCATTGCTTTTCACCTCCTTTTTCAAGGTCAATGCTATTGTGGCCGATGCGCGAAAAAATACGCTGGCATTTTGTGCAAAGCGTCGAAAAGGAGAAAGTGGCGCATTTTTTTCCGAAAAGAGGGTTGCTTTTTTGCCTTATATCCTGTACAATAAACATGTATTTCCTTGAAATGTTCGGTTTTTTCGGAACTGAAGGGAGCGAGAATCATGCGGGCGCTGCGCGATGCGATTATGACCTACGGCAAGGGCCTGGGAGCGGACATCGTGAAGGTGGACATGTTTTTGAATCACCGCATTGATACAACGCTCCTTTTTCAAATGGGCGAAGAATTGGCCAACCGCTTCCGCCAGGATCAGCCGAACCTGGTGCTGACGGTGGAAGCCAGCGGCATCGCCATTGCGGTGGCGACGGCCCGTGCGCTGGGGGATCTGCCGGTGGTGTTCGCGAAAAAAAGCGCCACGGTGGTGCAGTCGCCCGACGTGGCGCAGGCCAAGGTGTATTCCTTCACCCACAAGCGGGAAAATGTGATCCGGGTGGACAAGCAATATCTGCCCGCCGGCAGCCGGGTGCTGATCATCGACGATTTCCTGGCGGACGGCCAGGCGTGCCAGGGCATGATGGCCCTGTGCGCCCAGACGGACTGCCCGGTGGTGGGCATCGGCATCGGCATTGAAAAAGGGTTCATGCCCGGCGGCAGGAACCTGCGCGCCATGGGCGTGCATTTGGAGAGTTTGGCAATCGTTTCCGGCATCCAGGATGGTCGTATCCTGCTGGCGGACGACTGATCCAAATACATTATTCATTTCTGGAGGAGGAAAGATCTCATGAAGAAATTTGCTGCTCTGCTGATGGCGCTGGTGCTGTGCCTGTCCGCCACCGCCGTCCTGGCCGAAACCGCTGATTACAGCAACGTGAAGCTGGGCGTCATCCTGCTGCACGACGAAGATTCCACTTACGACCTGAACTTCATCAACGGCGTCAACGAAGCCGTGGCCGCCCTGGGCCTGAGCGAAGAACAGGTGATCATCAAGCGCGGCATTCCAGAAAGCAAGGAATGCACCGATACCGCCCTGGACCTGATCGACGAAGGCTGCAACATCATCTTCGCCGACAGCTTCGGCCATGAATCCTGGCTGTTTGAGCCGGCCGAAAAGTATCCCGAAGTGGATTTCTGCCACGCCACCGGCACCTATGCCCACACCAAGGGCCTGGCCAACTTCCACAATGCTTTCGCTGCCATCTATGAAGGCCGCTACCTGGCTGGCATCGCCGCCGGCATGAAGCTGAACGAGCTGAAGGCCGCCGGCAAACTGAAGGGCGAAACCCCCAAGATGGGCTATGTGGGCGCGTTCACCTACGCGGAAGTGATGAGCGGCTACACCAGCTTCTACCTGGGCGCCAAGTCCGTGTGCCCCGACGTGACCATGGATGTGCAGTTCACCGGCTCCTGGTATGACGAAAAAGAAGAACGCGACGCTGCCCAGGCCCTGATCGCCGCCGGTGCTGACCTGATCAGCCAGCACGCCGACTCCATGGGCGCTCCCTCCGCCTGCGAAGACGCCGGCATCCCCGACGTGAGCTACAACGGCTCCACCATCGCCTCCTGCCCCAACACCTTCATCGTGTCCTCCCGCATCAACTGGGCGCCCTACTTTGAATATATCGTGAAGCAGAAGGCCGCCGGCCAGCCCATCGACACCGACTGGACCGGCACCATCGCCACCGATTCCGTGGTGCTGACCGAAGTGAACACCGCCGTGGCCGCCGAAGGCACCGTGGAAGCCATCGAGGCTGCCAAGGCCGAATTCGTGGCCGGCACCAAGCATGTGTTCGACACCGCCGCCGACAACTTCATCACCGTGAAGGGCGAAAAAGTGACCAGCTACCTGGCCGACGTGGATTCCGACGCTGCGTTCGAGCATGAAACCGAAGTGGTGAAGGACGGCTACTTCCATGAATCCGAATACCGCTCTGCGCCTTACTTCGATATGCAGATCGACGGCATCAACCTGCTGAACAGCAAGTTCTAATTGCATACGCTGTCATAACAGGATGGTTATGACCCGACAGGACTGCCTTCTTCACGGAACGGCAGTCCTGATCGGTTATTTTCAAAAATTCTTGCGGGAGGACGCATCGTGGAAAAACAGCTTGCACTGCAGATGCGGGGGATCACCAAGCGCTTTGGCAGCGTGGTGGCCAACGACCATGTGGACCTGGACGTGTACCGGGGCGAGATTTTGTCCGTGCTGGGGGAAAACGGCTGCGGCAAAACCACCCTGATGAACATGATCGCCGGCATTTATTTCCCGGACGAAGGGCAGATTTTTGTGGACGGCCGGGAAGCGGTGATCAATTCTCCCAAGGACGCGTTCGCCCACGGCATCGGCATGATCCATCAGCATTTCAAACTGGTGGATTTGTTTACCGCAGCCGAAAACGTGGTGCTGGGCGTGAAGGAACAGGGCCGCTACAACCTGAAGGCCGCCAATGAGCAGGTGCGTCAAATTGCCGAAAAATACGGGTTCCGCATCGATCCCGCCAAGAAAATCTACGATATGTCCGTTTCCGAAAAGCAGACGGTGGAAATCATCAAGGTGCTGTACCGCGGCGCCGACATCCTGATCCTGGATGAGCCCACCGCCGTGCTGACGCCCCAGGAAATCCAGCGGCTCTTCGACGTGCTGCGCCGTATGCGGGAGGACGGAAAATCCATCATCATCATCACCCACAAGCTGAACGAGGTGCTGGAGGTCAGCGACCGGGTGGCGATCCTGCGCAAGGGCGTGCACGTGGCCACTGTGGACACGAAGGATACCAACGAGGCCCAGCTGACCGAAATGATGGTGGGCAAAAAAATCAGCCTGAACATCAACAGGACGGAGCCCGTAAACGCCGCGCCGCGCCTGTTCGTTCAGCATGTGAACCTGGACGACGCGGAAGGGCTGCATGTGCTCCGGGACATTTCCTTCACCGCCATGGGCGGCGAGATCCTGGGCGTCGCCGGTATTGCGGGCAGCGGCCAAAGGGAACTGCTGGAGGCCATCGCCGGGCTGCAGAACCTGCGCAGCGGGGAAATCATTTTCCATAATCCCAAGAAGGACAAGCCCGTCACCTTCTTCCACAAGAGCATGAAGCGGGTGAAGGAATTGGGGGCCCAGGGCGCCTTCCACGACCGGAACATGAAGCCCGTCAGCTTCGACGGCATGAAAACCAGGGACGTGCGCAGGTGGGTGGAATCCGGGGACGTACTGTTCAGGGAAGATGAAATCATCGACCTGCGCAACAAAACGCCCCTGCAGATCCGGGAGCTGGGCGTCCGGCTGTCCTTCGTGCCGGAGGACCGGCTGGGCATGGGCCTGGTGGGCAGCATGGGCATCACCGACAACATGATGCTTCGTTCCTACCGCAAGGGCCATGCCGGCTTCCTGGACCGGAAAAAGCCCCGGGCGCTGGCCGAGGAAATCATCCGGGACCTGGAAGTGGTGACGCCGGGGGTATCGACGCCGGTGAGGCGTCTGTCCGGCGGCAACGTGCAGAAAGTGCTGGTGGGCCGGGAAATCGCCTTCACCCCCAAGGTGCTGATGGCGGCTTACCCGGTGCGGGGGCTGGACATCAATTCCTCCTACACCATTTATAATTTGCTCAACAAGCAAAAGGAAAACGGCGTGGCCGTGATTTTCGTGGGCGAGGACCTGGATGTGCTGCTGGAACTGTGCGACCGTATCCTGGTGATGAATTCCGGCTCCGTGGCCGGCATTGTGGACGCCCGGAACGTAACGAAAGAAGAAATCGGCCTGATGATGACAAGAACCGACATTCAGCAGAAGGAGGAAGCGTAAATGAGCCGTCAAACCGTTCACGAGCCGCTGATCCATCTGAGCAAGCGTACCACGCTTCATCCCCTGCGGGCCTGGGGCGTCCGGCTGGCCGCCGTGGCGCTGGGCTTCGCGGTGTGCGGACTGGTGGCCTTCCTGCTGATCGAAAAGCTGCAGGCCAAGCCCGAAAGGATCGGCGATTTCTACTACGCCTTCATCAAGGGCTCTTTTACCACCAGCCGCAAATTCTGGAAATTCCTGAAGAACCTGGCGATCCTGCTGAGCATCGCCCTGGCCCTGACCCCGGCGTTCCGCATGCGCTTCTGGAACACCGGCGCGGAAGGGCAGACCCTGATGGGCGTGCTGGGCGCCATCGCCGTGGACTTTTACTTCGGCGGCAAAATGCCCGAATGGCTGCTGCTGATCCTGATGCTGCTGGCGTCCCTTCTGTGCGGCGCTGTGTGGGGGCTGATCCCCGCTGTTTTCAAGGCCCGCTGGAACACCAATGAAACGCTGTTCACCCTGATGATGAACTACGTGGCCACCTTCCTGGTGTCCTATTTCCTGGTGATCTGGGTGTCCAACGGCTCGTCCTCCCTGCCCAAGCTGTCCACCGGCAAACTGCCCGTCATCGGCGGCAACGATTACCTGCTGATTATCCTGGTGGTGCTGGCGCTGACCGTGGCGCTGCACATTTACCTGACGTATTCCAAGCACGGCTATGAAATCAGCGTGGTGGGCGAAAGCATCCGCACCGCCCAGTACGTGGGCATCAGCGTGCCCAAGGTGATTTTGCGCACCATGGCCCTGAGTGGCTTGCTGTGCGGCCTGGCGGGCTATCTTATCGCCGCGGGCCTGGACCAGACCATCACCACCGAATCGGTGGGCGGCCAGGGCTTCACCGCCATCATGGTGGCCTGGCTGGCCAAGTTCAATCCGCTGATGATGATCCTGACCTCCGGCCTGATCCAGCTGCTGAACCAGGGCGCTGCCCAGATCAGCCAGGATTTCAATGTGTCCTCCGCTTTCCCCAACGTCATCGTGGGCATCATCCTGTTCTTCATCATCGGCAGCGAGTTTTTCATCAATTATCAGATTCATTTCCGCGGCAGGCACGGCGCGAAGGAGGCGGCAAAATGAACATCTGGCTGAATTTCCTGATCGACTCCCTGGCCTTTGGCGCCACGTTCATTTACGGCTCCACCGGCGAAATCCTGACGGAAAAAGCGGGACATCTGAACCTGGGTATTCCCGGCATCATGTGCATGGGCGGTGCAGGCGGCTGCCTGATGCTGAACCTGATCGGCAAATCCGGCCTGCCGTCTCCTTTGATCGTGGTGCTGGGCATCCTGTCCTCCATGGCGTTCGCCATGCTGATGGGGCTGATCTATTCCTTCCTGACGGTGACGCTGCGGGCCAACCAGAATGTGACCGGCCTGGCCCTGACCACCTTCGGCGTGGGCCTGATGAAGGTGATCATGAGCAAGCTGGACGCCACGGTGTATCTGGTGGGGCCCAAGGCGATGTACCGCTGGCCCTTCGCCGGCCGCACCGACAGCCTGCAGTGCCTGGGCGTGCTGTTTTTCCTGGCGGTGGCGGTGGCCATCCTGTCCAGCTGGGTGCTGTTCCGCACCAAAGTGGGGCTGCATCTGCGGGCTGTGGGGGAAAACCCGGCGACCGCTGACGCCGTTGGCATCAACGTGACCCGGTACAAGTATGTGGCCACCTGCATCGGCAGCGGCATTTCCGGCCTGGGCGGCTTCTACTACATCATCGACTATATGGCGTCCCAGGAAGCGTACCTGAGCCTGGAATCCTTCGGCTGGCTGTCCATCGCCCTGGTGATTTTCGCGCTGTGGCGGCCGCATATGACCATCATCGGCTCCACGGTGTTCGGCCTGCTGTTCTCCCTGGGCAGCTTCATCACCAACATCGATTGGATCCAGGTCACCATGGCCACCAAGCCCCTGCTGAAAATGCTGCCCTATGTGGTCACCATCATCGTGCTGGTGATTTCCAGCGTGCGCAACAAGCGGGAAAACCAGCCGCCCCAGAGCCTGGGCCTGGCCTACTTCCGCGAAGAAAGATAAAAAAGGATTTCCGCAAAACAGGAGGGCAGGCGCCCTCCTGTTTCTTTTCGGTTCTTGACAAAAGGGTTTCCGCCGCATTATCATAAATCAACCGATGGAGATGGAGATGATTTCGTTGCATGTGATTGGCCTGACGCCGTCCCAGGATGAGAAGGGACGCCAGTTTTTGAATCCGGATTATATCGCTTCGGTGCTCCGCTCCGGCGCGCTGCCGCTGGTGCTGCCTTTGACGGGGGATGAAGCCTGCCTGGAGGAAGCCCTGGGCCGGATCGACGGGCTGCTGCTGACGGGCGGCGCCGACGTGGGGCCGGATCGGTACGGCGAGGAAAAGCTGTCCTTTTGCGGGGAAACGGCGCCGGAGCGGGATCGGATGGAGTTTTTCCTGTGCCGCCGGGCGCTGGACAAGAACCTGCCGCTGCTGGCCATCTGCCGGGGGCATCAGGTGCTCAACTGCGTGCTGGGCGGCACGCTGTACCAGGATGTGGCGGCCCAGTACGGGGATTCGCTGAAGCATCCCTGCTATGACACGCCCCGGGATCCGGTGCACGGCGTGACGGCGGCGGAGGATTCCCGGCTGTTCCGGATCACGGGCATGCGTTCGCTGCGGGTGAACAGCCGGCATCATCAGGCGGTCAAGGACCTGGGCCGGGGCCTGGCGGTCAGCGCCCGGGCGGAGGACGGCCTGATCGAGGGAATCGAACTGCCGGACCGGAAATTCGTGGTGGGCGTGCAGTGGCATCCGGAATCCCTGAGCGATCGCTATGCGGAGGCGCAGCGGCTGTTCGACGCGCTGGCGGAGGCCTGCGAATGAGGGAAGAAATTGCATTGGTGGCCGATCTGCACGGCAACTGGCCGGCCACCCAGGCGGTGGAGGACGACATCCGCAGCCGGGGCATCCGCAGGATCTGGTGCCTGGGCGACGTGGTGGGCAAGGGCCCTTCGTCGCCGGAAACCTTCGACTGGGCGATGGAAAACTGCGAAATCATCCTGCTGGGCAACTGGGATGAAGGAATTGGAAAAAAACAGTTCCCTAAGGATGAATTCTATTACCGCCAGCTGGGGGAGGAAAGGATGCGGATCCTGCCCACGTTCCCCGTGGAGCATACCTGCTGGGTTTCGGGCCGGAAAATGCGCCTGCTCCACGGCCGGCCGACCATGCCGGAGCCGCTTTACGTTCATTCGGAATACGAAGTGCTGGAGCCGTATTTTGCCCCGGATTACGATGTGGTGGGCTACGCGGACGTCCATCGCCAGGGCATGCGGGTGCTGGGCTTCAAGGGCCTGTTGTTCAATACCGGCAGCGTGGGCAACGGCCTGGGCGTCGCCATGGCCCAGTACGCCATCCTGCGGGGAGACTGGAACAGCCGGAAGCTGTCGCCCCTGGACGTGACGATGGTCACCGTGCCGTATGACCGGCAGCAGGCCATCCGGGACGCGCAGGAAGCGGGCGAACGCGGATTGGTGAACGCCGATCTGTTTTGCAAGGAAATCGAAACGGGCCACTATGCCCGGGCCCAGGGCAAGCGAAGCCCCCTGTAATAAAGAAACCCGGCAGGTTTTCGGAAGGGACGCGGGGAAAATGAAGAATTTGACGCAAAAGCCCATTTCCACGAACGCGCAGGACAAGCATCTTTGAGAACCCGGGTTGCAGTAACAACGGGTTTTCGGAAGGGGCGCGGGGGAGGGGCTTCAAAAGCCATTCCCCCGCATAAAAATGGTTTGATGTGAGGTGCGGGATGATACGATTCGGCCCGGCGGGCAATTCGGAATCTTTTTACGCCCAGGGGTACAAAAGCACCCTGCAGGCACCCCGGTGGCTGCGGGACATGGGCCTGAACGCGTTTGAATATTCCTTTGGCCGGGGCGTGGGCCTGTCGGAGGACATGGCGAAGCAAATCGCAGCCGAAGCGGCGGCTTGCGGGGTGGCGGTCAGCGCCCATGCGCCGTATTTTATCAACCTGGCCAACAGGGACCCGGAAAAACGGGAGGCTTCTTTCCGCTACATGACCGACAGCGCCCGGCTGGTTACCTGCCTGGGCGGCGATCGGGTGGTGGTTCACGTGGGCGCGGTGATGAAGCTGGACAGGCGGGAAGCCCTGGAAAACTGCCGGGAAGGGCTGCGGGAAGCGTACCGCCGCCTGGACGGAATGGGCCTTGGCCATGTGCACCTGTGCCCGGAAACCATGGGCCGGCCCAGCCAGATCGGCAATTTGCAGGAAACGCTGGATTTCTGCCTGCTGGATCAGCGGCTGATCCCGTGCCTGGATTTTGCGCATCTGCACGCCCTGGGCCAGGGTGCGCTGAAAACGACGGAGGATTTTGCCGCGGTGCTGGACGCGGTGGAGCACACCCTGGGGCTGGAGCGGGCCCGGCGTATGCACGTGCATTTTTCCACCATCGAATACACCCAGGCGGGGGAAAAACGGCACCGCACCTTTGCCGAAACGGCGTACGGCCCCCGGTTTGAGCAGCTGGCGCCGCTGCTGCGGGCCCGGGGGTACGAGCCCTGGGTGATCTGCGAATGCAAGGGCACCATGGCGGAGGACGCCCGGACCATGAAGCGTTTGTACGAGGAAACGGCGCTTGCGCAGAAATAAACAATGTGCTATAATGACCCCATTCTGTTTTACGGGAGGGAATTTCCTTGGAAGACCCGGTTGGGCGATGGTTTTTGGAGCTTCTGTTTCTGTTTTTCTGCGCGCTGCTGGCCTGTGCCCAGGCGGCGCTGACAAATGCAAATGAAAGCAAGCTGCGCGACGTTGAAAACGGCCGCGCAAAAAAGTTGCTGCCTTTATTGGAGCGGCGCGAGCCCGTGATCGCATTGCGCGGGCTGCGGACGCTTTTTCTGTTGCTGTTCGCGGCAATCGGGGTGAAAACCGTGCAGGACATGGGCCTGCCCTTCGGCTGGGCCGCCGTGGTGTTCTGCCTGGCCGCCGCGCCGCTGGTGATGGCGTTTTGCAAATTGGCCCCGGAAAAGATCGGCCGCAGGCGGGCGGAGGCCACGGCGGTGCTGCTGCAGCCGCTGATCGTGTGGGCGTACCGGCTTATGACGCCCTTCACCGCCGTGGAAAAAGCGCTGGCCCAGGGGCTGGTGTCGCTGTTCGGCATTGATCCCCACGCCAGGGACGAAGTGACGGAAGAAGAAATCAACGCCATGATGGACATCGGCGAGGAATCCGGCGTCATCGAAAGCGACGAGCGCGAAATGATCCGCAACGTGTTTGAATTCGGCGATTTGACGGCGGCGGACTGCATGACGCACCGGACCGACGTGACGGCCCTGTGGATCCATGACGACGAGGAAACCATCCGCCGCACCATCCAGGAAAGCGGGCTGAGCCGTTTCCCGGTGTACGACGAGGATATCGACGACATCGTGGGCGTGCTGAGCACCCGGGAATACCTGCTCAACGCCGGGGAAAAGCAGCCCAAGCCTTTCCGCAAGCTGCTCAGGGACGCTTACTTCGTTCCGGAAACGGTGCCTACGGACGTGCTGCTGCGCAACATGCAGCGGGCCAAAACCCACATCGCCATCGTGGTGGACGAATACGGCGGCATGAGCGGCATTGTGACCATGGAGGACCTGCTGGAGGAAATCGTGGGCAATATCTACGATGAGTTTGACCCCACGGCTGAAAATGAAATCCAGCCGCTGGGCGAAAACGTCTGGCGGGTCAGCGGCACGGCGGACCTGGAGGCGCTGGAGGAGACCATCGGCGTGAAGCTGCCCCATGACGAGGACTACGACACCCTGGGCGGCCTGGTGTTCAGCCGCTTCAGCACCATCCCGGAGGACGGCTCCACCCCGAGCCTGACGCTGTACGCCACTTCCGACGGCGAAAAGCCGGAGGAAGGCACGGCGGACCAGATCCGGGTGGACGTGGAAAAAATCGTGGACCGGCGGGTGGAATGGGCCAGGGTGACGGTGCTGCCCGCCGAAGCGGAAAAAACGGAAGAAGATCGGGAAATATAGAGCTTCCGCCGATGAAAACAAGCCGGGCCAAACAGCCCGGCTTTGTTGCTGCTTCCGGAAATTTCCGGTGCGCCGAAAGATGAAAACCAGTCGGAATAAAAATCAGACAAACAGCGAAAGAACCAGAAAGGCCGCGCAGCAAAATAGGTCGGCGCCCAGGATGCACACGTCCTTTTCCCCGTCGTCCAGATCCTCAAAGGCTACCTGGGGCTGCTCGTCCACATAGTCGATCATGTCCCCGTACATCCGGGCAGGCTTTTTGCGCGGATTGATCCGCATCATCATGACCTTGGGCAGCTTCACGCCGTCCAGCCGCAGCCACGCGATCACAGCCAGCAGGGCAAAGAGCGCCCCGGCCAGCAGGAAAGCCGGCTCCTTCAGCGGCCTTCCGGCCCCGGGGGACAGGAAAAAATCCGCCAGCAGCGCAGCAGCCAGGGCCAGGATGAACCGGGTAAAGGTCATGTAAATGAAGGGCCGCAGCATGTAGGGCTGCCATTTTTCCCTGATCCGCTTCATGGGTGCACCGCCTTTCTTCCTTTTACTATACACAGAAAATCAATAAAATGCAATGCCGTGCAACAAAATGAAGGGGAAAAAAACGAAAATGCATTTTTGCGTGCAAAAGCGAAAAAACAGGCCGAGACCAGGGCGCGGATTGTTCTAAAAATGTATTTTCTCTTGACGTTTCCTGCATATGCCCGTATAATTTTCCATACAACATCACCAAATGATGTGATGGAATAAGAGGAGGAACGAAACATGAAAAAGCTGCTTTCCATCGTGTTGGCGCTGGTCATGATCCTGTCCGTGGCTTCCATCGCGGGCGCCGAGGAACTGACCAACCTGAACACCTATGAAACGCAGGCCCGTGAACTGGAAACCTGGAATATCCATTATTCCCAGGCCGCGGCTGACCTGAACGTACTGACCAACCTGTACGACGGTCTGCTGACCAACGATAACCACGGCAACCTGAAGCCCAACGCTGCCAAGGAATATACCTCTCCCGACGGCGGCAAGACCTGGGTCTTCACCCTGAACCAGGGCATGACCTGGTTCAACAAGGACGGCGAAGTGCAGGCTGACGTGAAGGCTTCCGACTGGGCCACCGGCCTGGAATGGGTGCTGAACTATGCCAAGAACGACAGCTACAACGTGTCCATGCCCGCCGAAATGATCGTGGGCGCCAACGATTACTATGAATACACCAAGGCGCTGACCGAATCCGACGGCGCGGAAGCCGCTTTCGCCCTGACCGCTGACGCCGGCTCCAAGTTCGCCGAAATGGTGGGCATCGTGTGCGACGACGAAGCCGCCACCATCACCTACAGCCTGGTGGACTCCCTGCCCTACTTCCCCTCTGTGGCCACCTACAACTGCCTGTATCCCCTGTCTGCCGAACTGGTGGAAGAACTGGGCGTGCAGGGCTACCGCGATGTGACCTGGGAAGATATGTGGTACAACGGCGCTTACACCGTGACCTATTTCGAGAACCAGAACCAGAAGGTGCTCACCAAGAGCCCCAACTACTGGAACGCTGCCAACGTGAAGCGCTTTGACACCGTGACCATCAAGATGGTGGAATCCGTTGCCACCGCTTATCAGCTGTTCAAGGCCGGCGAACTGGACCATGTGTCCCTGGACCAGGCCACCCTGCAGGGCATCTACAACGAAACCGCCGACGCCGAATACAAGGCCAATCTGGTGGAAGCCCGTCCCACCAAGTATTCCTACCAGATGCACCTGGTGTACAACAAGAACCTGGAAGACGGCCAGACCCCCGATGACAACTGGAACAAGGCCGTTGCCAACGAAAACTTCCGCAAGAGCCTGTACTACGGCCTGGACCTGACCAACTACCTGGCCCGGACCAACGCCATCAACCCCCAGAGCTGCCAGAACTACGTCTACACCGGCAACGGCGTGGCCTTCACCTCTGACGGCACCGATTACACCGCCCTGGTGCGCAAGGAAATCGGCCTGGAATACGACGCTGAAAAGTACAACCGCTACGATCCGGAAAAGGCTGCCGAATACAAGAAGGCCGCCATGGAAGAACTGGCCGCCAAGGGCGTCACCTTCCCCGTGACCGCGGACTACTACATCTCCGGCGCCTCCACCGTGGCCGCTGAAACCGCCAAGGTTCTGGAAAGCATCTTCTCTACCTGCCTGGGCGACGACTACGTGGTGCTGAAGACCAACACCTACATCTCCTCCCTGGCCAACGAAGTGCGCATCCCCCGGAAGGCTTCCTTCTTCATCAACGGCTGGGGCGCCGACTTCGCCGATCCCATCAACTTCCTGGGCCAGGAAACCTATGCTGACACCCAGGCCTATTATTCCAACGCTTACAGCAACATCAACGACGCCACCGACGAAGACCTGATCAAGGCTTATCAGGAATTCACCGACCTGGTGACCGCCGCCAAGGCCATCACCGATAACCTGGACGCCCGTTATGCTGCGTTCGCCAAGGCGGAAGCCTGCTTCCTGAACCATGTGCTGACCATCCCCTGCTCCTACGAAGTGGCTTGGGAACTGACCAAGGTGAACAACTACTCCAAGGTCTACAGCGCTTATGGTATGCAGGGCTACCGCTACGTGGATTGGGAAACCAATTCCGTGCCGTACACCACTGAAGAAATGGCTGCCTTCGCCGCCGCTTACGCTGCCGAATAAGCCTTGTCTGAAGTGAGCCTGTAGTGAAGCACTTTCGGGGCAGTCCCCTTGGGGCTGCCCCGGATTTTGATTTCCTGCGCGAAAAAACGCGGGCAAAGGCCGAATCCCGATGGAAGCCGCGTTCCGGGCGCGTTTTCCATCAGGATTCGGGTCCGCTGAATCCATTACAGAAAACGGAGGGGTGCTTGCATGGTCAAATACATCCTGAAGCGGCTGCTGCAATCGCTGATTACGGTTATTTTGGTGGTCAGCGTTGTTTTCGTCCTGCTGCGGATGATGCCCAGCGACTACTTTTTCACCGAGGATGAACTGATGAAGTTCACCGACGCCCAAAAGTATGCCAAGCTGGAGCGTCTGGGGCTGATGGAGATCTGCTCCCACTGCCACGGCACCGGCATGGTGGACGACCACGCCTGCCCGGAATGCAGGGCCTATGAAACGGACGCCAAGGGCACGGGCTATGTGAACCGCGCCGTGCTGGCCCAGCTGGCCGACTTTTTCGGCGACATGGTGCAGATGCGCGTCTTTAACGCCAAGGGCAAAGAAGTGAAGGCCATCGAGCCCATCTCCCTGTTCCCGTACCTCTCCCAGAAAATGGGCGGCACGGAGCCCTTTGCCGGCAGCATGAAGGACGGCTATTCCGTCCGCGCCGTGTTCAACCTGGGCAAGAGCATCCGCCTGGAAAAGAACCAGTACGTGACGGACGTCATCGCCACCAAGATGGAGGCTTCCATGCGCATCAGCCTGGTGTCCCTGGCGCTGTCGCTGGTGCTGGGCGTGGTGCTGGGCGTGCTGCAGGCCCGCTACAAGGACGGCCTGTTTGACCATATCGGCACCGGCTACACGGTGGTGGTGAACGCCGTGCCGCACCTGGTGATCTATACAGTGATCATGATCGCCGGCTCCAGCATGTTTGCCCTGCCCATGCGCTATGACGCCACGGCCGCCAAACCGTGGCTGACCATGGTGCTGCCTGTGGTGTGCCTGTCCATCGGCTCCACGGCCGGCTATATGCTGTGGACCCGGCGCTACATGGTGGATGAACTGAACAAGGACTATATCCGCCTGGCCAAACTGAAGGGCCTGACGGACCGGAAGGTCATGTTCCGCCACGTGCTGAAAAACGCCTTCGTGCCCCTGGCCCAGTACCTGCCTTATTCCATTTTGCTGACGGTGGGCGGCTCCCTGCTGGTGGAAACCTTCTTCTCCGTGCCCGGCATGGGCCCTGAACTGACCAAGGCCATCAGCCGGTACGACCTGAACCTGGTGCAGGGCATCGTGCTGCTGTATGCCACACTGGGCATCCTGGGCGTTTTCCTGGGCGATTTGCTGATGACGCTGATTGATCCGCGCATCAAGCTGATTGGGAAGGGGGATGTGCGCTGATGAAAAAGATCGTACGCCGCAAGACCGTGCAGGAAATGGAAATGCCCGTGGTGGATATGCACGTGGACCTGTCCAAAGTGGATACCGAGCCCAAGAAGGAGCGCCCCTACGGCCGTGAATACCTGCAGGCGCGCAACAAGATGCCCGAAAAGCAGCTGTTCGCCTTCGCGGAATATCACGCCCAGGACGCCGAACGCATCGGCTACAGCAATTACAGCTACTGGAAAAGCGTGTGGGCCAACTTCCTGAAGAAAAAGTCCGCCGTGATCATGTCCGTTATCTTTATCCTGCTGTTCATCTTTACCTTCGTGGCCAGCGCCATCGGCAAGTATGACATCAACATGACGCCTGATCCCCTGAACCGGGCCTACATCGAGCCCAACGCCGAATTCTGGTTCGGCACCAACGCCATCGGCCAGGACTACTGGGCCCAGGTGTGGTACGCCACCCGGGCGTCCATCCTGCTGGCGGTGCTGGTCTCCCTGGGCCAGATCATCGTGGGCGTGATCATCGGCCTGGTGTGGGGCTATGTGCGCAAGCTGGACCGGTTCTTTACCGAGCTGTACAACCTGATCGACAACATCCCCACCATCATCTATATGACGCTGATCGCCCTGATGGTGGGCAAAACGATGCTGACCATGGGCATCGCCATGGTGGGCTTCGGCTGGCTGGCCACGGCCCGCAACGTGCGCAATCTGGTGTTCATGTACCGCGACCGGGAATACAACCTGGCTTCCCGCTGCCTGGGCACCGGGCTGGGGCGCATCCTGTTCCGCAACATTTTCCCGTACCTGGTCAGTGTGATCATCCTGCGCCTGGCGCTGGCCATTCCCGGCACCATCGCCTATGAAACCACCCTGACCTATCTGGGCCTGATGGATATAACGAAGCCGTCCCTGGGCATGCTGCTGTCCAGCGCCCGGGCCGTGTTCCCCCGCGCCTCCTACACGCTGGTGTTCCCGGCCATCATCGTATCCATCATCACCATCACATTCTACCTGGTGGGCAACGCGTTCTCGGACGCCTGCGACCCCCGCAACCATGTGTAAGGAGGGCGAAAAACAATGAGTGAAGCTTTGAAGCAAGCCGTTGATTTTGACGCCCGGGCCCAGCAGGTGCTGACCCAGGAACCCCTCCTGTCCGCCAAGGAAGTGGAAGTGACCTTCTCCCTGCGCGGCAACAAGCTGACCGCTATCCGCCGGGCGTCCCTGGATTTGTATGAAGGGGAAACGCTGGCCATCGTGGGGGAATCCGGCAGCGGCAAAAGCGTGTTTACCAAGTGCTTCGTGGGCATGCTGGATAAAAACGGCAGCATCACCAACGGCAGCATCATGTACAACGGCCAGGACCTGACCCAGCTGAGCGAGAAGGAATGGCTGAAGATCCGCGGCAAAAAAATCGCCATGGTGACGCAGGACCCCATGACCAGCCTGAACCCGCTGAAAACCATCGGGCGGCAGATCCAGGAATCGGTGGAGCTGCACCAGGGCCTGCGGGGCCGCGCCGCCAAGGAGGAAACCCTTCGCATCCTGGAGGCTGTGGGCATTTCCGACGCGCCCCGGCGCTACAAGCAATATCCCCATGAGTTTTCCGGCGGCATGCGCCAGCGCGTGGTCATTGCCATCGCCGTGGCCTGCCGGCCGCAGATCCTGATCTGCGACGAGCCCACCACCGCATTGGACGTGACCATCCAGGCCCAGATCCTGGATCTGATCCGCCGGCTGCAAAAAGAGCAGAACATGACCATCATCTACATCACCCACGACCTGGGCGTGGTGGCCAACGTGGCGGACCGGGTGGCGGTGATGTATGCCGGCCAGGTGATTGAAATCGGCATGGCCAGCGAGGTCTTCTTCGACCCCTGGCATCCCTACACCTGGGCGCTGCTGTCCGCCCTGCCCCAGCTGGGCGTCAAGGGCGAAAAGCTGCCGGCTATCGACGGCACGCCGCCCAACCTGTTCAACAAGATCCAGGGCGACGCCTTTGCCCCCCGCAACAAGCACGCCCTGAACATCGACTTCCTGGAAGAGCCGCCCATGTATGAAGTGACGGCCACCCACCAGGTGAAAGCCTGGCTGCGGGATCCCCGGGCGCCCCATGTGGATCAGCCCCAGGCCATCAAGCTGCTGGAAAGCCGGGACGGCCAGTCCAAGGGCACCGATCCCAACGCCTATCACCCGCACCTGGACCCCAACCGGGAAGCGCTGATCGACGTGAAGAACATGCAGGTCACTTTCGGCAGCGGCCGTAAAAAGTTCGTGGCCGTGGACGACGTGAACTTCACCATCTACAAGGGCGAAACCTTTGCCCTGGTGGGGGAAAGCGGATCGGGCAAAACCACCATCGGCCGCGCCCTGGTGCGCATCAACCCCATCACCGGCGGTGAAGTGTTCCTGAATGGCGAAAAAATCAACGGCAAGATCTCGAAGGAACAGGACCTGAAGGTGATCCGTTCCTGCCAGATGATTTTCCAGGATCCCATGGCTTCCCTGAACGAACGGGCCAAGGTGGACTATATTGTTTCCGAAGGCCTGATCAACCACCACCTGTACAAGGACGAAAAGGAACGGCAGGACAAGGTGCAGAAGGCCCTGGAGGAAGTGGGTCTGCTGCCTGAATTTTCCAGCCGGTTCCCCCATGAATTCTCCGGCGGCCAGCGCCAGCGCATCGGCATCGCCCGGGCGCTGATCATGGAGCCCCAGTTCATCGTGGCGGATGAACCCATTTCCGCTCTGGACGTGTCCATCCGCGCCCAGGTGCTGAACCTGCTCAACGACCTGAAAAAGAAGCGCGGCCTGACCTATATGTTCATCGCCCATGACCTGAGCGTGGTTCGTTTCATTTCGGACCGGATCGCCGTGATCCACAAGGGCCGCATTGTGGAGCTTGCGGAGGCGGAGGAACTGTTCCTCCATCCGCTGCATCCCTACACGAAGGCGCTTCTGTCCGCCGTGCCCAACCCCAATCCGTACCTGGAGCGCACCAAGAAGCTGCTGGTGTACAATCCGGACGTGCATGATTACAGCACGGACAAGCCGGTCTGGAACGAAATCCTGCCGGATCACTTCGTGTACGGCAACGAACGGGAGCTGGACGGCTACCGGAAGGAACTGGGATTATAATCCAAAATGCATCGCCCCGGGAGGCAAATCTCCCGGGGCGTTTTTTACGGTTCAGGGTCCTTGGGCATGTCTTCCGGCGGCAGGGCCTGCTGGATGCAGGTACATTCCGTGGCGGAAACCACCGGGTCCGTCAGGGGGTCAGGGCGCGGAAAGCGCCGCTTTTTTTGCCTGCTCATTTGCAGTCGTAGCTCTGGCACATGCTTTCATCGGCGGGGTCGCCGGAGTATGCCATGGGGGTAGGGGCCACCTGGATGCTGTCCAGGGCGCAGATGCCCTGCTCCTGCTTCAGATGCCTGCAGGATTCCACGCCGCAATGGATACACTGGTTCCGGGGATCTGGCGTTGTCGATCGCTCCTTTCCTTTCAAGGGCGCCCGGCGGCGGACGGCGCCGTCCGCCGCGATGGACCGGAAGGATCCGGGCCCGTGTGACCCGGATGAAACCGCCTTTCCCTGAAAGACGGATGCCGATCCGGTGCTGCCGCGCGTCGATTCCGTTTCCATGCGTCCTGACCGTAGGATGAACCGAAAAAACGCTTGTCATTCAGAAAAAAATATGGTATATTGTCGCCTGCCGACTGTGAATCGGCTCAATTCATCGGGCGCGGCGAAGCGCCGAGTGCCTGAAAAAGAAAGGAGATTTGACATGAAAAAAACTTTCAATGTCAAAACCCTGTCCTTGGGTGGGGCCATCGCCGCGCTGTATGTGGTGCTGACTCTGGTGGCGCAGGCTTTCGGCCTGGCCAGCGGAGCAATCCAGGTCCGCCTTTCCGAAGCGCTCACCATTCTGCCGGTTTTCACCGCCGCTGCGGTGCCGGGGCTGACGGTGGGCTGCGTGCTGGCCAATCTGATCACCGGCTGCGCTATGTGGGATGTGGTCTTTGGCAGCCTGGCGACGCTGCTGGGCGCCATCGGCACCAGGCTGCTGCGCAGCAAGCCGCTGATTGCCTGGATTCCGCCGGTGCTGAGCAACGCGATCATCGTTCCGATCGTGCTGCAAAAGGTGTACGGCGTGCCGGATGCCTGGTGGTACCTGGTGCTGACGGTGGGCGCGGGCGAGGTCATTGCCTGCGGCATCCTGGGCCTGCTGCTGTATAAAGCGCTGGAAAAGGTTCCCCGGTTGTTTGAAAACTGACGGGATATAAAAAACGGCAGACGCGATACGATTTGCGTCTGCCGTTTTTGTTTGAAAAGCTTATTTTTTCGCCGTGGTTTTCTTCGTTGCCGCGGATGTCTTGGCGGAAGAGGTTTTCTTTGCCGTCGTGGAACTCTTGGCGGCTGTGGCGGTTTTCTTTGCCGCAGCCGTGGTGGTTTTCTTCGCGGCCGTGGTGGTCTTGGCCGCCGGTTTCTTGGCGGTGTCGGTCTTTTTCGCCGCCGGTTTTTTGTTGGGGTTGGCGAACACGGTGGGCTGGGTGCCGGCGGATGCCGTCGGCTTGTCGTTCGACTGTTCGGACGAAGAAGACATGCCGCCGCCGAAAAGGCCGGTAAACAGGCTGCCCAGGCCGCCGGAGGAGGACGAGGAAGAAGCGGACGAAGCGGAGGAGGAGTCGCCGCCGCCCAGCAGACCGCCCAGCAGGCTGCCCAGGCCGGAATCGCCGCTGCCGCTGTTGCCGCTGCTGTTGCCGCTGCTGTTGCCGCCGCCAAGCAAGCCGCCCAGCAGGCTGCCCAGGCCGGAATCGCCGTTGCCGCTGCTGTTGCCGCCGCCCAGCAAACCGCCCAGCAGATTGCCCAGGCCGTTGCCGCTGTTGTTATTGCTGTTGTTGCCCAGCAGGCTTTGCAGCAGGGGCGCCACCACGGCGAAAATGCGCAGGATGGTGTTCAGGTCGATGCCGGTGCTCTTGGACACGCTGCGGGCTGTGGTCTTTTCGCTCTTGCCTTCCAGCAGTTGGGGCAGGGCCGAGGAGAGAACGTTGGTGACGTCCTGGGTGGACGCGCCGGTCTGGCGGCTGATTTCGTTGGCGTTGTCGCCGCCCAGCAGCAGGGGAAGCAAAGCGTTTATATCCATTTTCAGTCAGGCTCCTTTCATGTTGCGGGCCGGGTTCGCGTTTCTTGCGCTCCGGCCCGGAGAACTTTGCTTTTTCCTCCATTATGCACAGAATATGGTGTTTCGTCAAGAAAGTTTTCTACAATTTATTGAAAATACAGAAATTTCATGTATAATAAGATGGAACCCGAGAATGAAAAGATTGGAGTGAAGGATTATGTCGGAAAACAAGACGCCGGAAAAGAAAGCGCCCGTCAAGAAAGAACATAAAATCGTTTCCGCTACTACCGGCCAGCAAACCACCAAGGAGCAGGCTGCCAAGGAAGTGGCCCAGGCCCTGCTGAACCAGACGCACCAGAGCACCGCGGGATTACGCATTGGCGCCATCGTGCTGTGGCTGGCTGCCATCGGCTTTGAAGTGATGGCCATCCTGGTGGCGGTGCAAAAGTTCGCCCCCAAATTCCTGGACAAGATGCCCCTGTGGCTGCCGGTGGTGATCCTGCTGGCGCTGGATCTGGTGTGCCTGATTATCGGCAGCCAGCTGTGGAAGAAAGCCAACCATATCAACCCCGTATCGGAAAAGAACAAGCTGAAGTTCTGGCTGTGGAACAACCTGGGCCTTATCGTGGCCGTGCTGGCCTTCGTGCCCTTTATTGTGATCCTGGCTACCAACAAGGACGCCGACCCCAAGCTGAAGAAGATCGGCATCATCGCCGCGGTTGTGGCGCTGCTGATCGGCGGCGCGACGGGCATCGACTGGAATCCTGTGTCCAAGGAACAGAAGGAAGCGGCCATGGAAGCCATCACTACCACAGTGTTCTGGACCAACACCCGCTCCGGCAAGGCCTATCATACCCATGACGACTGCCAGACCCTGAACCAGACCGACGAGCTGGTGGCCGGCACCGTGGAGCAGGCCATCGCCGCCAACCGGGTGAAGCTGTGCTACTTCTGCGCCAAGCGGGATAATCTGGAAGACAAGGTGGCCACCGAGGACGGCGCCGGCGAAGTGATCCTGAATGAACTGGAAGAAAAAGTGGACGAAGCCGTGGAGAACCTGACGGAAGAAACCCCCGCGGAAGAAACCTCCACAGAAGAACAGCCTGCCGCCTGAGATCATTCCAAACAACGGAAAGCAGGGGGAACCCCCCCTGCTTTTCTTTTTTTGCTTGACAAGCGGGACAGAAAAAAGTAAGATAATACGGTACATGCAAGGAAGGGGAGAGTACCTTGCTCAGCCGTCCAAAGAGAGCCGCGGCAGGTGAAAGGCGGCGGCGGAGGCGCAGGGGAACATGGCCCCGGAGCATGCCGGGGCAAGCACGTTCAGCCCCGGCCGGCAGGCCCCGATACAGGCCCAATGAAGGCGCGCTTTAAGGCGCGTGAACCAGGGTGGTACCGCGTAGAATTACGCCCCTGCATCAAGCTGTGATGCAGGGGCTTTTCTGATCCCCGGCATCCGGGAAAAAGGAGAGGATCCCCATGGAAAACAAAAAGACCTACTACATCACCACGCCCATCTACTATCCGTCCGGCAACATGCACATCGGCCACACCTACACCACCGTGGCGGCCGACACCATGGCGCGGTTCAAGAAAATGCAGGGCTACGACACCTATTTCCTGACCGGCACCGACGAGCATGGCCAGAAAATCGAAAAGAAAGCGGCCGAAAAGGGCGTGACGCCCCTGGCCTACGTGGACGAGATTGTGGCCAACACCCAGAAACTGTGGAAGCTGATGGACATCCAGTACGACGATTTCATCCGCACCTCCCAGGACCGCCACATGAAGGTGGTGCAGAAGGTATTCAGGCAGTTCTATGACCAGGGGGACATTTACAAGAGCGCGTACGAAGGCTTGTACTGTACGCCCTGCGAATCGTTCTGGACGCCCACGCAGGTGGTGGAAAAGGACGGCGTGAAATGCTGCCCGGACTGCGGCCGGCCTGTGGAATCCATGCAGGAGGAAAGCTATTTCTTCCGGATGAGCAAGTACCAGGACTGGCTGATCGAGTATATCGAGAGCCATCCCGATTTCATTCAGCCCGCCAAGCGCGCCAATGAAATGATCAACAATTTCCTCAAGCCCGGATTGCAGGATCTGTGCGTCAGCCGCACCAGCGTAAAGTGGGGTATCCCGGTGGATTTTGATCCCAAGCACACCGTTTACGTGTGGATCGACGCCCTGAGCAACTACATTTCCGCCCTGGGCTACGGCACCGATCACGACGAACTGTTCCAGAAGTACTGGCCCGCCGACGTGCACCTGGTGGGCAAGGAAATCGTGCGCTTCCACACCATTTACTGGCCCATCATGCTGCATGCCCTGGGCCTGCCGCTGCCCAAGCAGGTGTTCGCCCACGGCTGGCTGTTGTTCGGCATGGATAAAATGAGCAAATCCAAGGGTAATGTGGTGTATCCGCAGCCCATCGTGGCCCGCTACGGCGTGGATTCCCTGCGGTATTACCTGATGCGCGAAATGCCCTTCGGCGCCGACGGCAACTACACCAACGAAGCCTTCCTGACCCGCATGAACGCCGATTTGGCCAACGACCTGGGCAATCTGGTTTCCCGCACCGTGGCCATGATCGAAAAGTATTTTGACGGCGTGATTCCCGCCTGGGATCAGGCTGCGGCGGAACCCGTGGGGGACGACCTGCGCGCCCACTGCGCCCAGCTGCCCCATCTGGTGGAAGAACAAATGGACAAGCTGCAGTTTTCCCAGGCGCTGGCCGAAATCTGGAAGGTCATCGGCGAATGCAACAAGTACATCGACCTGACCCAGCCCTGGGTTCTGGGCAAGGACCCGGAAAAGAAGGGGCTGCTGGGCAATGTGCTGCGTACGCTGGCGGAGTGCGTGCGGTTCGTGGCCGTGCTGATTCAGCCTGTGATGCCTTCCACGCCCGGCCGTATCTTTGAACAGCTGGGCCTGGCGGATGAAAACCTGAAAACCTGGGACAGCCTGCAGCAATTCGGCACGCTGCCCCAGGGGCTGCAGGTGCATAAGGGCGACGCCCTGTTCCCCCGCATCGACATCAAGAAGGAACTGGAAGCCCTGAACGGCGATAAGGAAGAAAAGAAAGAGGAAAAGAAGGAAGCAAAGCCCGCGGCGGAGCAGAAGCCGGAAAAGAAGGAAAAGAAAAAGGCCGAAATCCCCGAAGGCTGCATCGCCTTTGACGATTTTGCGAAGATCCAGCTGCGGGTGGCCCGGGTCATCACCTGCGAACGGGTGGAAAAAAGCGAAAAGCTGCTCAAGTTCCGCCTGTCCTTGGGTACGGAAGAACGCACCGTGCTCTCCGGGATCGCCAAATTCCATACTCCGGAAGAACTGGTCGGAAAGAAGCTGATCCTGCTGGCCAACCTGGCGCCCCGGAAGATCATGGGCATCGAAAGCCAGGGCATGCTGCTTTCCGCCGTGAAGCAAAACGACGATGGCACGGAAACCCTGCGGCTGCTGACCGCCGATCCCATCATGCCGGACGGCGCGGAAATCGGCTGACGGGGACGGGGATACGCCGTGGGCTTCTTCAGCCCCCGGGCCTCTGAACCAGGGACCATCGGTCCGCAACCTCAATCGGCGCAACTCCCCACAGGGGAGATTGCTTGTTTCGGTTGATCTCACCGCAGGCAAAGCATCCGCC